>DASUWP010000085.1:0-5735 GCA_036378335.1 Acidobacteriaceae bacterium | reverse complement strand
GCCAACTCCGTGCGCACCCCGAACGGATTTTGCGAGCCGGTCCAGACGGTCAGGCGTCCATCCTGCCACTCCGCCACCGCCGCCCGCGGCTCCAGCGGCGCATGCTGGATGTACGGAACCTGATAGCTCCGCCGCAATGTCTTTGCACCCGCTAGCTCGTTCGCAAACGGGTTCTGAGGAATTCCGCCTTCAGCGTTCTGTTTGAGGTAGGCAAAGAGCCCCTCACTGGATGGCTGCGGGCCGGGCGGATTCTCCCATTTCGCGGTGGCAGCGATCGCACCCAGTGCGCGTTGCGCGCGAAAGCTGTTCGGGGCAGCCACCCCGACGAATAGATCGTCCCGGACGGCGATCACGTCCGGCATCGCCTTGGCCGGCGCAAGGTCGACGGAGACCAACTTCGCGCCATAAGCGGGCGCGCGAAGAATCTTCCCATAGAGCATTCCCGGCCGGACGATGTCCGACGGATATCGGTGGGCGCCGGTCACGAGGTCGTGCCCGGAGGGCCTGGGAACCGGCGTGCCTAGCACCTTCCATTCCTTTATCGGGGTCAGCGCAACCCCTGAGGGAATGGACTGCTGGAACTGCTGCATCGCTCCAGCATTTCTGGCAAGATCGGCATAGCTGCACGATCGACTGCTTGCTGCATGGACAACTTCGCCGTCTCTCATCTCCACCGCGGCCCGATTGACCTTCCACTCTCCGCAGGCGAACTCGATCAGCAAATTGCGCGCTGTAGCCGCGCCCCTCCGAACCGCCGGAACTGTGCGCGGAGTCGTGCCGCTGCCCGCGGTCATCCCGTCATCCGGAACCATGCCGGTGTCTGCCAGCAGCATCTGGACCCGACTGGCTGGTACTCCGAGTTCTTCTGCTGCTGCTTGCGTCAGCTCCGCACGTGCGCCCTGGCCGCCTTCTACCTTGCCCGCCAGCACCGTGATGCTTCCATCGGCGCCAAGGTGAATGCGTGCCGCCAGGTTCGCCGGCCCGCTGCCAAGGAAGGTGTTCCGTTTAGGTTGTCCACTCTCTTTCTCCTGGGCCAACGCCGGTAGAGACACGGCAATGAACAGGCCCGTGCCCAGGCTCTTCATGAGGTCACGGCGGCTCAGTCCGAAATCGTAATCGACGTACTCCAGCGAGGCGCCCTCGCCGGCCGCTTCCCAGGGAGGTATTTCGGGCGACGACATTTTCATACCCGAGCCTTTGGGATATGCGCTGATCCTGTCAGCCGGCGAATGACGCTTACGTATTTGGGATAACCGCCGCAGCGGCAGATATGCTTTTGGAGCTCTTCACGATACTCTGCCTCGCCAGCCGCAGGGCTCTTCTTCATCACGGACGCAATGCCAAGGATCATCCCCGAAGTGCAATAACCGCACTGGAATGCTCCTTCGGCAAGAAACGCCTCCTGCACCGGATGGAGCTTGTCGCCTTTCGCCAGGCCTTCGATCGTGATCACGGTCTGTTTATCCACGCTGCCGATCGAGGTGAGGCACGACGGTGTGCTCTCGCCATTGATCAGCACCGTGCAGGCGCGGCATTCCCCCTCGCCGCATCCGTACTTCGTTCCAGTGAGCTGTAAATCTTCGCGTAGCACTTCCAGCAGAGGCCGGCCGGGATCAGTGGTGAGGGTGCGCGATCTTCCATTCAGCGCGAACGTGATTTGGGCGTCCATGGACAGGCCCCTTCCGACATTCAGCCCCAACCCTTAACCATGAACCCGACGCCCACCGGCCGTCAACGCGGCCCAGGCGGGGCACAACACTCCCTCGCGCAAATGCAGAAAGGGTGAGAGCCTTGCGGCGCCCACCCTCTGCTTAACCTCGTTGTTGGGTTTGACTATGCCTGTTCGGCGATTCCGTCGCGGCCACCGAAGATGCGGCCCAGACCGAAACCAACCTGCGCGTTCTTCTTGGCCACCAAGGAGTCGGGCAGCGGCATTCCTTGCGCATCCGGCAGCATGTCCAGCCAACGCGGCGCGGCAGGCATGGGCATCTGGTCGCGCGTGGGCAGGTCACCCTTCACCTCTACCGGCTTTGCCTCGGAGCGCATATGAGCTTCCTTGCGCGAAGTGGGAACCGTCTGCTGGGCAGGCATGGGGACCTGGGCCTTCTCTACCCAACTGCCGATGGCGCTGACCACGCGTGCAGCACGCAGCCGCCGCGATCCGCCGACGCCATTGTCGCCGCCACGAAAGAGTCCGAGGCTGCGCATCCCGTGTTCCGGGTCCATGACCTCGAGCGACCACTCCCGTCCCGTTTTGGGGGTCAGCAGGAAGATCGCACGCAGGCTTTTCGGCGCGAGTTCGATGGTCCAGTTCGCATATTCGTCAGAGGCGCGCGGCATCAACTCATCGCGTTCTTCGCGCGAGAACTCGAAAGCTTCGTTAAAACGGTGCTCCAATTCCTCAAGCTTGCGATCTGCTTCTTGAACTAACTGCCGTGCCTGGTGGAAGATACTGGATCCGTTCTCCATCGCGCGCTCCTTATTAACTGACGTGAGTCAGAGTATCAATGGGAATACGTGCCTTTGGGCATACCACTAAAGCTGAAGTTTCCCGAAATGAAACGGGTAACATCACTCCTGATCTACGACTTCGGAAGCACCAAATGCGGAGACTCAATTGAAGATCGCCAGCCTGTCTTTGCCTGTTTTTGCACTCTGCGCGGTTACCATCTCAGCGCAGCAGACGCCAACCCACCACAGGACCACCACCACACACCGGCAGCCGGCAGTTCCCTGTCCTGAGGCAAATCCGCTGCCCGCCTTGCCCGCCGGTATCCCGCCGGCAACCGGCAAGGTCGAATCGGCATTTGCGCTCCGCTATATCGATATCAAGCCCGGCGATGGAGCAGAGGCACAGACCGGCCAGTTTTATACCGTGCATTACACCGGCTGGCTCGCGTCGGACGGCACCAAATTCGACTCCTCATTGGATCGCAATGAGCCCTTTACCTTTCAGCAGGGGGTTCATGGCGTCATCCCCGGCTGGGATTATGGCCTGACCGGAATGCATATCGGGGGAAAGCGCCGACTCTTCATTCCCTATCAACTTGCCTACGGAGAGCGCGGGCATCCTCCAGTGATCCCGTCGAAGAGCGATCTCATCTTCGATATCGAATTGCTGTCGGCAGGCGATACAGAACCACCACCGGAGCCACCCGCGCCTCCACCGCCATCTGAGCCGGCGCAGCCTCCACAATCCACACCGCCGCCCCAACGTTAGGAGGCCGCAGCCCTTTTGCGGCGATGGCGCAGCAGTTGCCATCCCGCAACGAGCATCAGCAGCACCACGACAATCATGAAGATGAAGCTCAGCAGTGGATGCGTCCGTTGCAGCAGGCCCAGTCGATTGGCGACAGCCACGCGCTCCAGATCGCTGGCCAGGCCAGGAATCATGATGTCGCTATACTGCAGCGTGGGCAAAGCTCCCAACACGCGGTCGATCGGGGGCAATCCGGAGCCGCGGTCCGAAGGGATCGCGGCAAATGCGGCGAGCAAGTCGCGGTCCCGCGGATCGGCTGACGCGCTTTGCGGGAAGTACGCCGGGTCGTGGGTGATGGGAAAGAGAACGGTCTTCCCCTGAAGCGCATGTTCAATAGCGGCGCTGACATCCTGGCAGACACCCAGACGGTAATAGCCGCCAAACGGCAACTCAGGATGCGCCATCCGCGCCTGATAATAGACGCGGACTGCCGTATTCAAGAGCCGGATCACACGCATTTGTTGCTCCGTACCGTCGTAGCTGAAGAGCACGCGATGCATCACCCAGCTCTGGTTAAGCGAGTCCATCGTGCGAAACTCGGCTTTACCATCAATGCCGAAATAGAAGCTGACATCTGCATTCCACTTCGGACCGCGTACGTGCAGCTCCTGCTCTGAGTGACTGACCGGCAGCAGGAGCGAGCGCCGGCTAGCCGGAACCGCAATCTGCGTGTCGATCCAGAACGGCATCATGACCTCGCGGCCGCCATCGTGCAGATGGCCGAAGTTCGCGAAGTAGACATCGTCTGTGATCTCGACGCGGTGACCGCTCTCGGTCAGCTCATGGAGAAGCGCGCTGCCGTCGGTGAAGCTCTTCCCATCCAGGATTGCTGCAGCCGGCGGCGCTCCAGGTCCGTTCATGGCCAGCCGGTTCAGCACCGCGGCAAGCTGACGGCTCTCGGCGTGCATCGGCGCGAGCTTCGGGTCCGGCCCATCGCCCATCGTGAGATTGAAACCGATCTGCCGCTGCGCCGTCGCCGAATCGTCGGCGTAGGTGGGCGTCGTCGCGGGATGATCGAGGTCGATGCTCGTCGCCCCGTCCAGCGAGTACTCCGCGGTGTCGAGCAGAGCCGATGGCTCCAGCGGCGCGGTCGACTTCCCTGCCAGCCGCATGGCCGTATCCACGCTTTGGTTCAAAGCAAAGACCGGCAACGACGGAAAATGATCCACTCGCTGCCATTGCTTCCCAAGAATGAGGACGCGCAGCCGATCAACGAGATCAGGCGAGAGAAACTCGCCAACCTTCGGGACCTCGCGGATGCCCTGCAGCACGCGCTCGCGAAACTCTGGCTGGACGGAGATGCGCTGCATCACGGCGGAAAAGAGCTCCGGCGAGCTATTCGTCGTGTTAGCCGCTAGGCCCGCCAGCACGATCACAAAAGGGACAGCAAGCAAGAGTGCGGACAGTCGGCGACGACGGGAGCAGAAACAGGGCTGATTCTTTGGCATGAGGAACTCGTTTTCGTTCGCAGCGCAGCCCACAGCCTACAACGCCTCGCTCGATTTTCAAGAGCGGGCGCGCTCCTCCGAATGCACCGCCGTTTCAGATACGATGAAGGCTGGCTCACGACGAGCGAATCGCTCACGCCCGGATGGCGAAATCGGCAGACGCAGCGGACTTAAAATCCGCGGGCCGGAAACGGCTGTGGGAGTTCAAGTCTCCCTCCGGGCACCAGAATCACCATTGAATATGTTGGTAATCGTAATGATCGCCCTGAATGGAGTATCACAAAATCCGCAGCTTCTAATTTGCTGGTGATACATGTGGTGATACTTTGGTACAGTAGCGATCGGAGCCGTGTTCGATGCCGAGAAGACCTACTGCAAAAGCCACTGGGGTTTGGGAGCGTGACGTTGGGAGCAACGTCTGGTGGATTCGCTACCGAGTAAACGGTGTTTTGAAGCGTGAGAAGGTGGGCAGAAGAAGCGATGCCATTGCGCTTTACCAGCGACGTAAGTCTGAGATTCGAGCCGGAGCCAAACTGCCGCAGAACCTTCGCACTGGCTCTGTCAAAGTCCGTGCACTCGCCGAAGAAGTCTTGAGTTTTAGCCAGAAGCATCATCGTGATCGCCGCAATATTGAATCGAGGCTAAGAAAGATCCTCCCTGCTTTCGGCGATCGATACGCAGATCAAATCAAACCATTCGAAATAGACGACTGGCTGGCCAAGAATACAAATACACCTGCTACTGCTAATCGTTATAGGGCTTTGTTCTCATTGATCTTCCGAGAAGCTGTTCGTAATGGACGTGCCTTTCAGAACCCAGCAAGGCTGGTTCGCATGCGAGCAGAAGCGAATGGACGTATTCGATTCTTGACCGATGCCGAAGAAAAGGCGCTCCGCGCTGTCTTGGCGAAGCATTATCCTCACCGACTGCCGGACCTGATTGTTGCCCTCGGTACGGGGATGCGGCTCTCCGAACAGTTCTCTCTTACGTGGGATCAAGTCGACTTCAGTCGCGGTGAAATCAACCTG
>DASUWP010000084.1:0-2104 GCA_036378335.1 Acidobacteriaceae bacterium | reverse complement strand
CCGACGAACCCGCCGCATGTCCCAGCCAGGACCGAGTTCGAGTCCAGCAAGGGGTATACCGGCAAGATACGACAATATTTGTGAATTTCGTGGCTGGGGGACCTAGATTCGAACCAGCGATCTCACGGAGTGTAAACCCTTGACTTTATATCCCAACGAACGGAGACGAAGATGCTCCACTGATGCGGGCTGGGCAACTTGCGTCCTCTCATCCGTCATGTTCGCAGACCCGCGTCCATGCGCGGCGCAACGGCACCGATATTGGGGGTCGAGAGGCTGACAGCAAACTCGGCCGTTGCTGCGTCTTGGGATGCCGCCGCTCCCGCCGCATCGATAGCTGGGCGGAGGTTTCCACTGATATCGCCCAACAGGCGTCCGATGGTGCCAACGATATCATCCTGTGAGTGCGATACCGACGGCTCGGCTGCGATCGTATCGTCGGCCTTTGCATCGCCTGTCATTAGGCTGCGTGCGTTGGAGGCAAGCGTCACGCATTCGTCCAGCATGGGCATCGCTTCCGCTAAGAAGCCGCCTTCAGCGAGCAGCAGCACCATGCGCAGCTTACGTTCCGCAGCGCCGATCACCTCCGCGCCTCGGGCCAGCCGCTGGCGCCGCTGTTCGGCTACCGACTCGGCCAGACGACCGGAGCGGAATAACTCCTGCCCCTGACCCGATAAGGGTAGCACGCCCGCACCGGCGAGGCGCTGCATAGTTTCGTAACTGCGGCGGTCGATCACCTCGACCCGCGGACCGCCGGCTGTAGCCAGCCGCCGCTGTTCCAAAACTGACGGATCGGCGTCCTCCAACACCACCAAGACGACCTCACTGCCATCCTCGGATCGGTGTGCCTCAAGCAGCAACAGTCCATCGCCATACGCTTCGACCAACTCGTCGCGCAGTCTCCATTCTGTCGGCGCCGCCGGAACCGAAGCGACCGGCGGCGCCATCATCGCGCTCATCCGCTCGACTAGCGCGCGGCGGCCGGACGGCAGCTTCATCGCCTTCAGATCGTCCTGTCCGTCCAGAACGCCATCCACGAGCGCCTGCTTCTGCGACAGCACGTGCAGCATCGAGTGTTCGATGCTATCTTCGGTGACCAGATTGATGACATCGACCGTGCGCATCTGGTTCTTCCGCCAGGCGCGTGCGATGCGCTGTTCCAGCTTCGCCGGGTTCCACGGCAGATCCAAGTTTATCACTGCGCTTGCTATCTGGAGGTTGAGCCCGACGCTCCCGCTGTCCGTCGACAGGAAGAGCCGACATTCAGGATCGCGCTTGAACCGCGTTATCTCCGCGCGGCGGCGGTCCTGCGGCACAGATCCGGTGTGCCAGGCAAATTCAATCCCAAGGTCCCGCGCCAACTCGCGCACGAGGCTCAGCATGCGCTCCCATTCCGAGAATACGATCACCTTTCGGTCGGGCTCCGCGAACAGTTCGCTCAGCACCCGCTCGAGCTCTTCCAGCTTGGGGCTGATGCGGCAGGCAGGATCCAGAATGAACGGCGTGTCGCACAGCATCCGCATGCAGGCGAGCAGCTTCTGCAGTCGCTCAAACTCCTGCTGCGTCAGCGGGCGCCGCTGCGCGATCTGCACGAGTCGTGCGGCCTGCGCTTTGAACTCCTCGTAGCGGAGTCGCTGCTCATCGGCCATGCTCACCAGGTAGTTGCAGACGGTTCGGCCGGGCAGTTGCGTCTCAACGTCACGCTTGCGGCGGCGAAGCATTACGGGCTGCAGGCGGCGCATCAGATGATCAAGGTTCTTATACCCGATCGGACGGCCCCGGTCGTCGAGCTCGTAGAAGTCGCGGTTAAAGCGGAACAGCGGGCCCAGCAGACCAGGATCAAGGTACTGTACGATCGAGTAGATTTCGTCGATGCGATTCTCGATCGGCGTTCCGGTAAGCACAAACGCGTAGGGCGACACGAGTGACTTCACCGCGCGTGCCGTCTTGGTCTGCCAGTTCTTGATGCGCTGCGCCTCGTCGAGAATGATGATGTCGGGCCTGAGCGTGCGGTTGATGTCGGCAGCGTCGATGACGACCTGCTCGTAGTTCACCACTGTGAAGAACTCGGGGCGGGCGTATTGTGCGAGCCGCGCGTTACGAG
>DASUWP010000083.1:0-3975 GCA_036378335.1 Acidobacteriaceae bacterium | reverse complement strand
CTCACGCGTGTTGCCTTGGAAAATCTCATGGGCAACGCCGTCAAGTTCACTTCAAAGCTGGCGCGCGCCGAAATCCGCTTCGCATGGGACTCCGGGCAGAATGCCTGGTACGTGCGGGATAACGGCGCCGGCTTCGATATGGCCTATGCCGACAAGCTGTTTGGCGCCTTCAATCGCCTGCATGGCGATAAGGACTTCACAGGATCCGGCATCGGGCTGGCCACCGTTGCGCGCATCGTGAACGGACACCACGGACGCATCTGGGCAAACAGCGCGGTCAATCAGGGAGCAACCTTCTGGTTCACGCTAGAGTGACAACAGAGCTTCTATCGTCTGCTCGCGCGGCTTGCGACGCGCGCTCGCGTCCGTTCGACGCCTCAGGCCGGGAAGACCGCGAAGACTCTCTATATACGAGATCAAATGATCGCGAGCGATCTTCAGCGCAGCCCGGTCGTCATCCAAACGGCTGATCATCAGCGCTCCTTCCAGTGTGCCGATGATGAGTGACGCAACCGCGTAGGGCCGGATTCCGCGCTTCAAGCTTCCCTGCCGGATCGCTGACGAGACCAGAGAGGCCAACCGAGTACGCCATTCGTCGAGCGCCTGCTGGGCGCGGGCGCGCAGAGCAGCGTTTCCGTCATCTGCATCAATCGCAGTATTCAACAGGGGACAACCACCGCGGACAGCCGGTTTTCGTTCTGCAAAGTTACGAATGAATGCTTCGATCCGCAGCAGAGGATCCTGGATCTCCTCCAGACCCTGGTTGCGGCTGTGAAAAACCTCCGCCCACGCAAAATCAAATGCCGCGACTGCCAGTTCTTCCTTGCTCGCAAAGTGACGATAGATGCCGCCCTTTTCCAGCCCCACCGCCGCCATGATGTCCTGCAGCGAACATCCTTCGTAGCCTTTCTGGTTCAACAGCGGCGCCGACTGCGCGATGATGCGCTGCCGCGTCTTGTCTCCTTTTCGCGATGACCGCGCTGCCCTGCGTGTCCGGCGTGATGTCAACTTCTTTGTCACAAATAAAGATCATAGCATTTGCGACCGATCGGTCTCATTAGGAATCAACTATGTCATCCAGAGCTGGAGGACGATGGCCACCGCCACGCAAATCACCGGTACCGCGCAAACCACTGCCGTAAAGCCGGGAGTGAGCCCCTGGGCGGTCGCGCTCACAGTCACGCTCGCCACCTTCATGGAGTTGCTGGATACTTCCATCGCCAACGTTTCCCTGCCCCATATCGCCGGCGGGCTCGGGCGCAGCTTCGATGAAGTCACATGGATCCTCACCACCTACCTGGTAGCCAATGCGGTCGTGTTGCCCATGAGCGCATGGCTCAGCCGCGTCTTCGGCAGGAAAAATTACTACCTCGCCTGCGTGGCGCTTTTTACTATTAGTTCGTTCTGCTGCGGCATCGCGCCAAGTCTGGGCTTCATGCTGCTGAGTCGCGTCTTCCAGGGCATCGGCGGAGGCGGCCTCGCACCCGTAGAGCAGGCCATCCTGGTCGACGCATTTCCTCCGGAAAAACGCGCCTCCGCCTTCGCGCTCTACACCATCGCGATCGTCACCGCGCCCGCCATCGGCCCCGTTCTGGGTGGCTGGATCACCGATAACTACACCTGGCGCTGGGTCTTCTTCATCAATATCCCCATCGGTCTGCTCTCCCTCTATCTGAGCAGCCGCCTGGTGCAAGACCCGCCCGCGTTCACCATTGAGCGCAAAGCCGCGCGCGCTGGCGGCCGCCTGAAGATCGACACCACAGGAATCCTTCTGGTCGGCCTCGGCTCGGCCGCGCTCGAAATTTTTCTCGATCGCGGTCAGATCGATGACTGGTTCGGCAGCCGCATCATTGCGTCGGCCTTTGTCATCGCGATCGTATGCTGGGTCGCGGCGATTTTCTGGGAACTGCGGCAAAAGGACCCCATCATCGACCTGCACCTGCTGAAGAGCCGCCACTTCACCATCGCTTCTGTGCTGCTGTTCATTTTTGGATTCGGGCTCTTCGGCACCACCACGATGATCCCGCAGATCCTGCAGTCTCTCTATGGCTATCGCGCCATCGATGCAGGTCTGGTGCTTGGCCCGGGAGCGCTCATGATCACCCTGCTGGCTCCCGTCGGCGCGCGTCTGGTGCAGAAAGGTATCGTGCACCCACGCGTGCTTCTTGCCGGCAGTTTGCTCGGAGTTGCCGCGTCCATGTGGTACTACAGCAGCTTCACTCTCGCGACAAACTATGGGCACTACGCGCTCGCCCGCGTCTATCAGGGACTTGGCTACGCTTTCTTCTTCGTCCCGCTGAATGTCGTGGCCTATTCGGAGCTGCGCCCCGACCAGAACAACCGCGCCTCCAGCCTCACCAATCTCTTTCGCAATTGGGGCGGCAGTTTCGGTATCGCTTTCATCACCGCTGCCAGCGAGCGTCGCTTCGACTACCACCAGTCGGTGGTGAGTGCGGCGGTCCCGCGGACCTCCGGCCTGCTCGAGCAGCGGGTCCGCGCCCTCACCGGCTTTCTAACGCAGCGGGGCATCTCGGCCGGGGATGCTCATGCCGCAGCTCTGGCGAACGTCTACCACCAGCTCGGCAATCAGGCTCACCTGCTCGCCTACATGGACTGCTTCCGTGTTATGGGCTGGGTCATGCTCGCCGTCACGCCTCTGACCTTCTTCATCCGCCGCTTCCGCGCCGGCGGCGCGCCCGGCGGTCACTAACCTCTGCCAGAAACGCCGCGCCGCGCCGTCCTCGCAGCTACACTAGAAGAGAGACAGTTCAGTGCGAGGTGAAACTATGGCGCGCATTTCACGACTCGGACGGCATTACTTCCACCGCTTTAACAATCTGCTCGCAATGGAGCCGACGACGCAGGCAGCCGCCAGAGTGGAACCCGCAGCCACGCGCGCATTAGTCGCATGAATGAACGACCGAGACAAACTGGAGAGAACATGCAGCTGAAACGGGTGATGACGTTGGCGGTTCTGATGACCGTAGCAGCACTTTCAGCAAGCGCCGCAAAGCAAAAGCCGGTGGTTGTGGCAATCCACACCGCCGATGGCAAAGATGCCGGAACCGTGACGCTGCGCTCCGGCAAGGGCGGCGCCGTCAACGTGCGCGTCGACGTGAAGAATCTGCCGCCCGGCCAGCATGGCATTCACATCCATCAATCCCCAAAATGCGACGCGCCGGACTTTAAGTCTGCCGGCGCCCACTTCAACCCCGGCAGCAAACAGCACGGCGCCAACAACCCCAGCGGCCCGCATGCGGGCGACATGCCCTTCAATCTCACCGTAGGACCGGACGGCACGGACAAGACCGAGTTCAGCACCAAGGGCATCTCGCTCGATCCCAAGGCGATGGATTCCGTTTTCACGGGTGAAGGCACATCTATCGTCATTCACGCGAAGCCCGACGATATGATGACCGATCCATCCGGAAACTCCGGCGCCCGCATCGCCTGCGGTGTCATCATGACTCCCGCCTCCATGTAACTCGGTCCGGTAACTACGTCGGTCCGTACGTCTGATCGCACAGCTCGCCCATCCCACGGCTGCTTCGGGTTGTGCGATCATGCCGCCATGGCCCGCGCCTCCCTCGGCTATCGCTTCAAACATCAGCCTCTGGCCGTCATTGGGGTCGCGCTGCTTGTTCTCTTCGTGCTGATGGCTCTGTTTGCATCGGCAACCGCGCCCTACGATCCCGCAGCCATCGATCTGAATCATCGTCTGCTCTCTCCCAGCCACGCCCACTGGTTTGGCACCGATGAGCTGGGGCGCGATATCTTCTCGCGTGTTTTGTTTGGCGCGCGCATCTCGCTGATCGTGGCCGTCAGCGTAGTCGGTATCTCGCTCTCGCTGGGCATGCTGGTCGGCGGCCTCGCGGGCTACTACGGCGGCTGGGTGGATACGGCGCTCAACATCTTCGTGATGAATGCGTTTCTGGCGCTGCCGGGGATTTTGCTGGCGATTGCGTTTGTGGCGTT
>DASUWP010000082.1:0-4021 GCA_036378335.1 Acidobacteriaceae bacterium | reverse complement strand
CCGCGCATGACAGAGCCACTGAAGCCGTTGACGACCTTTTGGTCGGCGTAGCCTTTGCTGAGGCTATCGAACTCCAGGATGTGTTTGCCCGAGGGGCGGAGCATGTCGAAGCGGATGTAGGGGCGCGCGATGTTGGAGCGGGCGAGCTCGGTGGTCTGCAGGCGCTCGACCTCCTTCTTGCGCGAGGTGACCTGGCTGGAGCGGGTGCCGGCGGAGAAGCGCGCGATAAAGTCGTTCAACTGCGCGATCTTCTTCTCGCGCTGCTCGTTCTGTGACTCGATGCGGGCGCGGATCTGGGTCTTCTGCAGCACCATGTCGTCGTATCCGCCGGTGTAGGTGATGATGGTCTCGTAGTCGATGTCCGCCGTGTGCGTACACACGCTGTTCAGAAAATGGCGGTCGTGCGAGATGGTGATGAGGGTGCCCTCGAAGTGCTCCAGGAAATCCTGCAGCCAGTGGATGGAGTCGAGGTCAAGATAGTTGGTTGGCTCGTCGAGCAGCAGCGCCTGCGGTTTGCCAAAGAGCGCCTGGGCCAGCAGGACGCGCACCTTCTGGCCGCCCTGCAACTCGCTCATCTTGCGCTCGTGGAACTCGTCTGGGATATCGAGGCCCTGCAGCAGGATCGCAGCGTCGCTCTCGGCGGTGTAGCCGTCCTCTTCGCCCACAATGCCTTCGAGCTCGCCCAGACGCATGCCGTCCGCATCGGACATGTCGTGCTTGGCGTAGATGGCTTCCCGCTCTTCCAGCGCCGCCCACAAGCCTTTGTTCCCCATGATGACGGTATCGATGACGCGGTAGGCGTCGAAGGCGTACTGGTCCTGGCGCAGGACGGAGATTTTCTTCGGCCGGACGACGGTACCTTTTTGCGGTTCGAGATCGCCGGCCAGCACCTTCATGAAGGTGGATTTGCCGGAGCCATTGGGGCCGGTCAGCCCATAACGTCGTCCCGGAATGAAGTTGATGGTGACATCCTCAAAGAGGATCTTGGCGCCGTAGCGCATGCTCAGATTGCTGACAGAAATCATTGCCTGGTCTCAGTCTTTATTGTCGCAGAAGATGCGGGATGTGGGGTTACAGCAGAGTACTTCTACAGCAGCTGCGAGAGCACCTGATTGGTGATCAGTGCGGCGACATACGCGAGGCCGCTCATATAGCAGAACTGAATGATCGGCCAGCGCAGGCTGTTGGTTTCGCGCCGAACCACGGCGAGCGTCGAGGTGCACTGCATCGCAAACGCGAAAAAGACGACCAGTGCGATGGCGCCGCCAATCGTCATATCGTGCCGCAGTGCCGCCTGCAGGCTTAGAGCCTGAGTGCTTGGGTCGACGCCATAGAGTGTCCCCAGCGTGCCGACAATCACTTCGCGCGCGATGATCGAGCTCAGCAGGCCGATGCCGATCTTCCAGTTAAAGCCGAGCGGTCGCAGCACCGGCTCGACGAAGTGGCCGACCTTGCCGATCACGCTGCCTGCCAGATCAGAGAAGTTGCCGTTGTGCACCGGCAGAATGCTGAGCACCCAGAGCACGAAGCTGACGCCAAGAATGATGGTGCCAGCCTTCTTCAGGAAGAGGGCGCTGCGATCGTAAAGCCGCAGGCTGAGTGAGCGCACTGTAGGCCAGCGGTACTGCGGCAGTTCCAGCACGAAGGGTGAAGAGGAAGCCTTCAGCACAGAGGACTTCAGCAGCTTTGCGGTAAGCAGCGCCGCGAGAAAGCCGAGCACGTAAAGGCTGAGCATGACGCAGGCGCGCATCCCAATCAGGCTGCCGAGCACCGGGCGATTCGGCACGAAGGCGGCGATGATGAGCGTGTAGATGGGCAGGCGCGCCGAGCAGGTCATGAATGGCGCGACGAGGATCGTGGCGAGCCGGTCGCGCTTGTTCTCGATGGTGCGCGTCGCCATGATGGCAGGTACGGCGCATGCGTAGGCGGAAAGCAGCGGAATGAATGCCTTGCCGTTGAGCCCGATGGAGCGCATGACGCGGTCTGCAATCAGAGCCGCGCGCGCCAGGTACCCGGAGTCTTCAAGAATGCCGATGAAGAGGAAGAGCAATAGAATCTGCGGCAGGAAGACCAGCACCGCCTGCACACCGTTCCATAGACCGGCATGGACCAGGGCCTGCAACCATGGAATCGGAATGAAATTCGCAATACGGGTGCCGAGGATGGTAAGGCCATCACCCATCCAGTCGCTGAGCGGCTGCCCGATGGTGAAGACAACCTGAAACACCGTGACCACGACAGCAAGAAAGATGAGCGGCCCCCACACGCGATGGAGCAGCACGGAATCGAGACGGCGCGTCCAGAGCGGCGATGCCGGGGCTTTGTATTTCGTCCGGCTGCTGACCTGCGATGCCCAGCGGCGGCACTCGCCGGGGTTCTGCAGGACCGGGAGCTCAATGGGAAGCACGGGCAAGGTCTTTGCGAATTCAGGATGATTGCTGCTGTGCTGCTGCAGGAAGCGCTCGATTGCATCGATGCCGGTGCCGCGTGCCGCGCTGATCAGCGCGACCGGGCGGCCCAGCTCCTGCGCCAGCGCGAGCGGATCGACCACGCCACCGCGCGACTCCATCAGGTCTGCCATATTCAGCAGCACCATGGTGGGCAGTCCAAGGGCGAGAATCGGTCCCGCAAGCATGAGCTGACGGCTGAGGTTGAGCGCGTCGAGCACGATCAGGACCGCGTCTGGGCGGGGCGTGCCGGGCATTTCGCCCTTCAGCACATCCACGGCAACGCGCGCGTCCTCGGAATATCCGGTGAGGCTATAAACGCCGGGCAGGTCAATGAGCGTCAGGTCGTGACGGCGTATGCCGCTCATGCGGCCGGAGCGCTGCTCTACAGTCACGCCGGGATAGTTGGCGACCTTCTGCCGCAGCCCGGTGAGCCGGTTGAAGAGCGTGGATTTGCCGCTGTTCGGCGGCCCAATCAGCGCGATGGTGCGGAAGCGGCCGCGAGGCTGGCCGGCTTTGACCGGCGGCTCGTCGAGGACAGCAACAGACGGAGTCGGCGTGTGACAGCTCATGCGTTCTCCCGCTGTGCCGCATTCGCCGGGTGCACGAAGATGTGGCAGGCTGTTTCGCGGCGCAGGGCTATTTCGGCGCCTTCAACGCGGTATACCGTGGGATCACCGGCCGGGGCGCGGCGCAACACGTCGATGGTGGCCTCCGGCAGAAATCCAAGGTGCATCAAGTGATCGCCGACCTCGTGGGGCAGCTCAATCGAGGCCACCACCGCCGACCCGCCTACCGCGATATCACTCAGCGCCATCACCTGTTCCTCGAGGCCTTCACGGGAGATTCGCTCCAAAGGCGACCGATGCGGTCGCATATGTCTGACTATAACTGGATGTGGCTGAAATACCAAATCGCGTCTGGAGTGGGCAGCGGATGGCGAGTGTTTCAGCATGCGGTATCTTTTCTGGTACTAACGGCTGCAGATCGGTAACCCTGGTATCCCGTGAAGTAGAGATTTCGCCTGAAGACGCGCGATTCTGACGGGATAATGTCGAATCCGCATCTCAGTCTTTCTTGGGGGCTTTCCCGCTGAGTGCCGGATGTAGGACCAGCTCTGGAGAAAGCGGAGCATTCCAGTACCGGATAGCAAGATATGTCTAACGACCAACTGACTGCGGTTCTCTTTGTTCTGCTTCTGCTTGTCGGCCTCGCACAACTGCTTGGCTATCTGTTCATGAAGATGCGCCAGCCGAAGGTGGTTGGGGAGATACTGGCGGGCGTCGTGCTCGGACCGGCCCTGCTTGGCCGCCTGCCCTTCGCGGCCCACATCATCGACACCGCCAGACATCAAGGCAACATTCTTGACTTCGTCTACTGGCTTGGGCTGCTGCTGCTCATGTTTCTCTCGGGCGCGGAGATGCAGCAACTTTTCAGCAGGGAGGAGCGCCGAACGGTCGGCTGGCTCACCATCGTAGGCACCGGCATCCCGTTCCTGCTCGGCCTGATGTTCGGTCCATGGTTGATTCGACCCAGTCTCGCCGGTCCCAACGGGAACCGCGTTTCGCTGATCA
>DASUWP010000081.1:0-2135 GCA_036378335.1 Acidobacteriaceae bacterium | reverse complement strand
CTGTCCCTTGAGTGAACAGGATCACCTCCTGTCGCGTTCCCTGGTCTTTGACCATGCTTCATTCGCCTCCACGGCCGCTCTGCGCTCGCCGCGTGACGGACCGGTCCTGTGGCGGGGTTCATCCGGCGATCCATGAACGCTGACGGGGCAAGGAATGCATTCCTCGTGCGCTTCTGCGCTCTCTTCTCATCATCGGCAGGAGAGAGGATTTCCATGAACCCCAAGCCAGCGCGCGGTCGACCTTCGCGGCCCGCCCTAAGCTTTACCGCTCAGGCCGGCCGACGCTACAATCCAATCAGCAGATTTCCTGCAAGTATCCGCCGAGCAGCAGAGGTGAATGCCGCTTTTCGTGAAGAAGGGCAGCTCTGCGCAGAACTCAGACAAGGCGTGACCATGGGAAGCCTGATTCAGGAATGCCGACGTAGCTCAGTTGGTAGAGCAGCCGATTCGTAATCGGCAGGTCACCGGTTCAAGTCCGGTCGTCGGCTCCAGATAAGTGGAACCAACTTCGGTTCCTTTCGGGTTTCGTACCTATTTTTCCTCTCTTATTTACCGTTTCCGGCTTGCACCACTCCGCACGACTCCGCATAATCGCGCTAATGCATTTTCCCAAGCGGAGATGCTAAGCAGTTGCTGTTGATCGATGAGAGCATTTCGCTGTAGATGGTTGGGCACCGCAATAGCAAGATGCGTTAGCAGTCCGGTAGCAGACGGGGCTTCGGCCCCTCGACGAGCGTGGCGCTGTGAGCAGATATAGCCGTCAGGACGTTCTTCGCATTCTGCGCCTTCGTGCCAAGCAGGTTATGGCATGGGAGCGTGCGGGCCTGATCGAGACGGGCGAGTCATATAGCTTTCAGGATCTCGTCAAACTCCGAAAGCTGCGCGACCTCCGCGCGAATCGGGTTTCCGTTGCCAACATTCGAGCTTCCGTCGATGCCATGCAGGCCGTTGCCGGTATGAGCAATCCCTTGCTGGAAGCGACGGCGTCGCGTCGCGGTTCCCGTGTGCTGTTCCGGCATTCCGGCGCAGTCATGGAGCCGATTGCGCGGCAGTTCGTCTTCGACTTCGAAGCCCCCGCACCCGGCACGCTGAGCGTCGTTCCCAACACCAGCGCCAATCTGGTTGCGCTGGAGTCCCGCGTCTCTGCCCTCTTCCTGCAGGCGGTGCAGCTTGAAGAGAGCGGACGGCTGGAAGAAGCAGCGGAAGGCTACGAACAGGTTCTGCACCTGGATCCCCATCACGCGCCGTCGGCGATCAATTTGGGAACGATTTGCTACAACCGGCGCTCCTTCCGCCGTGCGGAAGAGCTCTACCGCCGCGCCACCGTCTCCGATCCGGGATATGCGCTGGCCTTCTTTGACCTTGGCAACGTGCTCGACGAGTTGGAACGGCTTCCCGACGCCATCGAGGCGTACCGGACCGCGATCCGGCTGGTGCCGAAGTATGCCGACGCGCATTACAACCTGGCGCTCGCCTATGAGCGCATCGGCGAGCGCCGCCGCGCGCTACGCCACTGGATGATCTATCTCAAGCTTGACCCGGTGGGGCCGTGGGCGAACCACGCACGCACGCAGTCGCGGAAAATCCTCTCCCGGGAAAAGCTGGCGATTGTGCATCGCTCGCCCTGGGCATCGCGCCGCCGATCCGAATCGCGTAACACGCAACCGGCAGCAGAGCGCGGTCCCAGCTTGCCGGCCTGAACACAGCGCTCTGACTTCGACAGTGAAGTTCTCGCCCGCCCGACGCATCCAAACCGCTCCATGAACGAGCAGGCTGGCCATGCGCGGGTGGCGAAACGCGCGATCCCGCTGATCTGCCTGTCCACCTGAATACCACCTTCATCACCGGGGATCTGGAGGAATTGGGGAGAAGCCATCCTCGACCCGTGCGATCCGCCGCCTAACGTGAGCACCTTCCTCTTGAGTTGGGTCGCATATGCAGGCGGAGCCCTCCTGGGCGCACTCAGCGCGCTGAATATACCTCATCAAAGGATTCCTGGCATCGATGATCCTGGCGCTGGCATCACCTCTGACCGTGGCTCTGATGCGGAAACCATCCAACGGAAAACTGAATAGATGACGACATTGCACGAATGAACTTTTTCGGTCGCTTGGAAAGTGTCCTGGTCAGACCCG
>DASUWP010000080.1:0-7646 GCA_036378335.1 Acidobacteriaceae bacterium | reverse complement strand
CCTCACCACCACACCGTACGTTACACCGCATCGGTCTGCTCCCCGGCCGATTCCGTTTTCTGACGCAGGTGGCCGCGTGATTGCGACGGAAGAAGTAACCCGACCTGAAAGGCCAACCACGTCATCATCCGGATCGCGTTTAAGATCGATGAGATTGTCAACGTTCGGATCAGCGAGCCGGCTGGCCGCATCCGCGTATAGACAAGGTTCATCAGCCACGCAAAGGCGGTTGCCACCGTGCCGCCGATGATCAGCCCCATTCCGATCAGCATGCCCGTGTCCATTCGCATTCCGGCCAGCTTGTAATGCGCTGCGCGACCCATGAGAAACATGGGAATATGCAGCAGCACGCCGATGGTTACCGATACTCACCCTGCCCAAAAGGCGAACGCGTGGCTTGAATCCGAGAAAAGCGACGTCTTTCGCTTCACATTTCTGCTCTCGATCAAGGGATTCCTTCCGATCAACCTGTCCGCCCCACCAAACGGCGCAGTTGGTGGCGTCGCAAATTGCCTTGGTTGTTTCCTGAAACGCACGGAATGGACGATCCGCGCTCACCGGACAATCGGGAAGCTGTTTGCCGCCCGAAATCCAGCCTTAAGAATCACGAATGAGTCACTCGATGCACAATCATCGAAATGATTGAATACCTCTTCCACTCTCGTGGAGATGATAATCGCATCATTGAGCTTTTCGCCAAGGGTGAGCGGCGTGCGAACGAGCTACCTCAACCGGAGGAAGGTAATTGATCAAATTCACGTACCAGCGCTCAACGTCGCGGACATGGCGACCCAAAAGCGACGCTCGACTACTTGCCACGTGAATCGATCTACTCGAGGCATCGAAGAGGCTACGTGACTCGGAATGGACCTATTGATTTGTGCCAACCACACTGCGGATTGCGGACGAGAGATCTTCAGGATGGAATCCGAATGGCCCCGGTTTGCTCTTGTAGAGCACTCGACCGCCGTGACCCACGAGATAGAGGCGGTCAGGCCAACCCGTGTAAGCTGACTCCAGTCGATTGTCGAACCCGTCTATCAGAGCAGGAAACTTGATGTGGAGTTTGCGTACACACGAGCCGGCAACTGAAAAACGTTCCGACTCATTTCGCGGGCTGGCGAACAGCACTTTATCCTTGACGTTCGACTGCATCTCCCAAACGTCGGTGGGATGCGCTTCGAGGATGTAGACAGCGTAGAACTGGACCCTGTCCTTATATTGCTCCGCCAGCTTGTTCAGGGCGGGAACCTCCCGCCGAAATGGCGGTCAGGTATAGCTCCCGAAGACGAGGACAACCGGCTTGTCAGTCCAAAGGGATGCCAGTTGAACCGGCTCTTTCGTCTCGAGTGTTTTAACGGTGAAGTCGGGAGCTATATCGCCGGCATTTACATGTCCCGCGCGCGCACGCGTCCACATCGTCTCAAAGGGAAACAGGAAATACGCAGGCATGGGCATCCGCGCCATCACGTGCGCGAACGCCTCAGGTGGTTGGTGCATCGCCCAATCCACATATGCGACAAAGCCAATCCACAGCACCACTATGGCGCCTGCAATCCAGCCCAGTCTCCGTTTTGTGGTCGGCTTCATTGTCCAGG
Organism: Acidobacteriaceae bacterium; assembly: GCA_036378335.1. Lineage (GTDB taxonomy): Bacteria > Acidobacteriota > Terriglobia > Terriglobales > Acidobacteriaceae > KBS-83. Next base: position 6,048 of record DASUWP010000080.1, on the reverse strand, counting down.
CTGTCATTTCGTTACCGCATTCATCTCGAGATAGCCCTGCGGCGAGATCCCGAATGCATCAGCGACGCGATTGAAGAATGCAAACATGGCCGTGACATAGACCGCTTCGGCAATCTGCGGCTCTGTCCATCCGTGGTTGCGCAACGCCTGCACATCTTCTGGAGTCGTGCGATATGCCGCTTCTGTCACCTTCGTCACGTAATCGAGAAGTGCCCGCTCCGCCGCGCTGAGTCCTGCTTCATCCAGCTTGCCGTGAGCCAGCGCCTGTACCGTCTGTTCTTCTGCTCCCTGAACCCGCAGGAAGTAAGCGTGTGAGTCCAGTCAATACGGGCATCGGTTCAACCAAGACACCCAACTGGCAATCGCCTCTTTCTGACGCCGGTTTAGGTGTCCTTCAGAGAAGTGCACGGTATCGCTGAACTGCATGACCTGTCGGAGAAAGTCTGGCCGATGACTCATGCACTTCAGAATGCCCGGCATCATCTGTCGTCCGGACTTCTTGCGCCACTCGTCATAGACCGTCGCCACATCACCGGCCGCGTCGGCGTCCTCAATCAACCTGATCTTCGTCTCTTCGTTCGGCATTCGCGCAACTTATACCATGCCGGCTTCGCTTTTTGCTTCCACCTTAGGTAGGAGACCCAGCCAAATGTATTAGCTCCGGCAGACAGCCGAGTGGTTTCCCGATCTGGGTACTCAGATTCGTGATTGGAAGAACTGGTTCCTCAAATCCGCGTTTTGGTCAGATGAGAGCAGGGAGCAGGGAAGATGAGTTGGGAGTTCCCACGAAACCCCCCACAGCGCCGATGGAGTCCGAACGAACACATTCGCCAAACGGTTGTATTTAATGGTCGGGACGGGCAGATTCGAACTGCCGACCCCTCGCACCCCAAGCGAGTGCTCTACCAGGCTGAGCCACGTCCCGACGACGGTGAGGCTGGGGTCTGCTCTGAAGAGTCTATCAGGATTGCGACGCTCGCAGGATTGCCACGCTCCTAGCCCGCCGGTGGAATGTAGTCCTGCGGCAATGCGGAGCCTTCGCCGAAGAAGAATTGCTCCATCTGCTCGACGAGAAACTCTTGGGCTTCGCGCGTCCAGGGCTGCAGGCGGTATTCGTTCAGCAGCATTTTCTGGCGCTCGACCCACTCCTGCCAGCTTTGCTTGGAGACGTTGTGGTAGACCTTGTTGCCGAAATCGGAGTCGAAGGGCGGCTCATCCAGTCCTTCCATCTCTTTCTTGTAGCGGGAATCCTGGACCATGTGGGCCATCGGTGCGTATCTCCTTGTGGGGTGTCCTTCTTATTGTAAGCAAAGGGCCGGCTCGCCGCTGCGATAGCATCGGTTTGTATGAGTGAGATAAAACCACGGGTGCGCTTTGCACCTTCGCCTACCGGCATGCTGCACGTGGGGAATGCGCGGACAGCGCTTTATAACTGGCTCTTTGCCAAGCACAATGGCGGCTCCGCCATTTTGCGCATCGAGGATACGGATGTGGAGCGTTCGGAGGCGCGCTATGAGACGCTGCTGATCGACGACCTGCACTGGCTGGGGCTGACCTGGGAAGAAGGCCCTCAGATGGGTGGCTCGCACGGGCCCTATCGGCAGAGCGAGCGGCTGCCGATCTATGCCGAGCACACCGAGAAGTTGCTGGCCGAGGGCAAGGCGTACCGCTGCTTCTGCACGCCGGAACAACTGGAGGCGGAGCGCGCGGCTGCGACAGCGGCGCATCAGCCGCAGGTATACAGCGGGCGCTGCCGGTCGGTATCGATGGCGGATTCGCGGAAGCGCGCGGCCGAGGGTGAATTGCATGCCGTGCGGTTGCGTATTCCAGACCACCCCATCCGTTTCAAGGACCTGGTGCGCGGCGAGGTGGAGTTTCCGGCGGAGGCGGTGAGCGATCCGGTGCTGGTTCGCTCGAACGGTATGCCGGTTTACAACTACGTGGTTGCGGTGGACGATGCGCTGATGGAGATTACGCACGTGATCCGTGGCGACGATCACGTCTCGAATACGCCGAAGCAGGTGGCGATCTACGAGGCGTTCGGATGGAAGGTGCCGGAGTTCGCTCACCTTTCAACCATCCTCGGCAGCGATCGCGAGCGATTGTCGAAGCGGCACGGTGCGACCTCGATCGCGAGCTTTCGCGAGATGGGCTACCTGCCGGAGGCGCTGATGAACTATCTGGCGCTGCTGGGGTGGGGTGCCGAGGGCGGGACGCGCGAGACGTTCACGCCGCAGGAGTTGGTTCGGGAGTTCAAGCTGGAACGGGTGACGGCGTCACCTGCGGTTTTCGATATTGGCAAGCTCGATTGGCTGAACCGGCATTACCTGAAGCTGCGGCCGATTGCCGACGTGGCGAAGCTGGCGTGGCCGTATTTCGAGCAGGCTGGCTATCTGGGTTCGCGGGAAAAAGCAACCGCGGAGATTACAGAGTGGTTTGAGCGCCTGGTGGCGGTATTTCTGCCGGGTGTCGACCATCTGGATCAGTTGCCGGCGAAGGCAGCGTTTCTCTTCGAGCTGGATCTGGCAAAGACGAAGGCTGATCCGGAGAATGCAGCGCTGCTCGAAAGCGATATAGGCCAGCGCGTGGTGGGCGCGTTTACGGCGCGCGCGATGGCAGAAGCGGGACCGATCACGGCGGAGCGTTTCAAGGCGTTGATGAATGAGGTGAAGGTGGAGACGGGCGCGAAAGGCAAGGAGTTGTTTCATCCCGTTCGCATTGTGCTGACAGGTGCACATTCAGGGCCGGAGTTCGACAAAATCGTTCCGCTGATGGAAGAAGGCGCTGCGCTGCGCCTGGGCGTGAAGAGCGTGGCGGAACGCGCGGCCACGGCTTTTTAAAGATTTCGACTGCCTTAGAAGAGGTGAGGCACGAAGCGGTCGGTGTTGCGGATGACGGGATCGCGTGATTCGCGCATGCCCAGGCCGGCAGGCTCGCCATCGATCAGCCAACTGCCAAGGACGGCGTAGTTGCCGTCGACATTGCGGACGGGTGCGAGTCCCTGATAAACCCAAGGGCCATCGGCGAAGCGGCCGCTGGTTTCAAAGCTTTGGTTGCCGTTAACGAGTGAGATGTTTGCGCCCTCGCGGCCGAAGAGGGGCTTGCGCACGTAGCGGGTCATATCGCCAGGACCATCCAGGTAGGCGGGCAGCAGCAACTCGTGGTCCGGGTACATCTCCCAGAGGACGGCGAGGAGTGCTTTGTTCGACCACATCATCTTCCAGATGGGCTCGATCCACTGCGTGCGGCCTTTCTGCGGCTTATTACCAGAGGCCATGTTGATGAGCGCGTGCATGCCGAAGGGCTCGGTGAGCAGGGTTTCCCACGGATAGAGCTTGAACAGCGTAGCGAGCGGCGTGACGCCGTGGCCGACGAAGCGCTCGTGATCGTTATCCCATCCGATCTCATGCATCAGGATGGCGACATTGTCGATGCCGGCTTCGCGCGCGGTGTCGCGCAGGTAAGAGATGGTGAGCAGGTCTTCCTCGTCGCCATCGTGTGCGAAGTGGACGGGAGTCTGGACGTACTTTGTGAGATCGCGCCACTTGGCGACGAGTTTCTCGTGGATGGAATTCCACTGGTCGCGTTTGGGAAAGCGGTCCTGCAGCCAATACCACTGGATGACGGCGCCTTCGAGCAGCGAGGTGGGAGTGTCGGCGTTGTATTCGAGGAACTTGATCCCATAGCCGTCGTAAGCTAGGTCCATGCGGCCGTAAAGAGCGGGCGGCTCGTCCTTCCATGTGCCGCGTATGGCCGGAATGGCAGCTTCAGGGATATGCATGGCCGCGAAGCGATTGTGGCGGAGGATGAAATCGCCGGCGGCGAGACACATCTTCTGCAACTCGGCAGTGGCTGCTTCAAGGCGATCGATTTCGGAAGAGGTGAACTCCCAGTAGGCGGATTCGTCCCAGTAGGGGCGGCCTTCCAGGGAATGGTAGGTGAGGCCTTGGGAGGAGACGATGCTCTCCCAGTGTGGACGCGGGGCGATGGAATAGCGGCGCATCTATTCTCCTTCGCCGCCTCCGCCGGCGTGGCCGAAGCCGCCGCGGGAGATGCCGGACTCTGTGTGGCCGCCAACCACAGTATCGCCGTAGCGGCCGCCGCTCCGGCCAGAGTAGAGGAAGTGAGCGCCGGAATGGGTGCCGGCGTTGCAGTAGGAGTCGGGCTGCTTGTGGTTTTGATCGTCAACGCAGTCGCGGTGCTCGTTGCAGCCGGCGAGGGCGGCACTGGCCGCGAGCAGCAGAACGCAGGTGGGTATCTCGCGGGAGCGGCGCATGTGCGCACCTATGATGGAACACCACGCGGCTCTGCACAAGCCCGGAATGCAGGCACGAGCTCACACGGCTGTGTTATGCAGTGACCTGCATAATACGGTATGGCTGAAGAAGGAAATGCGGCACCGGCGCGCAGCTGGTCGCGGGTGGATGGGATCGATCTGCTGCGCGGGCTGGCGATCTTCTTCGTCCTGATGAATCACATCAACATGCAACTGCTGTTTGCACATGTTCCCTACACGCGCGGTCTTCCGGCGCAAATGGTGTCCTCGCTGGTGTGGAACGGGCAGCAAGGGGTACAGATATTCTTCGCCGTATCCGGCTTTCTGATTACCGCAACATCGCTGCGGCGATGGGGTGCGCCGTCTCGCGTGAGCGTGGTCGAGTTCTACCAACTGCGCTTCGCACGCATCGCGCCGCTGCTTCTTGGGCTGCTGGCGACGCTGAGTATTTTGCACGTTGCTGGGGTGAGCCACTTCGTTGTTTCGCCGAAGACGGGCGGTCTGGGACGGGCGTTGGTGGCAGCGCTGACCTTTCACGTGAATCTGCTAGAGGCGACACGCGGCTACCTGCCGGGTAGTTGGGACATTCTATGGTCGCTCTCGGTGGAGGAGACGTTCTATTTGTTTTTCCCGCTGGCATCTCGCGTCCTCGGGCGCGGGAAGTGGCTGATTGCGCTGCTGCTGATGTTTGTTGCGTTGGGCCCGTTTGGACGAACGGTGCTGACGCATGGCAACCCGGTGTGGCGGGAATATTCGTATCTCGGCGGCATGGATGCGATCGCGATGGGGTGCCTAACCGCACTGGCGCTTCACGGACGCATGCTGTCGCGCGCGTGGCTGCGGGTATTCGGCATTGCCGGCGGCGGACTGCTTGTCTTCTGCCTTGCCTTCTCGCGCACAGCGGAGGTGCTGTTGACGGAACACACCGGGCTGTACATGAGCGCAATCGGTCTCGGAGCGTCCATGTTGATCGCTGTTGCGGCGCAGACGGGTTGGCGCAGTCCGCGGGTGCTTGCCCCGTTGCTGTTCGCTGGTCAGCGCAGCTATGAGGTCTATCTGACGCATATGTTCCTGGTGGTCGGTGGTTTCGCTCTCTTTGCGGCGATAGGTAAGCCGGTGGCTGGTGTTCCAGTGCTCTTTGTGCTGGTGATTGCGGCCGCGGTATTGCTCGGCGAAGCGGTGGCGCGTTTCTATTCCGAGCCGATGAACCGCCGGCTGCGCGAGCGTTGGGGAGATGGGGCGCGGCGGCTTGGTTCTGTGATGGAAACAGCGCCTGCTGGGGAAGGGGTACTGCGATAGAAGAGTTGCTGAATGTGGTGGCCAGAGACGGGATCGAACCGCCGACGCCGGCCTTTTCAGGGCCGCCTAGCAAGCGAACCAAGTGGTCTGGAATCAGAGGATATTATTGGGACGATTAGCGTTGTGGCCACCTCGATTTAGGATGGCTCGGGACCATTTAGGATGGTTTCAACCGTGCGATGGTCGTGTATTGGTCGTGCGGAAACAAATCATTCGCATTCCAACCTCGAATGCACGCAGACATTTTCGTCGTGCCACACGCCCATCCTTCACAAATTCTGATCTGCAATTTGGGCTCGTCATGTGGCACATCGACGACTCAATGAGTGCCTTGCCTGATGTAACCAAGTGAGAACGTTAAAGCGATCACTGGCGAGAAGCCGACTTACGAGGCCTGACTTCACAAATTAGAGACGTAGAGGTCGTAAGCTGGAATTCCAACGACTTTCTTAACTTGTGAGCGTGTCTACGAG
>DASUWP010000079.1:0-7723 GCA_036378335.1 Acidobacteriaceae bacterium | reverse complement strand
AAAGATACCCTCCATCAGGTGGCGTTCAACTACCTGGGTTTCGTCACGAATGGAGGTGAGGGAGAGTCGGGTATTCCAGTGCAGCAGGAGATTGCCATAGGCCGCGAGTTTTTCCGCAGCGTCGTCCGTGCGAGATAGCGTTTGTGACAGCTCCCAGCGAACAGCGGCGGCCTCGACCTGTTCCGCAGTAATGGCCATTCAATGCTTCTCGGCAGAGGAGCAGTCGGCGATCTCGGCGCCGTTGGGTTGGGGCTGCCATGTACTGGCGGCAGCGACGAAGGCTCGGAATAGTTCGCGAGAGAGTGGGCTGGATTGGTACGTGCGTTCGGGATGCCATTGGACGCCAAGTACGAAGCGTGTGTGAGGCGCAGCTTCCGTAGCCTCGACGGCCTCGACCGTGCCGTCCAGTGGGCTGATGGCGACAGGACGAAGCTGGTCGCCCACACGGGCCACGGCCTGATGGTGGCTGGAGTTGACCAGAATGTGAGTCTCAGCCGGTTGGGCGCTTGCGGCCAAGTCTGCAAGCAGGCTGCCGGGAATGACGGTCACTGGGTGCGCTTCCGCGATGTGCCGACCGGGCGTGTGGTTTACGGCGGTCTCGAGATGCTGGACGAGAGAGCCGCCGCGCCACACGTTCATGGATTGCATGCCATAGCAGATGCCGAAGATGGGCTTCTGCAGGTTGAAGGCATCTTGCAGGAGGAGTTCATCCGCGGCTTCGCGGAGCGGATCGGCAGGGGTGGACTTAGGATGGACTGGCTCGTTCCACTTTTCCGGGTTCACATCGGCATGGCTGCCGGGCAGCAGCACGCCCTGCGCACCTGCGATAAGGCGGGCCTGCTCCTCCTGACTGGCATGAAGCGGAACCTGGACGGGGATACCGCCGGCCTGCTCGACTGCGGCGGCGTACTGTGGCCAGCCGCGCTGGTTGTATTCGGAATCGGTAGAGGTGGGCTCGGGAATCAGGATGCGTGGATGAGACATAAGGGGACTCTTTCAGCGGGTTGGTGGCGCGGCGCGTAATTCTTCGATAGCTTGACGCAGCTGCGCTGTCAACGCTTCCGACTGGCGTGCTGTAAGACCCGTCGTCGGGATAGGCTTGCCGATGCGCAACTCCAGCCGCCGCGGGCTGAAGTGGCGCGTATGAATCGGCAGCAGTTCATAGGTACCAACCAGCGCCATGGGGATGATCGGCACACCGGCGCGGATGGCCATATATGCGGGGCCGCTCATAAATGCTCCCAGCTGGCCATCGCGGGAGCGGCCGCCTTCCGGGAAGACAAAGAGCGGCATGCCGGCTTTGAGAGCACGCACGCCGTTGGTAAGGCTGGCGATGGAGGCGCGCGGATTGTCGACCGCAACGGGGATCTGGCCGGAGCGGTTCAGGTGCCAGCCGATGAAGGGCATCTTCCAGAGATCGCTGCGCGCGAGGATACGGAACTGGAATGGCAGCGCCGCGAAGACAGCCGGCGTGTCCATATACGAGAGATGATTGCAGGCGTAGACGGCGACTGGGTGGTTGTGGAGGACGTCAAGGCCGGCGACGTGAATAGGCGAGCCGGCAATGGCGAGCGCGCATCTAGCCCAGGCGCGGGCAATGCGATGCTGGCGGCGGCCATCCTTTTCTGTCATGGAGGCCAGCATGGAGACGGTGCCGAAAAGAGCAGTGGCGCTGAAGAAGAGCGGCGCCTGAACAAAGTTCGACATGAAGCGCTCTTTGACGGTGAGCTGGCGGGGCGGCAGCTCAGCCGGAGCGGTCTCCGTTTCAGCGGGCATCGGAGATCCAGCCTTCGGCCATGAGGAGTGCGCGCGCTTCGCCCACCAGATAGACAGAGCCGGTAATGACCGTGTCCTGACCAGTCGAATCAATAAGAGCGGTGTTGAGGTTGTGTTCGAGGGCGGCGTTGGCTCCCACAGATTGCGCGGCAGCGAGCAAGCGGGCGCCGGAGGCGGCGCGCGGCGACGGCACCGTGACGAGAAGCACGCGATCGAAGAGCGGAAACAGTATCTGGGCCAGCTCTTCGATCGGCTTGTCATCTAAACAGCCAAAGATAAGGCAGCCGAAGTTCAGGTTGTGGGGCGGATTTTTTTCGGCAGCGAGCGCTGCGCGGAGTGTCCATGCCCCCGCCGGGTTGTGTCCGACGTCCAGCATGATGGAGCGGCCGTTGCGGGTCAGTTTTTCGAGGCGGCCCGGCCAGCGGGTCTGATGGATTCCGGCCGCGATCGATTCCGCGTCGATATTGTAACTGTACAGGTTACGTAACTCGAGAGCGGCACTAATGGCGAGCGCGATGTTGCGCTGCTGGTGCTGGCCGGCGAGCGGCGAATCGACTTCGATGTGGAAGCCCTGTTCTTTTCCGGCAATAACGACATCCAGCGGATACCGGTTGCGAAGATTCGAACCCGTTTCTGTTACGTATGGCAGGGCCGCTGTTGCATTGACGGCGCGCACCTTGAGCGCAACGGCAGCTTCGCCGATGGCCTGATTTGCCTCGGGATGCTGCGGAAGCGTGATCAGGACGCCGTTTGGCCGCAGGATTCCGGCCTTTTCTCGCGCGATCTCGGTGACGGTGTGGCCCAGCCATTCCGTGTGGTCAATCGAGATGTCGGTGATGATCGACAGCACCGGCTCGACGATGTTGGTGGCATCCAGACGGCCGCCAAGACCGACTTCGAGCACCGCGATGTCCACTCTGGCAGCGGCAAAGTGCAGAAAGGCCATCGCTGTAACTGTTTCGAAGAAGCTGGGCGGCCCGGGCAGCTTGCCCTCGGAGACGAGGCGTTCGGCCGCATGGATCACCGCTTCGAGGTGCCGGCTGAAATCTTCGTCGGGAATAAGCATGTGGGTGACTTCATGCTGACTGCCGGGAATTCGTTCGAGAATCTGAATGCGCTCGTTGACGCGAATCAAGTGCGGCGAGGTGTAAAGGCCGGGGCGCAGACCGGAGGCGGCGAGAATCGCGGCGAGTGTGGAGGCGGTCGAGCCCTTGCCATTGGTACCTGCAATGAGGACGGAGCGGAAGCGCTCCTGCGGATTGCCCAGCGCGGCCATGAGGATGCGCATCTGGGCAAGCTCGAACTTGCGCCGCGGCTGGCCGGGGCTGGTGTGCAACTCCGCGCCCAGGGCCTGCAGGCGATCGACTGCCTCGGTGTAGAGCATGTTCTTCAGTTTACGAGATGTCGGCCAATGACCGATTCAACGCAGAAGCTATGGCATCGAGTTCAGCACATCCATCGCCTGCTTGGCGTTTGGGTTCTGTGGCTGCAGGCGCAGCAGCTGCTGGAGCGCCGCTTTTGCTTTCTCCTTGTCGCTCTGCATCATGTAAAGGCGCGCCAGGTTCAGATAGGCCTGATCGAAATTGGGATTTACACGGATGCAGCTCTTGAATTGCTCTTCGGCCCTGGCATATTCCTGCTCCCGCACATACAGCACGCCGAGATTGTTCAAGGCCTCGGGATAGCCCGGTCGCAGGTCAGCGGCTTTCTGCAAAAGCTCGGCCGCCCGCGGGAACTGATTTTGCTGCGCGTAGAACATGCCCAGACTGTAGTTTGCCTCCGGGTCATCGGGTTGGATTTCCAGAGCGTGCGTCAGGCATTCCTGCGCCTTCGCAACATCCCCTTGCCGCCGGTATACGTTGCCCAGGTTCAGCAGCGCAGTTGCATAATTGGGTCGCAGGAGCAGCGACTGGCGAAAGTTCTGGATCGCCTCATCGGCGTTGCCTTGCTGAGCCGCCATCATCCCAAGGTTGTTCCACGCCTCCGGATAGTTTGGGCGCAGCTTGAGCGTTTGCTCCAGATACTGGCGTGCCTGCGGAAAATCATGCCGCTGCAAACTGAGCGTCCCCAGGTTGTAGTAACCCTCCGCATCCTTCGGCTTGGCAAGGATCACCTGTTGGAAGGATGCCGCCGCCTCATCCAGATAGCCGTGCTGGAACATTGCCACGCCATACGTGAAGTCATTGCGCGAAAATGCGCCCTGGTACAGAGTGCCGGGAAATGGCAGCGCTTTTCGTATTCGCTCGGCTGCCGTCGACGGAATCGATTTCACATCTTCGAGAAGGGCATCCAGTTCGATTGGCCCCTGATAGACCTTCACGACCATGCCCTCTCGATCCAGCAGGAAGGAGGTTGGAATCGCAAGATCCCTGCGCCGGTCGAACAGATAGCGATAGATGATGTTGTAGATTCCGGCTATCTCTTCTGTCGCAAAGAGCACAGGAAAGGCGAGCGCTTCCCGCACTGCGAACGATTGTGCCTTGCCCCTATCGTCCGCGGCGTCGATATTCATCGCCACCACTTTCATCTGATTCGCAGCAAGGGCGGATCGATGGCGATGGAAAGATCGCAACTGTTCCATGGAAAGCGGCGCCGTCGTCGCCCAGAAGTGAAGTAGCACAACGCCGTCGTGAAACTCTCGCAGCGACCGCGCCTTGCCCGTGAGATCCGGCAGCGAAAACTCCGGCGCCCGTAACGGCTCGATGAGCCACGTAGCGACCTGGCTCGGCAGCGGCTCCAGTTCCGGAGATGATCCTGCTTGCAAGTAGGCAGGAGCAGGCGCGTCGAATGGTTTCGCGACAATGGCTGCGGAGCCTTCCTCCACCTCGATGCGGTGGTCTGGCGGGAGGTCTTTCAGCTCCTGAGAGAGTCCGCTGGGCCAGCGAATCGTGGCCCGGATCGTTCCCTCCGGCTTGGCGAGCCCGAAGAAGAGTTCTTTCGAATGCTGTGCCAGGAACCCTGATCCTGCCTGCAAATACTTGGTCAGGCGAAGCGTGCCCACTTCGATTGTGACAGCCGCCCCGATCGCGTCGCGGTTGCTTTTGTGCCCTCGCAGGCGGAAAGAGATCGAGCCGCCGATATCTTTCATCGCATTGCGCAGGATCCGCAGTTGGGGCGCATTCCGGTTCTTCAGAATGATCTCGAGCCGTCCATCATGATCAAGATCAGCGAGAGCAAACGAGCGGCCATCTTCCGGAAAATCCAGCCCCACAACACCCGAGACTTCGGAAAATGTTCCGTCCCGGTTGTTAGCGAACATGACGTTCCGCTCGTAGCCACTCCAGGTGCTGTCGGACCGAATCAACTCGTTTAGAGCCTGCCACCCGCGCTCATAGGACAACGCGGGCGTAGCGTCGTCGGGCGATTTCCCCACCACCTGCCGCCAGAAAAAGCTTGCGAGATCGCTCCGGTTGGGCGCGGAGATATACCCGTTCGCAACATACAGATCAGGGTAGCCATCGTGATCGAAGTCCGAGAAATCCGAGCACCAGGACCATCGGCCCATCTCCGTTCCGGACTGCTGGCTCACATTTTCAAAGTGCCCACTTCCCTGATTCTTGTAGAGCGAGTTCCCGCGCGCATGACGCCGGTAGAGCGCACGAACTGCCTCAGAGGACTTGTCGTGAAAAAGACTTTGCGCCGAAACGCGCTGCCCTGCAGCCGACCACATATTCGCGGCATAGATATCCTGCCTGCCGCTGTTATCGAAATCGGACCAGCACGCACTCATTCCGGCGCCCACATCTTCAACGTGCGCTTCGCTGGAAACTGCCGTGAATTTGCCATCACCATTGTTGCGATATAGATTGCTGCGCCCAAAATCGTTTGCCACGTAAAGATCAGGGAACCCATTGACGACTGATTCGCCCCAGGCGCACGCGAAGCTATAACGGTTGTTCTCCGCGTTCAGTCCGGCGGCTTCCGTCCGGTCGACGAAGGTCGCGTCTCCCTCGTTGTGCAGCAGAAAGTTCGCCGGGCCATTCCGTGCGTCGAAGTAGGGCACGGGATAGTGATACTGGTCGAGCCCCAGATAGTAGCTATAGAGACAGAAGTAGATATCGAGGCGTCCATCGCGGTCGTAGTCGGCGATCGCCGCGTGCGTAAAGGTCCCCTCAGGCGGCCGCGCAAACTGGAAGGCGTCGCGCTTGAGCGCGAAGGTGCCATTCCCCTGATTGAGAAAGAGCAGCGGGCCGCCGCCACACACCACCAGCAGGTCCTGGACACCTTGATTTCGAAAATCTGCGAAGAGCGCGCACGCGGTGTTGTCCAATACTCCAACGCCGGCCTTCTCGGTTACGTCTTCAAACGTTCCGTCGCCGCGGTTTCGGTACAGCCGGTTCGGCAATCCGGCCGGCTGGCAGACATAGAGATCGTCAAAGCCATCGTTGTCGAAGTCACCTGCCGCCACACCATTGTTGCCGTACACATCCATGCCGCACGCGCCGTCCAGCACCGTACGCCAGTAGTCGGAGCCGCGTAGCATCTGCTCTTTGTAAGATGTCGCTCCGCCAAGGGATTGAGAGGTGACATCGAGAAACGCCGGACCGGTGGCGCGGCTCACCGTTTCTTCGCCAGCCTGCCAGCGCGTGGCCTTCCACCCGGCGGACGCATCGCGCGACCATTCCGTGCGCCATGTGCCGACCCGCTCCTCGCGGGCATGGTCTGTCCGGTCGCCGACGATGTCGTATCGGATGTCCAGCCGAACCTTGAACGGGGTGCTGGATGGAGTGCTGAGCGGAGCGCTCGCGATTTCTTGAATTCCGGTAATCTCAAATTCCGCAACACCGACCTGCGCAAATTGCCCTAGCCAGATCGAGATTTGCTGCAGAAATTGCTCTTGGCCTTGAACGGCGCCCCGCGCGAATGTTCTTCTTGCCGTCTCGATTCCATATCCATTGCGCACCGGGGTTTCGCTTGCCGATGCCAGGCTGCAGCCTTCGATGGAGGCATCCAGCGACTGCGCCAACGCGGACAGATCGCGAGCCGATCTCCTGAGGACAGCGCTCCACTGATTGAGGACCGATCCAATTTCAAACGCATATTTCTCTGTGACGTATTCGTCCGAGCCGGGCGCGACCAGCCGGAGAACATCTTCCAGAGGAGACTTTGCGGGATAGTGAGGCTTCAGTCGAACATCGGAGAAGTGGAACGCGGGATCGGCGTGAGGGTGAAGGCCGGTGGCGCCAAACAGAAGCGAATATCCGTGAAGAGGGGATGGACGAAGCAGCAGGGGGGTCAGCCCCAGGCCCTTCAGGAGCGCCCGCCGCGAAAGCAAAGAAGAGTCGAAGGTGTGGCGCGGCATCCTCAGGGGTCCGGTGCAGACGGAATGCTATCACCCGGCGGCAATCTACTTCCGGGGACAGAGGTTAGGAGATAGTACATGACAATACCTGAGTGGTATATACGCTCGGAAGGCGGTGGGCCTCTCCGAGGCGCATTGCGATGGGCTTCTGCCGCGGCCGTGTCTGCAGAAGCAAATAGAAAGGGCGCTCCAATTTGTCGCTACGCACCTCTCTGGTTACGGCAAACCAGAAAAGGCTCCACCTTTTGGTTGACAACCGTTAGGAGATTGGAATAGTTTCCTTCCGACTGGGATGTAACCGATTACTTCGCGGGATGCTGCCGCGACGGATGTAACCGATTACTTAACCGGGATGAAACAGAGCGCGGCTGCTTCAAGCGCATGTACGGGCCTATTCGAGGGAGAGTGAGGTATTTTATGGCCGTTGATCGCAACGTTTTCTCGTGGTTCAAAGTGTGGTTCAGAAGCACCCCCTACATAGCCTTCCTTTGCGTGTTCCTCCTGATGACGCAAACTCCGCGCTTGTTCGCGCAGGTGGATGAAGGGGCAATCAACGGAACGGTGCAGGACTCTTCCGGCGCGGCCGTTCCCAACGCGCATGTCACCCTGCTGAATACGGATCAGGGGATAACTCTGGACGCCACG
>DASUWP010000078.1:0-6805 GCA_036378335.1 Acidobacteriaceae bacterium | reverse complement strand
CGCTCGCGCGAGCGCAACGGCAGGCAGATGGCGGAGTGCTGCTGTTCGCCGCTGGAGAGCCTGGCCGCAGTTCCGTCGTTGGTGACGATGAGCGGCTCACCCTGCAGCGCCACCCATCCGGCCATTCCTGTGCCGAGCGGGATACGGATGTTTTGCAGCGCTTCGTCGGAGACACCGCGGGCCAGCGCGTAGTAGAGATCGCGCTTCTGCTCGTCGACCATGAGCAGCGACCAGCTTTCGGGATGGAAGAATCGCTCCATCTGATCGAGGATGCTGCGCAGAATAGTGGGCAGATCAAGCGAAGAGGTGAGCGCGCGCGCGGCGTCGTGGAAGAGCCGGAGATGTTCGAACGAGGATGCTGTGCTCTGGGTGGACTCGGCCATCGGCTGCAGTCGATTGTGCCACGGCGACGGGCACAGGTGCCTGCAGCCCTTGGTGCGAATCGGTGACTATTGAGGCAACTTTTGCCCCAGTTCAGCTCGCCAGATCAGTGCCGGATCGCCCAGTCCATGCCGTCCGGTTCGCCGCCTGCCTGGATATGGCCGGTAACAGCCAATGATTGCAGGTCGACGACGGCGACGTAGTTATCCGGCGTGCAGGCGACGAATGCGCGTGCGCCGTCCGGTTGGATTACGATGCCTGCGGCGCCATGGCCAATCGGGATGCGCTTTGCCTCCTGGCGGGTGGCGGCATCGAGAATGACGAGATCCGGACCGCCGAGCGTGGAAACCAGAACGCGCTTGCCGTCCGGCGTGAACTTCAGCCGATTGGCGCCATGGACATTCGCCTGGATCGTCTGGATGACCTTCTTTGCCGCGATGTCGATTACCGAGATGGTACCGTCCTGCGCATTCGCTACCCATATCTCGCGATGATCGGGGGAGACATCGAAGCCCTCCGAGCCGTTGCCCACGCGTATGACGGTCTCGTTCCAATCTTTGCGTGGCGCAGCCCCTGGTGGGGGACCACCGGGGCCGCTATTGGGAGGCCGCATCGCGCCGGGTGGCGGGCCCATGTGGACCGGTTCCATTTCGATCAGGCTGACGGTACCGGAACTGACGTTGGTCGTAACGATGCGTTGCTGGTCGTCAGAGACGTAGATCATATGCGTGCGGTTCTGGCCGGTGCCCAGGATCCAGTCGACCTTGTGGGTCGCGGGATCATAGCGGCCGATCGCCTTTGCGGCCTCTGCCGTGAACCAGGTCTTACCGCCGACGAAGGTTAGTCCATGCGGGCCACGCAGCGGGCCCAGATCGATGGACGGAAGCGCGCGACGGTCTACCAGATCAAGCACAGCAAGTGTGTTGTAGGCGCCAGAACCATAGTTGGAGACGTATGCGGTCGTGCCGTCGGTGGACGCGATGACCTCGTGAGGATCGTTGCCGACCGGCATGCGGGCAAGGAGCTGAAGCGTAGAGGGATCGACGATGCTGAGAGTGTGGTCGTGCTTCGAGAGGACAAGCAGTGCAGCCGCCGGGGTGTTTTGAGCGAGCAGCGCAGCGGGAAGAGCGAGGACTGGGATGAGCAGCGCGGTGAGGCGGACGAGGACTCTCATGGGCTGAAGCTTACCTTCCGGAGAAGCGACCAGGACAGACAGACGTATTTCCGGTCGGGAGAGTTTGCCGGTGGCTTGCATTGGGCTGGGGTTAGCCGCCGATATGCACCATGCTGCGGCTGGGCTTGAGGAAGCCGGGCTCGCCGATGTGATGCCGGGCTTCCTTCTGGGCGATGACCTGTCGGATGTAGGTGGCGAGGTCGTCATCCGAGCCGCCCCGTTGCAGCACGCCATAGAGGTCATGGTCCATCTGCGAGAAGAGGCAGGTGCGGATTTTGCCGTCGGAGGTGAGGCGGACGCGGCTGCAGGCGCCGCAGAAGGCGCGGGAGACCGGCGCGATGATGCCGATTTCTCCGACGCCATCGTCGAAGGTGAAGCGCTGTGCCGTCTCGCCCGGCGTATTCGCCGCGAGCGGCACCAGCGGGCGCACGGCGCTGATTCGGGCTTTCAGCTCGTCATAGCCGATCACGGTGTCACGGGACCAGATGCGGTCCTCTTCGAGTGGCATGAACTCAATGAAGCGCAGGATGACGCCTTCGGCGCGAGCGAAGTGTACGAAGGGAACGATCTGATCGTCATTGAAACCGCGGAGCAGCACGCAGTTCACCTTCACCGGACCAAGACCAGCGTCCTGAGCGGCGCGAACACCCGCGAGCACGCGGTCATAGCTGCCGGGGACCCGGGTGATGCGCGCGAAGATCTCGGGATCGACGGCATCCATGGAAACGGTGACGCGGGTGAGGCCGGCATCCCGCAAGGAACGCGCCTGCGCAGCGAGCAGGTGGCCGTTGGTCGTAATCGCAATGTCTAAATTGTGGCCAGAGGCAGTGCGGAGCTGCGCGATTTCGCGGATGAGGGTGGAGAGATCGCGGCGCAGCAGCGGCTCGCCGCCGGTAAGGCGCACTTTCTCGATGCCGAGCGAGACGAAGACCCGGATGATGCGCAGGTAGTCACCTAACGGCAGCTCACTGTACTGAGCGCCTTCGTTGCCGGTGCGGCAGTAAATGCATTTGTAGTTGCACCGGTCGGTGACGGAGACGCGCAGGTCGGTAATCGCGCGGCCGTGGCTATCGGCCAGACGGCCGCTGTCCGCGAACGGGGCAGGCGTGGCTGCGGTCGGGATGGCTTGTGTGGACGCCATGGGAGTTCGATGCTCTCTCTATTCTACGAGGAGCAGGAGAGCCCGGTTACATCAGCGAATGAGCGCTGGGGACGGGCTATCCGGCGAAGGGAGGAGCGGGCGCCTCATTTCAATGGCTTTGTTCCCACCTGGGCCGGTCCATCCAAATGCCGATGCGCGCATGGCTTTCCATTGGCTGCGATGATAGAACGCTTCGACCGAAGGCAGATTGAGACTCAGAAAAATGAAGCTGATGCGGTATGGCCGTTATTTCACCATGATTTGCGCTTTGACCCGATTGAACTCGGTCTTCGAAAGGACGCGCTTGCGCACGAGCTCCGGGGTGGAGGCGTACGGTCTGTTTTTTACAATCGAATCTGCCAGATCGGGCGTTATGCCGGGAAGTGTGGAAAGCTGTTTAGCAGTCGCTTGATTGATGTCAAGCGGTCCCTTCCTCGTCAGACCTTCGACAACACCCTTGGCAATCGCGCCCGCATTCCGCTTGGCTGCGGCCGTGGCATCCGCGGTGTGCTCCCGAAGCGCATCGGTGTTGCTCGGCGAGAAGCAGCCGGATAGCAAAAAGAGAGATGCTGCCGTGGCGAGAACTCTGCGCATGATGATTCGGATGCAATTGGAATTCAGCGGGCTGTTGTAAAGCAAGCCGCTTTCAAGCAGCCTCCCGGATCGTGCGAATCTCGTAAGCTAGAGAAATGAGCGCGAAGAAGATCGAGATGGAGGAGCAATCCGCGGCGCGGCGCCACAGTGCGGTGCGCTTCGACGTTCTGGTGATCGGCGCAGGCCCCACCGGGCTGGCCTGTGCGATCGAGACGCAGCGGCGTGATCTGCGCACGGTGCTGGTGGACAAGGGCTGCCTGTGCAACTCGTTGTTTCACTATCCGTCGAACATGACCTTCTTCACGACGCCGGAGCTGCTGGAAATCGGCGATATCCCGTTTGCCAGTCCCAACCAGAAGCCGACCCGCGACGAGGCGCTGGAGTACTACCGCAAGGTTGCCGAGCATTATCAGCTCGATGTGCGCCAGTATGAGACAGTGCTGCGCGTGGAGGGGACGGACGGCGAGTTTCGCGTGCGCGTGCAGGACCGCTTCGGGCGGGAGCAGACCTATCTGACGCGGAAGATCGTGGTTGCGACGGGCTATTACGATCTGCCGAATTTCCTGAGGATTCCGGGCGAGGCGCTGCCCAAGGTGATGCATTACTATGACGCTCCGCATCCGTACTACGACACGGACGTAGTGGTGATCGGCGGGAAGAACTCCGCGGCGATTGCGGCGCTGGACCTGTGGCGGCACGGCGCGCGCGTCACCCTGGTGCACCGCGGTCCACGGATTCATCATCACGTAAAGTACTGGATTCTGCCCGATATCGAGAACCGCATCAAGGCAGGCGAGGTCGAGGCGTATTTCGAGTCACGGGTCACCGCGATCCGCGAAGACACCGTCGAGCTGGAGACGCCGAAGGGGCCGAAGACGCTGCGCAACGATTTCGTGTTCGCGCTGACCGGCTACCACCCGGATTTCGACCTGTTGACCTCCTTTGGCGTGCGCATGGACAACAAGGACCGTTGCCCTGAGTGCGACCCGCAGAGCCTGGAAAGCAACGTCGGAGGTCTTTACCTGGCGGGAGTCATCGTCGCCGGCTCACGGACGAACGAGATCTTTATCGAGAATGGCCGTTTTCATGGGCGGCAGATCGCTGCCGATATCGCGGCCAAGCTCGAGGATGTCACCGCTCCGGCCTTGCAGGGCGAATGATGGTTGGCGCGATTTGTTCGCCGCCGGCTGCTTTTCACCGGACGGACGGGCACGGTACCCTGAAGAGCGAACCGGCCGCGCTCGCTGTAGACTGGAGCGAAAGCCAGATAATGTGTTGTGGCCAAAGGCATTCGGTGCGACCGTTATTCGAGCGGACGGGTCATGCTCATGTGTGTTTTTGCCTGGTTCCCGGGAAGAGGTTTGCGCGTCGTACGTACGTAGCTCGTCCTCTTTGCGCGAGACAAGTGTGGCCTGGAGCATTTTTCCTGATGCTGTCGGGTGGCGGGGAAGGATCCCGGAGCGGCTTTTTCTTGGGAGAAGCTTCCAACCGCCGCTCTACACCCGCAGGGAAAGCGCTATAACTCCCCGCTCCGGAAGGAATGGATACGAATGCCCTGGTTCCGTTACCGCACGATTCGTAGCCAGTTGACGATCGGCTTCATCCTTCTGGAGCCGCTGTTTACTATCTGCTTTTCGCTGTTGATCCTGCGCACAGAACTGAACGAGATTCACTCGCGCGCGGAGCGGCGCATCGAGCAGCAGGTGATTGTGCTTTCGACCATGGCCAGCGATGCCCTGGTCGACCAGGAGAGCCATCGGCTGGTCCCGATGGCCCAGGCGCTTGAAGCAAGCACCTCGGTCCATTTTGTCCGGCTCACCGACCCGAATGGTGCGCCGCTGCTGCCAAATAACGGCCATATCGAATCCAGCCCGCTGACTCCGATCGAGCGGAAGCAATTGCCGCCTCCCGGTCTTATGTTCGAGCGCCCGGACATCTTTCAGAACGGCGAGGGCAATCGCGAGGCGGTGTATCCCATCCTTAACGGCCGCGAGCTGCTGGGCTATGCCTGGGTTGCCGAGAATCCTACGGCGGAAAAAGAAGAGGTGGGCGCGCTGGTGCGCGTCACCGCGATTGCCGGAGCGCTGGGGGCGCTGGGCTGCCTGCTGGCTTCGGCGCTGCTCGCGCGCTCGATTACCAGGCCACTGCGCGTGGTGATGAATGCGACGCGGCGGCTCATCCGTGATCCCGAGACGAAAGATGGCTTCCCGCTGGATGTGGGAGAGACGAATGAGGCCGGGGAACTGGCCGAGGCGCTCAATCTGCTGGTGCTGGCCATGGAGGAGCAGCGTGCCGGCCTGAACGACACCCTGTCCCTGCTGGATTCCATGCTGGCGAACGCGCCCATCGGCTTTGCCTTTCTCGATCGGCGCGGCCGCTTCATTCGCGTGAACAACTTTCTCGCGACCGGCATGGGAATCGAGCTGACGGAGTTCCTGGGTCACACCGCCGGGGAACTTTTCGGCCCAGCGGAGGCCGAGACTTTCCAGCCACGTCTCGCCGCGATCTTCGAGGGAGCGCAGCCGGTGAATACCTTCGAGTTGCAGATGACCGATGCGAAAGGCGATGCGCGAAACTGGCTGGTGAACCTGTATCCGGTGAGGAGCGGGCTGCACGACGTGCGATGGGTGGGTGCGGTGATGATCGATACGACGGAGCGCCGCCGCTCCGAGGACACGCTGCGCCGCACCGAGAAACTGGCTGCCGCAGGACAACTAGCGGCGTCCATTGCACACGAGATCAATAATCCCCTCGAGGCGGTAACCAATCTGCTGTTCTTGCTGCGGACCCAGACGTCGCTTGACGGGGAGGCAGTTCGATTCACGGAGATGGCACAGCACGAGGTGGCGCGTGTTTCTGAGATCGCTCAGCAGACGCTGCGCTTCTACCGGCCCTCAACCTCACCGGCCCTGGCGAATGTGGGAGAGATTCTCGACTCCATCCTGACACTGCACAGCGGCCGGGTTCACACGCTGCGGGTGGAGGTGACGCGCCGCTACGCCGATGACATCGACCTCTATTGCCTCTCGGGTGCGCTGCGGCAGGTTTTCGCCAACCTGATCACGAATGCGCTGGACGCGCTGAATGGCGGAGGGCAACTGTTGATCCGGGCGAGTCGCTCGCACAGCTGGAAGGATGGCCGCTCGGGCGTCCGGATCGTGGTGGCGGATACGGGGATCGGCATGTCCGCCGAGGTGCGACGGCGTATTTTCGAGCCGTTCTATACCACCAAGCTGGCCACCGGCACCGGTTTAGGACTCTGGGTGACCCACGACATCATGGACAAGCATCAGGGCACGATCGCGGTGCGCAGCCGCTGCGAAAACCCGGAGCAGCAGCGCGTATCGGGCACGGTCTTCATGCTGTTCTTCCCGGACCACGGCGTGGGCCGGCCAGCGGCTGAAGCAGGTGAGCAACCGGCGGCTTCGGTGATCTCCGAGCAACTCGCCTGACCAATGAGAGATGGCGGCCCGCAAGTCGGGCCGCTGCGTCGGGAACAAAAATGGGCGCCCGCG
>DASUWP010000077.1:0-13075 GCA_036378335.1 Acidobacteriaceae bacterium | reverse complement strand
GAATTTTCATGACATCTCCTGATTCAGTGGTTGATTGGCCGGCTGGGCAGTGCAGCAGATCCTGCAGCTGCGCCGGTGAAGTGCTCGTATGTCAATACGGCAGTTGAAGTGAACGTGTTCCAGGCTGTTGTCGTGCTCCAGGCTGCGTGGAGCACGAGATGACAAAAAACAGGGACGAGCTGCGATACATCTTGCTTCCGTAATAGCTGACATGCAGCGATGCGCAATTTGTCATATTCGCGGCTACGTTCTCCTAGTCTTGATTCATGGCACGTCTGCTGCCGAATCCGTTTCGCGGCATGTGGCGCCTGTTTTTCAGTCACTTGCGCGAATATTGAACGCACGATGGCCGGATCGCGTTGTCCGTTCTTGTGCGCGTGTGCCCGGAATCGGACACTGTGGCGGTGAATCAGTATTTCCTGCGCAAACGCAAAAAGGGCCACTCCTGGCGGAGTGGCCCTTTATTCTGTGCCTGACTCAGTTACTAGTAGCGGTAATGGTCAGCTTTATACGGGCCTTCGACGGGAACGCCGATGTAGTCGGCCTGCTTCTTGGATAGCTGCGTGAGCTTCACGCCAATTTTTTCCAGGTGCAGGCGGGCGACTTCTTCGTCCAGCTTTTTGGGCAGGGTGTAGACATCGACCTTGTAGGTGTCCTTGTTTTTCCAGAGATCGAGCTGCGCGAGCGTCTGGTTGGAGAAGCTGTTTGACATCACGAAGCTGGGATGGCCGGTGGCGCAGCCCAGGTTTACCAGGCGGCCTTCGGCGAGAACGAAGATCGCATTGCCGCCGGGGAAGGTGTACTTGTCCACCTGCGGCTTGATGTTGAGCTTGGCGACACCCTTCGCCGTGTTCAGGCGATCCATCTGGATCTCGTTATCGAAGTGGCCGATGTTGCAGACGATGGCCTGGTCCTTCATCTGCTCCATGTGCTCGTAGGTGATGATGTCCACGTTGCCGGTGCAGGTGACGTAGATGTCGCCGCGGCCGAGTGTGTCCTCGAGCGTGGTGACTTCGAAGCCTTCCATCGCAGCCTGCAGCGCATTGATGGGGTCGATCTCGGTCACGATGACACGCGCGCCCATGCCGCGCAGCGAGTGTGCGGAGCCTTTGCCCACGTCGCCGTAGCCGCAGATCACGGCAACCTTGCCGGCGACCATCACGTCGGTGGCGCGCTTGATGCCGTCGGCGAGCGACTCGCGGCAGCCGTAGAGATTGTCGAACTTCGATTTGGTCACCGAGTCGTTGACGTTGATGGCGGGAACGAGCAGCTTGCCTTGCTCCATCATCTTGTAGAGGCGATGGACGCCGGTCGTGGTCTCTTCGGAGACGCCGCGCCATTCCTTGGCGACGTTGGTCCAGCGCTTCGGATCTTGCTTGAAGGTTGCGTTGAGCAGGTTCTTGATGACCTGCTCCTCTTCGCTCTCGGCCGGAGCATCGACCCATGAGCGATCGCCCTTCTCGAGCTCGACGCCCTTGTGGATGAGGAGCGTGGCGTCGCCGCCATCGTCGACGATGAGCTGCGGTCCCAGGCCGCCCTTATGCGCGAGCGCCTGCGCGGTACACCACCAATATTCTTCGAGCGACTCACCCTTCCAGGCGAAAACCGGAATGCCGGCAGCAGCAATCGC
This sequence comes from Acidobacteriaceae bacterium, assembly GCA_036378335.1. GTDB lineage: Bacteria > Acidobacteriota > Terriglobia > Terriglobales > Acidobacteriaceae > KBS-83. Next base: position 11,445 of record DASUWP010000077.1, on the reverse strand, counting down.
GGCGGCGGCGTGGTCCTGGGTGGAGAAGATGTTGCACGAGGCCCAGCGCACGGAAGCGCCGAGATCCGCCAGTGTTTCAATCAGCACGGCGGTCTGGATGGTCATGTGCAGCGACCCGGTGATGCGCACGCCAGCCAGCGGCCTGGACGGTGCGTACTTGGCGCGAATGGCCATCAGGCCGGGCATCTCCTGCTCGGCGATGGAGATCTCTTTGCGGCCCCAGTCGGCGAGCGAGATGTCAGCGACTTTGTAATCGGCGGTGGAGATAGGGGCGGTCTGCGGGAGGGTTGTGGCCACGGGGCTCCTTCAATGTCAGGAAATCTATAGGACATATAAGGATATCGTGGACGGCGGGTGGGTTGAAACCAGTCCGGCTGAGTGGGGACTCTCAGGAGCTAACCGGGAGCGTAGGGGGGCTGAGAGGCGCTTTCAGGGGGCACAAAAAAAAGCGGCAGACCGAGCGCATGCGCGGCTGCCGCCTGAAGGAGCCCTTCCTAGCGATCCTGATCGTCGTCCGCGCCGGTGCCGGGAGCGAAAGCGATCCCGCGGAGTACTTCCGCGAAGCCAGCCTGACGGACGACGGAGAACTGCTCCTTCGCCGCTGTAGTCGCATCGGTATTGGCGAGCTGATCGGTGATGGCGACGAGGCGATTAGGATCGGCGCCCTGATCACCACTGCCGCTGATGGTGGAAGTGATGGCCCAGATTGTGACGGAGCCGTCGCGATTGACCCGACCTTCCATGTTGCGCAGGCCGTCCGTTGCGGGCCCCCAGGGAAGATTTGTCGCCGTGTTGGTGCCAGTTGGATAACCGGGGATGGTATAAGGCACGCCGAGCTGGAGACCGCTGCTCAGCGTGTAGGCAAGATTCCAGGTGTTGGTGGTGGAGTTGAAGACCCACTTCTGGAGCCCCGCCGTGGTTTGCGCGGCGGCGTGCGCGTAGAGAGTTGTGTCACCGGCGAAGCCGTCACCCTCATCGGCTACGTAGAGCGTGGTCGGATTGGCGAACCAGAGCGAGAAAGAATAGGCGGGCGGATTTGCTTTCTTCGCTAGAGCGGTCGGAAAGCCGGCGAGGATACACATGTTCGAGGGAAGACCGGTGGTCTGGAGCGCGGCAGGATCATAGGTAAGCGGCGTAGTGGGAAGTTGCGCGTTCGCCGCGGGCAGACCGACGCCGTTGGGGCAGGCTTTGCCGGTGGTGTCGACGAAATAGACGGTGTTGACGCCGTTACCGCCGCTGCCCTTCGTGTAATAGAGGACGTTGTTGAAGATGGTCAGGCCACGGAAGTTGTCGTCCTTGCCGATCTTGTCCGCCTTCTGGCCAAGCTCGGTGACGTTGAAGCTCGCGACCGGCGTGGGTGTGCCGGGGTCCTGCTCGACTTCGCGTTGATGGATGGGATCGATCAGTTGCGCTCCGGCACCGAGGATCACGCCACCGGGCTGCGGACTCGAACCTCCGCCTGCGTTCCCTGCCGTGTAGAGGATGCGATTCCCGTCCGAGTCATTCAGGATTGCGGCGCGGCCATTATCGCCGCTGTAGGCATTGGTCTCGGTGAAATGGAAGTGGCCATGCCGGTCCACGTCTGCCACGGCGCGATAGAACTCCTGCCCATCCGGATTCGTGGGATCGATCACTCCCGGCGTGTTGGCGTTGGAGACATCGAGAGCATCGGCTGCCGCGACATATCCCAGGAAGGTGAGGCGTCGATGGCTGGTAGAGAGGTGCAGGGCCAGCTCGGATTTGGAGGGGAAACTGGTGACGAGCTGATCGCTGGTGCTCTTGATGCCGCGCTGCAAGCTGTTGGGAACTTCCAATGAATCGATGTACCGGCCATCGGGCGTGAGCTGATCGAGAAAGATGCGCGACGTAATGCCGAAGGAGCCATCGTAGGAACCGTTGTTGAAGACATAGGGATAGGTGCCGTCGTAGGGCGCGCCTTCAGGGCCGCTGCAGCCTGGCGTAGTGCCGGCGCAGCCGGGAGGCAGAATGGTGCCGACTTTCACGTTCGCGGGGTTGTTGTCATAGACGCTGCGGCTGACGACGAGATTGCCCGAGCGGAAGTGGGGGTTGTCGTGCTCAGGGCCTTGCTGGGCTCCGGCGGTGAGTGTGGCCAGAGTGACGGCGAGAACGGCGGTGGCCTGAGCCAGAGCATGAATGGTACAGCGGGTACTGGGTTGTTGCATGGACGACTTCTCCCCTTCGCGGTGCGCGCGACATAGAAGGCGAGCTGTCTGCTCGCCGCAAGCGAGGCTAGCAGCGGGAGATGAGTGCAGGGTTACAGATGTATGACGGGAGCGTTGCATTGGCGCTGATTGCGATCTCCAGGGCGTATGCTCGAATTTCGCGGTGTTTCCCGGGGGGTTCGAGTGTGGGGAGGCGCGAGATGATGGGACGGTATCTGCGATACATGTTGATGTTTCTGTCCCTGCTGCCGGTGGGTTCGGGAGCAACGGCGCTCGCGCAGAGTCGATTGAACGACAAGGACCTGGCGCGGCTGATGCAAAACCTGAGAGACGATGCGGAGCCATTCCGGCACAGCTTTGCCAATGCGCTGAAGAAGAGCACCATCCGCGGAACAAGCCGGGAGAAGGACGCACGCGAGCTGGCCGATACCTTTGCCAAGCAGGCGGAGCATGCGCTCGAGGTCTTCAGGCACAAGCGGAAGGCGGAGAGCAATGTCTCGGCGATGGTGGGGACGGCGGGGCAGATCGATTCGCTGGTGTTCGGCTTGAGGCTGAATCTCAAAGTCACGTCGCAATGGGAGCGGCTGCGCACGGAGCTGCACCAGGTGGCGCAGGCCTTTGGAGTGCAGGATTCTCAGCCGCCCGCGCAATCAGAATCCGGGCAGGGCACGGCGACCGCAAGCGTTAAGACGAGCTGCCTGGTTTCCGTTGGAGCCAAGCGCAGCGCAACCCTGGTGAATGAGTGCATCCAGGTTTCGCCCGCGACGCATCCGCCGTGCAATGCGCAGAACGTGTGCTCGCTGATTGTGGAGGAGATTCGCCGCGGCTGCGGGATGCTGGGGCCGGACGCGCCGGGTTTCTGCGCGGAATACTGATAGGACTGGCTGTCCAGGCAAAGGCGCCTGCGGCGCGAGTTGCAGGGTTCGCTTCCTTCGCTCGCTCACTTCGGAAGCACACGGGTATGGATCTCTGGGATTGATGTCTGGGATGACGAGGGCGACCGCCATCCCATCCTGACTTTCGTCAGGATGGGGCGTGACGCTTTCCGATTTACATCAGGTACTGCTGCTCTTTGCCCTTGCCAGGGGTCAGGGCGCGGCGGCGGTCCAGCTCCTTGCGCACCAGATTGAGGCCGAAAATGCAGGTCTCGAACTTCTCCGAGAGGCGTTCGAAGAGCGCCGCTTCGCGCGCGTACTCGAAGAGATTGAAGGCGGCGACAATCGAGTAGGAGTCGCGCCCGGTTTCCACTAGCCGCTCGAAGCTGATAGGACGGGAGGAGACGCCGATGGCCTCGGGATACATGCCGGCGAAGAACAGCGCGTAATCGCCGATCTGCTTGCGCGCGGAGCGCTCCGCGTCGAAGGACGCAGCAGTGCCGTTGATGGGATCCGCGGCGAGGAGCATGGCATCCAAGTCGCGCAGCGGACGGCCAATCTCGTCACGCAGGGAGTAGATGCGTTCGTTTTCAGTGAAGTCGGTGAGCAGGTCGGCTACATACGTGGAGATCTCGGCATCGTCGACGCCGGCTCCCTGGGTGTAGCAGTCTCCCACGAGCTCGTGGAAGAGCGAACGGAGCATGTGTTCCTGGGGAACCATGGCACAGTCCTTTCAGCAACAAACAATGCAACAAGCGTCCGTGGACCGCGTCCGGTATCCGTTTCAGTGGCTCCGGCGTACTTTGCTGGTATCCACTCCCCCGGCTCAGGCTTACCTCACCGTCGTGAGTGAAATAGCCCGGGGTTATATGAACGTTGAATGTAGCGTGACAGTTGCGTGAATCCAATAGCACGCTTGGGTCCTAGTAATAGTTCTTTAGCAGTCATTGAATGGGACTGCGAAAAAGCCCTGCGAATGAGGCAACCAGATCAGCTCGTGGTGGGGCTGGATGAGTCCACCCGCGAGCCCCGAAGGGGATTACCCTCACCATGGATGACCTATCGAAAGGCAATTCATGATTTCAAACACCGCTAGAGAGCGGCCTTGCAGTTGGGACAGTCTCACCCGTCGCGTCACGAAGTCGTGGCTGATTCCGTTCATCGCGTTTGAATGGATATGGGACTGGATGGCTTACCTGCTGAGCCACTGGAGCTTTCTGGAGGTGCTGGACTACCTTGGGCGCTTCTCGATTCTGGTGGCTGTCGTCTTCTACTTCAGCGAGTCCGGCAATCGGATCAAGCAAAAGCACTACCAGGCCTGGCAGGTGATCAATACCGCGCAAGGCAAGGGGGGCAGCGGCGGCCGCATTGAAGCACTCCAGGAATTGAATTCGGACGGAGTTCCGCTGGTAGGAGTCGATGTGTCATCGGCATTCCTGCAGGGACTGAAGCTGGAGCGTGCGAACCTATTGAGGTCCGACTTCAGCGCAGCCGATTTACGGCGCAGCGATCTTCAATTCGCGGATTTTACGAACGCCAACCTGCATTCCGCGAACTTCCGCGAGAGCGCTCTCGAACATGCCTCGTTTCAATCCGCAGATATGACGGACACCGATTTGTGGGGAAGCAATCTAACCGGGGCGAAGCTCGACGATGCGGATATGAGTGGTGCGGACTTGAGATTTGCGGATCTGCGGAACATCCAGTGGAAGCAATTGAAGAAAGTGACAGCCGCAAACATTGCCGGAGTGAAGAATGCGCCGAATGGATTCGTGGAGTGGGCGCTGAAGAACGGCGCACTCGCGCAGCCCTGAGCGAGGGCTGGGGAACAGAAAAGGGCAGCCGCGGTGGGCTGCCCTCCTTGTGCGTGATCCGCTTGCTTACTTCGTTGCCAGCTCTTTCTGTTCGAGCTGGGCGAGGCGGTTGGCGAGCAGCTGTTCCAGTTCTTCGAGGGACTTGGCGAAGCCTTCGATGCCTTCCTTCAGCTTGTCGTGCGCCATGCGATCGGCGGCGTGCATCTTCTCGAAGGTGGCCTGGTCCATGGGGATCTTGTTGATCTTCAGGTCCTTCGCCTTCGCCGGGTCGAGCTTGCGCGGCAGTTCGGCAGTATCGGCTTCGAGCTCGGCCAGCAGCTTGGGAGCGATGGTCAGCAGGTCGCAGCCGGCCAATTCCTTGATCTCACCCGTATTGCGGAAGCTCGCACCCATAACCACGGTCTTGTAACCGAAATGCTTGTAGTAGTTGTAGATGGTGGTCACGGATTTCACGCCGGGATCATCGGCGCCCTGGTAGTCCTTGCCGGTGTCCTTCTTGTACCAGTCGAGGATGCGTCCGACAAAAGGCGAGATCAGCGTGACCTTGGCTTCGGCGGCGGCGACTGCCTGGTGCAGCCCGAAGAGCAGGGTCATGTTGCAGTGAATGCCTTCTTTCTCCAGCTCCTCTGCGGCGCGGATGCCCTCCCAGGTGGAGGCGAGCTTGATCAGAACGCGATCACGACTGATGCCGGCCTTCGCGTATTCGGCGATAATCTCGCGCGCCGTATTCATTGACTTTTCCTTGTCATACGAAAGGCGCGCGTCAACTTCCGTGGAGACGCGGCCGGGAACAATCTGCAGAATGCGCTTGCCGAATTCGACGGCCAGTTGCTTGAAGGCGAGATTCGCAACCTTCTTCTCGTCGGCGCTTTCGCCGAGCTGGGTGCGTGCGTCCTTGAGCGTGCCGTCGACGATGTCGGAGTATTCAGGCATCTGCGCGGCGGCTGCGATGAGCGAGGGATTCGTGGTTGCGTCCTGTGGCTTGAACTTCTTGATTGAGTTGAAGTCGCCAGTATCGGACACCACTGTGGTCATGCTGCGAAGCTGCTCTAGCACTGTTTTTGCCATGATGAACTCCCCTGTCCTTTTCCATTCTATCAACTTGTTGGGCTGTCTTTTTATTAAGATGCGCGCGGGGTGGTGGGTGACTTTGCGCAGAAATCATTGGAAATTGAGACATTCCACCCCTCCCCATTCACTGTGCTCGGGGTCAGAATGCCCCCACTTTCTAGCGATTCAGCAGCAGAACCCTGCTGGGTGAGAGCGCTCCAGTCGGGATGACAACATGAGGCCCGGCTATGTCACTGAGTTGCGCAGGATGCCGAGCCCTTCGATGGCGACTTCGACGATATCGCCTGCGGACATAGGGCCGACCCCCGCCGGTGTGCCGGTGGAGATGAGGTCGCCGGGCTCAAGCGTCATCGCGGCGGTGATGTAGACGAGCAGGCGGGGGACGGGAAAGATGAAGTCGCGCGTGAAACCGTGCTGCTTGCGCTCGCCGTTGAGCTTGGTTTCTACGAAGACGCCGGCTGCGGGATTGGTTTCACTGGAGACCAAAGGGCCGCAGGGGCAGAAGGTATCGAATCCCTTGGCGCGAGTCCATTGACCGTCGGTCTTCTGCAGGTCGCGCGCGGTGACGTCGTTCACGATGGTGTAGCCGCGGATGTAGGGCCGCAGGTCGGTGTCGCCGCTGAGCGCGCGAGCCTGGCGTCCGATCACGATGGCGAGCTCGCCTTCGAAGTCCACGCGGGAGGACTGCGCCGGAAGACGGATGGCGGCGCCGGGTGCGAGCAGAGACGATGGAGGCTTGAAGAAGAGCAGAGGCTCGGCGGGAACTTCATTGCCCAGCTCGGTGGCGTGCTCGCGGTAGTTGCGGCCGACACACACGATCTTCGAAGGCTCGACCGGCGGAAGCAGGGCAGCCTCATCGATCTTGAGGGGCGTGAACGCTTCAGCTGGATCGTAGGGGACGCGCGACTCTGGCGGGGCAGCGATGAGGGCGGTCACCCACGCGGCGCCGTCGCGATCTTCGATCGTGGCGTACCGTGGTCCGTTGGGGGTTTGCAGGCGGCAATAACGCATGGGTAGGCTCCTGACGTTCAGGGGTGAGGAGTGGGGGTTGAACTGGGTTGCGACACTGGCGCGTTCCACTGGTCTTCCACTTCGGCCGACCGCGGACTCTCGTTGCCGGAGGCGTCGATGGCACTGACGGAATATGCGTAGCGCTGACCGGGCACAGCGGTGGTGTCGCTCCAGTTTGAGGTGGTGACCGGTTTGCCGGCGGGCGAGATGCGCTGCGGCTGTTCGTTACTGCCAACAGCGTTGCCAGCGCCGGGACCCACGGCGCGACGATAGACGATGTAGCCGGCCACGCCGGATTCGATATTGGCATTCCAGTCGAGATCGATCGCTTTGGCTGCCGTGTCTGCGGCTGAGACTAGTCCGGTGGGCGTGGGCGGTGGGAAGACATCGCGGTAGACGGCCTCGGCGGGAGCGCTGGGAAGGCTGGCGATCTCGAAGCTGCGGCCCGCAACAGTGACCTGCTCGCTGCGCTGCGCCACATAGCGATAGCTGTTGCCGGTATGCGCGGTGGTGTCGATGGCAAAACCCTGATGCTGGGCGGTGACTTCTGGCAGGCGGAGGATCTGCTCGGCGGGTTCTTCGGCGGTGTTGTCGCCGGTGAGAAGGTTGCGACTGGTGCCGCCGGGCTGCGGCTGCGCTGGGGTAGAGGTGCGAGTGCGGACAAAACGAATCGAGCCCGAAGCGCTTGCGGGCTGGCTGTTTGCCTGCCAGGAGAGGACAATCCCATTGCGCTGCGGCGTGGCGGTGAAGCCAGTGAGAGCCGGCGGAGCCGCGCCAGCCGCGGTGTAGGCGGGAGCCGCCTCGCCGTAGGATTTTGCGGCGTGGTTCAGGATGGCCACCTTGTAGGTGAGGAGATGCGGTGGCCCCTGTGTGAGGTCGGGAGGCAGGCTGTCGTCCATGGCGGCGGCATTCTGCTGCGCAGCAATGGTGAGGGTTCCGGTCGGTTGGCAGGGGCCGCTCTCAATGCTTCGGCAAAGCTGGGCGGTCATCGGGCCGCGGATGGGAAGCTTGTCCGTTGTTTTCTGCGGAACCGAAAACGTGAGATGGACGGCGTCGCCTGCGCGTTTTGCGGCAAGATCACGGACCGGCTGCGGCAGGTTCAGGGTGGGGGGCAGAGGTGCGGCGGGCGCGCCGCATCCGGCGACGAAGACTGTTGCGAGAAGCGGCAGAGGCAGAGCAATCCAGCGGCAGTTTTTTGCTGTGCGATCGCGCTGCGTCATTGGATTTCAGCGTAGCAGACGGAGGGGTGCCGGGCCCCATCAGTACCGCCGATCAGTACGGCACTCTCGATCAGGACGTCGGGGTTCACACCATCTCGCTAACGGCCTGCTCCAGCAGCTGGTCGTTGAACACGAATCCGGCAGCGTCGAGCCGCTCCGGAATGGCGCGAGTGCTGGCGAGCAGCGCGTCCTGTGCCATTTCGCCAAGAGCCGCGCGCAGGACCGGCGACGGCACGTCAAAAAAAGCGGGCCGGCGCAGAATGCGGCCCAGAGTATAGGTGAACTCGGCATTGGTGACGGGATGAGGCGAGGTAGTGTTGAAAGCGCCGCTGAGGTGGGGCTGTTCGATGACGAACTCCATTGCGGCAACCGCATCGGCGAGAGAGATCCAGCTCATCCACTGGCGCCCGGTGCCCAGCCGGCCGCCCAGGCCGAGACGAAAGACGCGCAATACTTGCGGCAGCGCGCCGCCGCGCGCGGTAAGAACGACGCCGAAACGTAACTGGACGACGCGCGGAGCCAGCACGGCAGTGGCGGCCTCCCAGGCTTGGCAGACCTCGGGAAAAAAGCCCGTGCCGGGGCGCGATGCTTCGGTGAGCAGTTCGTTGCCGCGGTCGCCGTAGTAACCGATCGCTGAGGCGGCGACAACCACCGGGGGCGGAGCTGCGAGCGCGCTGAAGATCCGGCCTAGGGCGCGTGAGGTATCGATGCGGCTGCTGACGATGAGCCGCTTGTAAGCAGGCGTCCAGCGATGACCTGCCACGTTGGCTCCTGCGAGATGGACCGCAGCGTAGCAGCCTTCGAGCGGTTGGAGATCAATGGTGTGCTCGGGAGTTTCCGGGTGCCACTCTACTTCGACGATGCCGGGCTCCGAATGCGGCGGATGCCGAACTGGACGCCGAACGAGAAGCACCACCTGGACGCCGTCGCGGACCAGTTGCTGCGTCAAGGCCTTGCCCAGAAGGCCTGTTCCGCCGCACATCAGGAGCTTTCGGGTCATCACCACCGGCCGTCGATCAGGCCCGTTGAGCCTGTCCAAGGCTTTGGATGCGGTCTGGAATACGCCGGACAAAGTGCCATGGCGTTAAATGCCGCATCTGTTTTGGTCATTTTGTGTATTCGGACTTTTTCATTGCATGAAACGCGCATCTGTATTGCTGTGGAACTCGACTACCACGGACGGGAATGCCACAAACGCGGTGATGCGATGCAAAGAGAGGCGCGAGCAATGCAATCTGTAACGATACAACGCAAAGAAAAAGAAGAGGTCGCGAACCAGACCAAGCTGGAGCCTGCGGGCGCCATCCTCTCGATAAATGCAAGTGCAGCCGGAGTTGGGAACGGCGAGGGGGTGGACGGCGCGACCGCGGAGTCTTTCATCACCGAGAAGCGGATCGGCGAGCGCATCAAGCGGCTGCGCCTGAAACGCTCGATGGGACTGGTGGAGCTGGGCAAGCACACCGGGCTTTCCGCGAGCTTTCTTTCGCAACTGGAGACCGGGCGTGTGGTGCCGACATTGCGCAACCTGGCGCGCATCGCCATGGTCTTTAACAAAGACCTGTCGTTCTTCTTCGAGTCTGAGCCGGTGGCGCTGTTCCGCGTACATCGCAAGAACGACCGCGTGCGGCTGCCGCAGACCGGCGTGGATGACCCGACCTACTTCTTCGAGAGCATCGGATTCATGGTGCCGGATCGTCAGCTGGACCCCTACTACGCTGAATTCCTGCCGGTGAAGAAGACGCAGGAGATCCGTCCCCATGTCCATCCGGGCTTTGAATTTTTGTATGTGCTCGAAGGAGAGCTGGAGGTACGGCACGGCGACGCGGTGCAGGTGCTGTATCCGGGAGACGGCGTGTACTTTGACGCGAGCACGCCGCACAGCTACCGCTGTGCCGGCAAGACGCCAGCGACGGCCATCATCGTCACCATGCATCAAGCGTCCGTAGCGCAGCCGGCTTACAATCTTCGGCCGTTGGGCGCGCCGATGATGCGCAGCGCGGCGAAGACGGGAACGGTTCGGCCGCCGATGCAGGCGATGCGGAGCATGGTGAACGGCGCGGCGTTGCAAAAGCTGTAGCAATCGATTCGCATCGGATCGGGCGGCGCTGTGCGCCGACCCTGTTGCGAACAGACACAGCAGGTCCGTTCGCTCCGCCTTCGGTTTCGCTCAGGATGACGCAGTAACTAGCCAGGGAAGAAGAGCTCTTCGACTTCCAGCCAGTTGTTCACGCGCACCGGCGCGGCCACATTGGCGTTGTGTGCCGCGGTGAAAAGCACACCCTGGCCGGCGAAGCGCTGGAAGTGGCGCGGCATGTCGTCGATGAGATAGTCGGCATGCAGAATGCTCTTGTCACCGCAGAAGACGAAGTGGCTGGGCGAGAGAAACGGAAAGTGCCGTTCGAGCCAGCGGAACTTCGGACCGAAGGAGCGGGGAAACTCCATGGCTGCGGTGGCGACGAATATCTCAAAGCGGCGTGTGAGCCGTTCCAAGACGCGCTGGCTGTCCGGCATGACATCGAGGTCTTCAAAAAAATCGTCCTGCTGGAGATAGGCCATCAGCCGGTCCTGGCGGCTGGCCGGCAGGACATTCACCATCCAGTTGCCCCACATATCCTGAACAGTAAGGTTCTCGGAAAATTCCGCGTTGTAGAGGCGGATGAGCTTGCCGAGAGCGTCGGCAAGCACCTCGTCCATATCGACGCAGATACGGTTCATGCGGTGTGGGCGTTTGGAATGCCGCTGGCACCGCCGGGACGCCCGGTTTCAATTTGCGGCTCGCGACGATTGTCCACGTAGAGGATGCGTCCACAGCTCTCGCACTTGAACGATTGCCCATCGCGCAGCTGGTTCCACAACTGCGGCCGCAGGCCCATCTGGCAGCCGGTGCAGCGCTGGTCGCGCGCACGCGCCAGCGCGGTGCCGCGTGCGGCGGCGATACGGTCGTATTCGGTGAGCCGGTTTTCGTCAATTTGCGGTCGCAGCGCGGCGCGCTCGTCCTGCCATTTGCGCAGATCAGCCTGCTCCAGCAGGCTGCTGCGCGCGGCAGCGGCTTTCTCGGTTTCCAGATACGCTGCGTGGCTGCCATGCTGCTGGCGCGCGGCAAGCAGGTCACGATCGATGATGTCGGAGCGCTCCATGCTTTCCAGCTCATCGTCTTCGATGCGGCGAATCTCCTGCTCCGCAAACGCGATCTGGTGCTCGAGCGCGGTGGCCTGCGCCTGGTTCTGCACCGTATTCAGCTGCTGGCGGGACTTGGCGATCTTTGCCTGAT
>DASUWP010000076.1:0-28225 GCA_036378335.1 Acidobacteriaceae bacterium | reverse complement strand
TTTCCCGCGCGGCGTCACCTTCGGCGCGAAGCACGATCTCACCACCGGACAGGCTCTTGCCGACAAAGTCATTTGCGAGACCTTCAAAGACCAGCCGCATACCGGTGACAGCAAAAGCACCAAAGGACTGGCCTGCGACGCCTTGCAATTCGATCTCGATGGGTGCAACTGGCTCACAAAGGTGCAGCTTCTCCAGTGACAACTCGCCAGCGAGACGCGCGCCGACCGCACGGTCGCTGTTCGCGATCTCACCGCTGACGGAGAAGGGTTTGCCTTCGCGCGCGGCGGCAAGAGCGGGCTCCAGCCACTCATCGTCGATGGGCGTATCGGTCTGCGGGCGCATGTTGCGATGCCCGGCCCATGCGCGCACACCATCTACCGGTGCCGCCAGCATGCGAGTGAGATCGAGCGCACCGATGCGGCGCGTCTGTTCGAGCAGGTCGGTACGTCCTACGGCGTCGGCCAGGCTCGCGAGACCGAGACCGGCGAGCATGTGGCGCAGGTCGCCGGCAAGTCCTTCGAAAAAGCGGATGATGTGCTCCGGCTTGCCGCGGAATTTTGCTCGTAACTCCGGCTTCTGCGTCGCGATGCCGGTGGGACAGGTGTTGAGGTGACACTGCCGCGCCATGTCGCAACCGATTGCGACCAGCACTGCGGTACCGAAGGCGTACTCATCCGCGCCGAGCATTGCGGCGATGAGGACGTCGCGCGCTGTCTGCAAGCCGCCGTCGCAGCGCAGACGCACGCGGCCGCGCAGACCTTCGGCGAGAAGCGATTGCTGCGCTTCGGCAAGGCCCAGCTCCCAGGGATTACCGGCGTGCTTGATGCTGGAGAGCGGCGATGCGCCGGTGCCACCGCTGTGGCCGGCAATGACGATGTAGTCCGCAAAGGCTTTTGCAACGCCGGCAGCAATGGTGCCCACACCGAAGCCCGAGACCAGCTTGACGCCAATGGCGGCGCGCGGATTGACGCGCTTCAGGTCGTAGATAAGCTGCGCGAGGTCTTCGATCGAGTAGATGTCGTGGTGCGGCGGCGGGCTGATGAGCATCACGCCGGGCTGTGCGTGGCGCAGGCGCGCGATGAGCTCCGTCACTTTATGAGCGGGCAGCTGACCGCCTTCACCCGGCTTGGAGCCTTGCGCGATCTTGATCTCAATCTCTTCGGCGTTGGCGAGGTATTCAGCGGTGACGCCGAATCGTCCGGAGGCAAGCTGCTTGATCTTGTTGTTGTGCAGCCCGCGGCCGCCGGTGAGCGGATCGGGTGTCCAGACGGCGGGGTCTTCCCCACCCTCACCGGTATTCGAACGCGCGCCGAGGATGTTCATGGCCTCGGTGATGGTGCCGTGAGCTTCAGGGCTGAGCGAGCCGAGCGACATCGCCGAGGCGATGAAGCGGCGCGTGATCGCGGGCGTGGGCTCGACCGCGTCCTCGGCCAGCGATGGGCCGGCGGCGCGAATGTTGAGCATGTCGCGGAGCACCTGCGGCGCGTTTTCCGAGGCCGCGGTCAACACGTTGAGAGTTTGCGGCTCGGCCACGGCAACGGCGCCGCGTACTGAACCGACGCTGCTCTGGACCACCTTCACCCGCTGAGGCTGCCAGGCGTGCGGCTCTGCAGTTTCAGCCTTGCGGAAGCGCACCCAGCCGTAATCCGGCAGATCCGTACTGGCGGGGGCACCGGAGGCGGGCGCCTCGGGGTGGAAGGTCTCCTGCCACGCGCGTCGCACCTGCGCCTCGATTTCGGTGAAGCCGATACCGCCGAGGGGCGCGGGGGTGCCGCGCAGGCAGAGGTGCATGACATCGTCGTTGAGACCGATGGAGTCGAAGAGGTGCGCACCGCGATAGCTGTCCACGACAGAGATGCCCATCTTCGACATGATTTTTGCCAGACCCTGGTCGAAGGTCTTGAGCATGTTCTTCTCGCCGGTTTCCGGAGCGGCTGCGGCAGCGCTTTGGAGAGCGAGCCAGGGGCACACAGCGCCGGCGCCTACGCCGAGCAGCACAGCGGCGTGATGCAGATCACGACAGTCTCCGGCTTCCACCGCGAGGCCAACGCGCGTGCGGATGCCCGCATCGACCAGTGCGTGGTGCACGGCTCCCGTGGCCAGCGCCATCGGGACGGGCAGCTTCTCCGGACCCGCAGGCATATCAGTGAGCAGCAGCAGTTGAGCGCCGCCGGTCACGAGTGCGATTGCCTCGAGACACAGGCGGTCGATGGCGGCGGAGAGTGTCTCGGCCGGCGAGAAGACGCACTCAAGTACCGCTGTGGGCAGATCGGCGGCGAGCGGATGGCTGCGCTCGCGCAACGCCTCTACCTGTCCGAGCGACAGGAATGGCGAGGAGAGTGAGAGGCCGGGGATACGGGCGTGCGGATCGAGCAGGTGCGGCCATGGACCGAGGCGGGTGTGCAACTGAACGACGCATGCCTCGCGCAGCGCGTCGATGGGTGGATTCGTGACCTGTGCGAAGCGCTGGCGCAGGTAGTTGTAAACGGGGCGCGGCGAGCGGGCGAGTGCGGCGATGGGCGTGTCGTCGCCCATAGACCAGACAGCGTCTTTGCCCTCGACCGACATGGGCTGCAGCACCATGCGCACGTCTTCCCGCGTGTAGCCGAAGAGCCGCTGCAATTCGAGCAGGCGGGCGGGGGGCAGGCCGCTCTTCCAGCCCTCCGCGTCGGTGAGGGCGAGATCGGAGACCAGCGTCTCGTATTCCACCTCACGATCGAAGCGGGCAAGGATTTCTCGCGTGTTCAGGACCTCGTAGCTCTTCAGGTCGACAACCAGCATCTCGCCGGGACCGAGGCGGCCGCTTTCGAGAATGGATTCCGGATCGAGATCGACCAGACCGGCCTCAGAGCCGGCGACCACCAGGCCATCGCGGGTGATGAAGTAGCGGCAGGGCCGCAGACCGTTGCGATCGAGCGCTGCGCCAACGAGATGGCCATCGGCAAAGGTGAGCGCGGCCGGCCCATCCCACGGCTCGACGCAGTCGGCGTGGTAGTGCATGAACTCGGAGACCTTCTCGAGTTTTGCCGGAGGCACCAGCATGCGGACGGCCTGGCTAACGCTGCGGCCGTTGCGGGCAAGCAGCTCTACTGCTTCGTCGAGGCTGGTCGAGTCTGAGCCATCCGGCGAGTAGAGCGGGTGGTACTCGGCGGGAATCGTGGCGGCGCGTGCGTCCATGCGCGCCCGATTGCCCCAGACGGTATTGATCTCGCCGTTGTGCGCGAGCATGCGTAAAGGCTGCGCGCGACTCCATGCGGGTTCAGAGTTGGTGGCGTAGCGCTGATGGAAGATGGCAAACGCTGTTTCGTATGCCGGATCGGCGAGATCGGGATAGAACTCAGACAGCAAACGGCCGGCGCACAGCGCCTTGTACACAATAGTGGAGTCAGAGAGGGAGCAGATGTGGACAGCGGTCTTCTTCCGCTCGAACTGCTTGCGCGCCAGAAAGAGGCGGCGCTCCAGGTCAGCGGGATGCGCGGAGATAAGCGCCTGCAGGATGCGCGGTGCAGATGCCAGCGCCTGCTGGCCCAGGTGCTCCGGGCGGGTGGGCACTTCGCGCCACGCCAGCAGCCGACAGCGGTGCTCCTTCAATGCCTCTTCGAAGCTCCGCTGCGCTGAAGCGGGATCGATCCCGGCGGGGAAGAAGCAGACGCCCACGGCGAGAGTGCGGTCCTCCTTGAGCGTGAGTCCGGCGGAACGCAACAGGAAATCGCGCGGCAGCTGCGTCATAATGCCGACGCCGTCGCTGCTTTTGCCATCGGCGGCTACGGCGCCGCGATGCGCAAGGCGGCCCAGCGCAGTCAGCGCATGGGCCAACACCTCGTGCGACGGCTCATTCGAGACACGCGCGACGAAGCCCACACCGCAGGAGTCGTGGTGGAAGCGCGGATCAAGTAGAGATGGGGGCAGGGAAAAGCCGGAGCGCGCGTCAGCGCCTTGAATCGCTATTTCGGTGACCGCTGCTTCGGTACGCGAGGACGCAGGATTGGCAATCGCAGGGTGCCAGTGGTTCGCCATAGTTAACTATAAGCTGATTTGTTGTCATTAGCACCCCTGCGTGTCCTGGAAATTTCGCAATCGGCGGGAGGTCAGAGCGGAGAAGGGGGCAAGGACCTGAACGTATCCGACGCATGCCGCATACTGGAACTACGATGACCCCCCTGCTATGGAAGCCAGAGAGCTGGCCGTCACGCCTGGAGGAACTGGAGGCGCGCAACGGAGACCTGAAGGAAGTGCCGCTGCGCCGCGACGTACGGTCGCTGGGCATGCTGCTTGGTGAAGTGCTGCGCGAACAGGCCGGCGAACGGTTGTTCCAGGTAGAAGAAGATCTACGGCAGCTCTCGATCGAGCGCCGCGAAGCGGCAGCTACGGGAGACACAACGCGCGCTGCACAACTTCTTAAGCAGCAGATGGCGCGTGTGGACGATCTGGACCTGCCCGATGCGTACCAGTTGACGCGCGCCTTCGCCTATTATTTCGAGCTGATCAACCTGGCGGAGACGAACCACCGCAAGCGACGCCGCACCTCGATGCAAATGAGCGGCGAGGATGCAGTCCAGCGTGGCTCGTTTCGCGGTACTCTGCGCGCCATGCGGCAGGCCGGCGTCGATGCGGATGCGGCCTTCGCCTTCATGGAGCGCGTGCATATCACGCCTGTGTTTACGGCTCATCCAACGGAGGTGGCGCGGCGCTCCGTACTTTACAAGCGGCGGCGGCTGGGTGCGCTGCTGGAGGAACTGGACCGCATTCCGCAGCCGGATGCGGAGTTGGCGCGCTTGCAGTCCGCGGTTGCGGCGGAGATCACCGCGCTATGGCAGACGGATGAAGTGCGTGCGCGCCGACCGCTGGTGAGCGACGAGGTGAAGATGGGGCTGGATTACTATCACGCCTCGATTTTCGCGACTGTGCCGACGCTCTATGCGGAGCTTGCATCGGCATTTGCGGCCGAGTACGGACGCGAGCTTTCGCCGGCGGAGATGCCGCTGATGTTGACTTTCGGGTCGTGGATCGGCGGCGACCGCGACGGCAATCCATTCGTCACATCAGAGGTGACAATTGAAGCCATCACCGGGGCACGGGAGCATATTCTGGCGTTTTACCGGGAGCAGGTGCAATCGCTCTTTGATCTTCTGACCAGCTCTGTGCATCAGGTGGACACCAGCGCTGCGCTGCGCAAGCGGCTCGAAGGCTACCTTGCCCAGAGCTCGCGTGCGGCAACGGACACGGTTGAACGCCACCGGCTTGAACTGTACCGCCGCTTTCTCCTGTGCGTGCAGCAGCGGCTGGACGGCGACCCGGAAGCGCCGGGGGAGCTAAGGCCATACAAGGATGCGGATGAGTTTCGCGAGGATCTGCTGCTGTTGCGCGCGAGCCTGGCGGAGAACCGTGGCGAGCGCATCGCGGCGGAGCTGGTTGATCCCTTGCTGCTGCAGTTGCGCACCTTCGGCCTGCATCTGCACACACTGGATGTACGCCAGCATGCGCGCCGCCATGAGCAGGCGGTTCGCGAGGTGTCCGCCGCAGCCGGATGCGCTGCCGTCGACGGAAGAGCCGCGGAAGCTTTGCAGGCAGAGAGCGAGGACGTGCTCGAGACGCTGCGGACCATCGCGCAATTGCAGCAAGGGCCGCATCGCGAGGCTATTCGGCAATACGTGATCAGTGGCGCAGCCTCTGTGGAGGATGTGCTGCGCGTCGTCGGGCTGGCACGGATTGCCGGCGTACAAGTGGAAGGCGGCAATGGTCTGCATGGACTGATGCCGGTGCCACTGTTCGAATCGATCGAAGACCTGCAACGTGCTCCGGAGATCTGCCGCGCCTGGTGGAGCTCGGAGGAATATCGGAAGCTGCTGGCCTCTTGGAACAACACGCAGGAGCTAATGCTTGGCTACTCCGATTCGAACAAAGACGGCGGCATGCTGACCAGCACCTGGGAAATCTACCGCGCGCATCGCGCGCTGCATGAGGTGGCGGCGGAGTGCAAGGTGCATCTGCGGCTATTTCATGGGCGCGGGGGCACGGTGGGCCGCGGCGGAGGCCCGACGCATCGGTCGATTTACGCGCAGCCCTTCGACAGCTTCGAGGGTCAGATGCGACTCACCGAACAGGGCGAGGTGCTCAGCTTTAAGTACGGCGATGTTGTTCTGGCAGAGCGCAACCTGGAGCTGATGCTCGCAGCGTCTCTCGATGCACTGGCGCGGCCGAATGACCGGATCGGCGACGGACGGCTGAGCGGGCGCATGGAGCCGGCCTGGGAAACGGCGATGAACACGCTCTCGGAAGAGAGCTTCGCGTTTTATCGCAAGCATGTTGTGGACGATCCCGAGGTGTTGGAGTATTTCGAGCAGGCGACGCCGGTTGCGGAGCTGGAAAACGTCCGTATCGGCTCGCGTCCTTCGCGACGCAGCGGAAAGCGCAATCTTGCGGATCTGCGCGCGATTCCATGGGTCTTTGGATGGACACAGAGCCGGCATCAATTGCCGGCGTGGTTTGGCGTGGGTTATGCCTTGACACGTTTTGCGGACCGCGACCTGGCGCTGCTGCGGGCGATGATGGCGCGCTTCCCGCTGTTCATCGATCTGGTGCGCAATGTCGAGATGGCGCTCGCCAAGTCCGACTTCGGCATCGCGAAGCTTTACAGCGGGCTGGTTGAAGATAAGGCGCTGCGCGAGCGCGTGTACCGCAAGCTGAAAGAAGAATTCGAACGCACGGAGCAGGCTGTGCTGCTGATCACGGGGCAGAAGGCGCTGCTGGAATCGAATCCGGTGCTGGCGCGTTCCATCCGGCTGCGCAATCCGTACGTCGATCCCATGAGCCTGATTCAGGTGGAGCTGCTGCGGCGCAAGCGCAACGGCGACGATTCCGATGCGCTCAATCGTGCGCTGGGCTCAACCATCAACGGCATCTCCGCGGGCCTGCGCAACACCGGTTGAGGCGGTGTTCCCGGCCTAGCTGCGAGTCACGACAAGCGCCGAAGGAATCGGTAGCTTTGCTTTTTCCTGGCGTTCGCGTTTGGCCTGGGCGAGAGAGCGGTCGGCGGCGGCGAGGAGCGCGTCCACGGTCTCGCCATCCGCTGGAAAGCAACTGATTCCGATACAGGTAGTCGCCTGCGGGCTGCCCTGGGGAAGTGTGAGCAAGCCAGCCTCGCGCACGGCTGCGCGCAGATCGCGCACGCGGGTTTCGGCGATCTCCGGCGGAAGGCCGGGGAAGAATATGCCGAACTCATCGCCGCCCAGTCGGGCTAGCAGGTCGCCCTCGCGCACGGTGAGGCGGAAGCAATCGGCAACCTGACGCAGCATGCAGTTTGCGTCTATCAATCCAACGTTGCGGTTGATCTCGCCAAATGCATCGATGTCGCAAATCACGAGAATGGCGGTCAGATTCGCATCCTTGCAGCGCGGCAACCCTTTCGTGAGCCGGGCGAAGAAGGCCTCGGGTCCCAGCAGTCCAGTGAGAAGATCGGTCTCGTGCGGCTCACCCGTGACGAGAGAATCGGCGCGGGTTCCGATGGTGCCCGGTTCGGGCAGTACGATTGCGGTTGAAGGCGGCAGCGGTAGCTGCTCTTGCCGCGGCTGCGCGGCGGCTGCGAGTTCCGGCACGATCTCGGCGACGAATTCCGGCACCGGCACAATCGGCACGCTCTGCTCGGCCGTTTCGATTGGCCCTCGATTGCGGAGAGGCGCCGACCAATAGATCACCGCGGATGCCGATGCGACGACCGCCATGGCGAAGAGGCTTAGAGGGATGGGCCAATCCTGACGGCCGGCGAGTGATGCCAGCACCGCGCCAAGGATTGGCAGGATAGCGAAAAGAGTACGCGAGAGTGGCGAGCGAGGCATGTGTGGTTGTTATTGTGGCCTTCGGGGGAAAGACCAGGTCAGGTTGAGCATAGCGCTGCTTCCCTCGGCCCGGCTGCATGCCTTCCGTACGGAAGGCTACAACTTTGGAAGCAGAAAGAATTCGTAGGAATGGACGAGGGCTGCGAAGGCATGTGCTCCACGCCGGTCCTGTATTCTCAGAGCCGTGAAGAATCGCAGCATCTGGCGGGGCATTGCTCCCATCCTGGCCGCCATCGTTCCATTCAGCGCGGTATGTCTCTCAAAACTGAGCCGCCCTTCGACTAACGCGGCCGCAGCCCAGCAACCCTCGGCAAAGGCGGGCGCGAGTTATAGCCAGGTTGCGCCGATTCTGCAGTCGCGATGTGCAAGCTGCCACAATCCGCGGGGTGGCGCGCCCTTTGACCTGTTGACCTACGCCGACGCGAAACAGTGGAGCGGCCAGATTCTGGAAGTAACCCAGAACCGCTACATGCCCCCCTGGCTGCCTGCTCCGGGTAAAGGCGATTTCGTGGGTGAGCGCCGGCTTTCCGATGCGGACTTGGAAACGATACACGCCTGGGTGGGTGCGGGCGCCGCCGGTCCAGCGACAACGGCACCTGCGCCTGCGGAAGCACCGGAGTGGCCGCTGGGGAAACCGGACGCGGTTCTTACGCTGGCGGAGCCCTTCGCGCTTTCGGGGAATGGGAAAGACGTCTTTACCAATCTCATTGTGCCTTTTGCGGGAGAGCAGACGCGAAGACTGCGCGCGATCCAGATTCGGCCCAGCGACCCGCAGGCAGTGCGGAGCGTGCTGCTTTCCTTTGAGGAAAGCGGTAGTCTGCGGCAGACCGATGGTTGGAAGCAGGGAATTGCCGGAATGGAGACGCCGGATAGTGCATCGCCGGGCGCGGCGGGACTGATCTTCTGGTCGCCAGGGTCGCAAGCATTGAAGCCACGGGCCGGTGAGAACTGGGCGCTGAAGCCGGGCAGCGATCTGCTGTTGACCACGCACCTGAAAACCACGGGCAAGAAGGTCGAGCTGCAATTCCAGATAGGTCTCTACTATGAGAAGGCCACGTCTGGCGCCGCTCGCGCAACTGTTCTGCGGCTGAATCATCGTGGCCCGATTGAGATCCCGGCTGGCGCTTCCTCTACAACTCTCGAAGACAGTTACACATTGCCCCAGGCTGCCGCGCTGAGTGCGATTTATCCGCGCGCGCACTTTCTGGCGCGCAGTTTCGACGCGTATGCGACGACGCCCGGCGGCAAGCAGGTGTGGCTGCTCTCGATTCCCAAGTGGGATGCGGACTGGGTAGAGGTCTATCTGTATCGACGGCCGGTGCTGCTGCCGAAAGGCTCGCTGGTCCACTGGAAGGTCAGCTACGATAACTCCGCGGAGAATCCGCACAACCCGAGTGACCCGCCGGTTGCTGTGCATGGCGGCACCGGGGCAGCGGATGAGGCGGACGCGCTGCTGCTGGAGATGGAGCCGCCTGCGGGCACGAATGCGGCGGTGTGGCGCAGGGCGATGGAAGCTGCTGCGAAATAGTCAGCCTAACCGACACAGTCAGCCCAGCTTGCCTTCGAGTTCCGCCCATCTCGCGTAGAGGGCGTCGCTAGCGGCCTGGGCGTTGGCCAGATCATTCAGGGCACGCTGCAACTCTGCAGCATCACTGGCAATGGTTGGATCATTGACTGCGCTCTGGGCGCGCCCGAGTGCTGCCTCGGCTTCCGCGATGTTATCTTCGATCGTCTCGTACTCGCGCGCCTCGAGATACGAGAGCTTCTTGCGCACGGTTCGCGCAGTGTTGTCGGGTTGGACCGTCGCGTTATTCCTGCCGGCCGTTCGCTCCGCCGCATCGCGGTCCTGCCGACGCTCATCGCGCCATACCTCCCATTGCAGATAGTCGGCGAACTGGCCTGCGCCGCCACCTCCATCCAGCCCGAGTACCACGGTTGAGACGCGATCGAGCAGATAGCGATCGTGCGTCACCAGAACCAGCGCGCCGCGAAATTCGAGCAGGCTCTCCTCGAGAATTTCGAGCGTAGGAATATCGAGATCGTTGGTGGGCTCATCGAGCAACAGCAGATCCGCCGGCTCGAGCATCAGCTTCGCTATGAGGACACGCGCCCGCTCGCCACCGGAGAGATTCGCGACCGGCTGGTTGAGCTGCTCGCCAGTGAATAAGAACCGGGATGCCCACGACGCGACGTGAATGACGCGATCCTGATAGACGACCGAGTCGCTGTCCGGTGCGAGGGCGCGGCGCAAAGAGAGCGAGGCGTCGAGCTCGCGGTTCTGGTCAAAGTAGACGATGCGCAGTGCGTTGGCGCGTTCGATGACGCCGGAAGATGGTTCGATCTCGCCGCGCAAGAGTCTGAGGATCGTCGTCTTGCCGCTGCCGTTCGGTCCGACAAGGCCCACACGCGTTCCAGCTGTGAGCGGGAAGGTGAGATCGCGGAAAAGCGTGCGGCCGGCGACTTCATAGCTGAGCCGGTCGAGCGCGACCAGGCGCTTGCTCTCGCGGCCGCTCTCGCTGAACTCGATGTCGGTGGCAGCTGTCCGGTTGCGTGCGCTGACCTCCGCGAGCTCCCCGATCAGCGCGTGAGCCTTGTCGATGCGTGCCTTCGCCTTGGTGGCGCGAGCCTTGGGGCCACGGCGCAACCACTCAATCTCGGTGCGCACGCGATTTTCGAGCGATTCCTGCCGGCGCTGTTGCGCTTCGAGGAATGCTTCCTTGTCCTCAAGAAAGCGGCTGTAATTGCCGCGCGTGCGCAGGATGCCGTCGGGGTACACGGGATTGATCTCGGCAATCTCGAGCGCTACCGCTTCGAGGAAATAGCGGTCGTGGCTGATCGTCACGGAGGCGAAGGATGTGCCGTTCAACATACCTTCCAGCCACTCGATGCCTTCCAGGTCAAGATGGTTCGTCGGCTCGTCCAGCAGGAGCACATCGGGCGCGGATGCGAGTGCCTGCGCGATGGCGAGGCGCTTGCGCCAGCCGCCGGAGAGCGACAGGGCGGGAGCGGAGAAGTCGGTGAAGCCGGCGCGGCCGAGCGTTTCGCGAATCCGGCGATCCCAGTCTGTAGTGGGTAGCTGGGCCTGGCGGACCGCATCCTCCATCGACGACCAGACGGTGTCGCCGGCGCCGAAGCCGGAGATTTGCGACACGTAGCTGACGCGGGTACGTTTGCGGATCGATAGCTCACCCGTATCCGGCTCGACCTCTCCGGCGAGAATCTTCAACAGCGTCGATTTGCCTGCGCCATTCGGGCCAATCAGCCCGATGCGTGCGCCCTCGTCCACTGTGAAGGAGAGATCGCGGAAGAGTGGGCGTGCGCCGAAGGCCTTTGTAATGCTTTGCGCGTTGAGGAGTGGTGGCATAGGAATAGAGACAACGACAGACAGTTCAGACGAAGGCAGAGAAATGCAGCGGGCACTCAGGAGACAGCTGCAGTACCTGCCCCTGCTCGCAGTCGCATCGGGACAGGTTCATGGGAGCAGCGGTTACGGCCAGCTTTTCCTTTAGCCCTTGCCACGATCCAAACGTCCATCTTCATGACAACATCTATCCGCCAGTTTCATCAACCAGGCCCGCAGGCGGCCCCGATTTTCAAGAGTGCTGGCTGAGCTGCAACGTGACGTTCGGAACAACCTGTTCTCGATGACTGATTCGGCGATTTGGCACTCGTTTGACGAGAAATGCCTTGGAGAA
The DNA here is from genome assembly GCA_036378335.1 of Acidobacteriaceae bacterium. Classification (GTDB taxonomy): domain Bacteria; phylum Acidobacteriota; class Terriglobia; order Terriglobales; family Acidobacteriaceae; genus KBS-83. Next base: position 16,694 of record DASUWP010000076.1, on the reverse strand, counting down.
CCCGCCGTCGGGTCGCTGATTGGCTATACCGACCGACTCCATCGATCAATCAATCCTGCGGGCTCTTCTATTCCGTTACTGCCAATGCAAATCCAACAATCGCACCAAGGGCGAAGGCACCGGCAAGGTCGAGGACAAACTGTATTGTCGTGAGAGGGGTCATGCCGGGCCTTTTAGGACAGTCGGTCGAGCTTTTCTTGGAAATATGTCTTCCAACTGTCAGGCAATGCTTTTACGGCAATCGCGCGGTGAACCTGGCGAACATCTTCCGAGTCATATTTCTTCGCTATGTACAACCGAGTGATCTCTGAAACCGGAACAGAGTCTGGATCATGGCTGAGAAGCGTCAGATTGTCCCCGGCGCCAACATCGCCCTCCCGAGTCACGGCCACATAGAAACCGGTGCGTCGGCTGTTGAGAAATCGCTTCACCATATCGTCCGAGTCGAATTTGATGCCGAGCTTGTAACACGGAAGCCGTGGCTGAGTGACTACGATCTCCGCGGAACCAACGGCAAATCGGTCACCGACATGTATGGACTCCTCAGCCAAGCCATCTTGAGTTAACCCCTCCAGCGTGAAGTTTTCGCCAAAGGAACCGTAGGGCAACGAAGGGCCTGGCAATTCGGCATTCCAGTAGCTGTAGTACTCGATTGAGTAGCAATAGACGGCTTTGTCCTTTCCGCCGTGTACCGTGAGGTCCGACTGCCGATCTCCATCGAGATTCAGAGTTCGCAACGCGACGCGGCCTTGGACCGGTTGCTTGTAGATCGATGTGATTACGTCCGCTCCACGCCAACGGATGACGCGAGGTAGTCCGCAATTGACCGAGACAAGCTTCATATGAGTCTTTCCGTTGTGGAGTCTGTCGCTGTCAGTTCTTGAGAACTCATACATGTTCCCAAAAACCAGAACGAACAGTTCGATCCAGCAAGCGTCGCACGGTCGGCCTTTAACTCATGAGTCAATTTAGCGGAGGCTACTCTCAATGCGTCCTGTTTCAGCAGATAGAGCGATAGGGCAAGGAAAACCATATGTTTTTTTATCAGCAAAGCGACGTTGTCAACCATCCGGGAAATCCGCCCGCTCGCTGGTGCAGCATGGCACGGTGCGGAAATCGGCACAAAGTGGCTGCCTATAGAAATCGCCTCCACGATCAGCGCACGTCACGTGTATGACTCTCATTTGCCCACAACCGGGAAGACCGATGGCGTGTAGTAGCGAAGGGATCACCCGAAGCGATCCGGGTCTAGAACACGCGTGTCCGGACAACTGCACGACCGTCAATCGCAACGCAAGGCAGTCATTGGATCGACTGCCAGCGCGCGTCGTGCCGGGATCAGGCAGGCGAGGCCGGCGACTGCGATCAGCAGCAGCGATGCGGCCATCACGGTCACAGGATTGTGCGCACCGTTTTCCACCCAGCGGGCGATCAGCCGGTTCAGGCCAAAACTGAGCGCAAGACCGGCAGCCACGCCGATTCCCACGCTGGTCGCGACCGATAACGCCACAATGCGCAGCACGTGTCGGCGTTGTGCTCCGAGTGCCATGCGGATACCGAATTCACCAGTGCGCTGCGCCACGCTGTAGGAAACAACGCTGTACAGCCCCACCGCAGCGAGTACCAGAGCCAACCCGGAAAATCCGCCGAAGAGCATGGAGATGAGCCGGGAGCGAGCATACTCCGGCTCGCGCTGAATCCAGCCTTCAAGATCTCTAATATCCCCGATGGTTTGCTGTTCGGGGTCCACCGAGGCGATCTGCCGCCGGATGCCGCGCAGCAGCGCAAGCGGGTCGCCTTGCGAGCGCACCAGGATCTGCGTAAACGGCACCATCAAAAGCGTGTATGGAGCGTAGACGGCAGGAGACACAGGCTTCTCCAGGCCGGCGTTCAGAGAGTCGCCGACGACGCCAATAATCTGCAGCCAGCCGTCGGAGCCCGGCGCCTTCAAAATCATCGGCGGTATCTGACTCTGGGGAACCCGGACAGAGTGACCGAGCGCGTCTCCGCCGTTGAAGTAGCGGCGGACGAACGCGCGATTCACGACGACCAGCGCCGCCGCCCGGTCGACTTCGCTTGCATTCCAGAAGCGGCCCTCGATCACTGGAATTTGTAACGTGCTGAAGTACTCCGCGCCCACCAGTTCAAGGTCAGTTTGCTGAGACTCCTGCGCCGCCTTGCCCAGGATGTCCATCGGGATATTGAATCCGCTGTCCGGCGGCGTGGCGTTGGTCGAGATTCCGGCAATCATCACGCCCGGCACCTCGGCGACTTTATCGCGAAGCTGCTTGAAGTAGTTCTTGCGCGCCTCCAGAGTGCTGTAGCTGTTCTCACGCACCGGGATGACGACGGACATGACGTGTTCCGGGCTATACCCCAGCGGCACGCGCATCATGCGCACAAAACCCTCGATCGCGGCTCCCGCGGCGGTCAGCAACAGCAAAGTAAGAGCAATCTGCCCCGCAATTAGCGTCGTGTGTATATGCCGGCCTTTCACGCTGCCCGCGACTCGACGCATGTTCGACTGCATCAGCTGGCTGATCTGGGGCTTCGCAAACTGGAACGATGGGAATAAACCGAAAAGCACGCCGGTCAGGATCGCCAGGCCCACGCTGAACAGCAGCACCGCAAGGTTGATGTGGAAGTCGGCCTCATGCGGAAAGGAATACTCAGGCAGTCGGACAACGATCAGCCCAATGATCTGGTAAGCAGCGATCACACCAAGAGCGGCCCCGGTGACCGAGAGGAGCAGCGATTCCGTCAACAGTTGCCGCACGATGCGGAAGCCTCCCGCGCCGACCGCGGCCCGTACGGCGAATTCGTGCTGGCGGGCCGTGCCCCGCGCCAGCAGCAGAATCGACAAGTTGCCGCAGCCGATCGCCAGCAGAAGCGCCACGGCTCCGAAAAGCAGGTACATCGTGCCCTTGAGTTGGCTGGTGTAGGTCTCGGCAAGCAGTCGCACGCTGACCTTGAAACTCTTCGGGAAGACGTTCGCCTGCTCCTTGGCGAACTGCCGGTACAGCGGTGCAATCTCGGCATCGGCGGCCGCGGTTTTGAGACCCGGCTTTAATTTGATGATCGTGCCGTAGTGGGTTATCTGGTCGCTCTTCATCTCCAGCGGCAGATAAACGTCCCCATCCATCCAGGTAAAACGCGGCGGCATGACTCCAATCACGGTATAGCTCTGGTGCGAAAGCTGGATTGTCTTGCCCACCACGCCAGGATCGCCGTTGTAGTGCTTCTGCCAGAATTTCCAGCTCAGCACTGCCACCGGCTGCGGATCACGCCCCTCGGGAGCATCGGAAGGAAGGAAGTAGCGGCCCAGCATCGCCGGCATCCCCATAAACTGAAAGCCGGTACCGGTTAAAGCGACCGCCGACACATTGTCCGGAAGGTCGCCGCCCGTCACCATCAGGTTCTGGCCGTCCACGCCGACCACGTCTTCGAAGGCTGGCGTCTGCCGAAGCTGGCGCACCTGCGGACCTGTTAGTCCGTTAAATCTTTCGTGACCCGCATTGTCTACGATCCATATCTGCGCCATCCGGTCAGCGCCCGCATAGGGCCAGGGATGGAGCACCGCATCATAAAGGATGCTGTACACCGCGATCGTTGCGCCGATGCCCAGGGTAAGTGACAGGATGGCGGTGACGGAAAAGCCTGGACTGCGCACGATCTGCCGCAGCGCGAATCGAAGATCCTGAAGCAGGGTCTGCATCTGGCGTCTCCTCCCGAAAAGAAGAAACTTTTACCTTGCTATGTGGCAGCACTTCAGTTGCCACTTTCAGGAGCCGCTAAGTTGCTGGTGATGTATCCCATGGCACTGCACGAAGTACGAATGCGCGTCCACTTTAGGGCACGAGTGTTCGAAGACGGACGGCAGAGGTGGCATCAAAGCCCAGGTGTCGATGAGCGAGTTGGCGCCGGACAGACTTCTTCATCTCGTCCAGCACCGTCACTGAACCAGATCCGCTTCGAGAGGGCCCAGGGTCACGGCCCCGTTATAGACGCGATTGGTCACAAGCCCGCGTTTGACACGATCCACCGGGATCTTTCTCTGTTCGCCGGTAGTGTTTACGTACAGCGTACGGCCTTCCACCACCCTGGCATACACGCCGTTGGGCGTGGCAGGTCCCTTTTGTATCCCCGCAAGTTTAAGAACGTAAGAAGTCACCGGTCCCGTTGCGGAGACATCCGATTCTGTTGCGAGGTACAGGGCCTTTCCTTTGCCGAACCGGTTGATGGTGAGCGCGGGCAAATCGCCTGCAATGTTCGAGAAGGTTGCGAGCACCGTCGCAGTTGAGGGCTCCAGCACCTCATAGCGATGCACGTTTGTATCGATGGTCTTCCCATCCAGGTCAAACTTCAAGGCTGGCGCATCGTAGAACGCGTTGGTTTTCAATCCGAAGACATCGCTGAGCCGGCCGGGCAGCGGAGTGTTGAACCATTGGCCATGCTCGTCCACTTTGGCCGAAAACGCGGTCATGAGGACGGTGCCACCATTCTTCACGTACTCGCGAAGCGCATTTGCACTGGGCTCATCCATAACGTAATCGGCCGGCACGACGACCAGCCTGTAGGCTGCAAGATTCTCATGGCCGATGTTAATGATGGCCGTGTCAACATTGTCACGGAAGAACGGCTCAAACGCGCCCTGCACCTGATCCGTGTAGGAAGGCTTGAAGTATTGCAGTGTTGTGTTGGAAGGACCGTTGGGATGGGAGTCGATGAAGGAATCGAACGAATACGCGATAGCCACTTCAGGGTGTGTGTAACGAGGAAATCCATATTTGGAGACCTGTTTGAATTCCGCGCCAATGCGTGCAAACTCCTCCACCTTCCAGGAAGGAGTTCCGTCATGGTCGACGAGCCCGAAGAACGCCTGCTCCTCGCCGCCCAGGTGGCTGTTGAAGGTCCAGGCGAGAATGCCTTGAGCGCCCATCATGAGCCCGAGGTAGGCGTACATTCGGCTCCGGCCCGGCGTGCCGTAGTATCCGGGGCCGCCCGCAGTGAATTCGTTGAACCAAATGGGGGTCGGGAGGGCGCCTTTGGTCATCAGGGCGCCAAGCGAGCCGCTGACCGGATCGCCGGGATAGAATCCTTCAGCCCCGTACGACACATACGCTTTGTATGTGGAGAGGTAGTCGAAGCCGCGGCGCGATGCCGTGTCCCACAGATTCGAGATAGACGGAATATCTGGCATGTTCCGCTTCCGGATCGCATCGAGTTCCTTCAGACGCTCTATCGTCACATCCGACCAGTAGCGATGCAGCTCCAGATAACGCTCCGATGGACCAGGCCCGTCGGCCAGAGGCAGATCGATATCCTCAAAGCTGTTCAGTCGGCGTGACCATCTCTGCGTGGCCCAGGCCCTATTCAACTCAGCAACGTTTCCATACTTCTTTTTTAACCACGCAATAAATCGCTGCCGGTCGGCGCCTGAGTACGACATGTAACCATTGCCGATTTCGTTGTCATAGCCGACAGCGATAAGCGCGGGATGGTGAGCGTAGCGTTTGGTGAGTGCGTCGGCCATGATGTTGACCTCGCGCACGTAGTCTGGATCGCCGATGTCGTCCATGTATCGTTCGGCGGGAGGCAGGCGCGTGCCGTTCTCCGCGACGATGTCGACGCCCGGGTGCGCGCGATGCAGCCAGATGGGTGCCGGCAGTCCAGGAATGTCCAGGATCACGCGGATTCCTGCGGCGTGCATTTGGTCCATGATGCTGTCGAACCAGCCGAAGGTGAATTTGCCTTGCTCGGGTTCGAACGAATCCCAGGAAAGGTCGCCCATGCGCACGACATTGAACCCCGCGCGCTTCATGATGGCGATATCGCGATCGATCTCTTCTGGAGTGCGGTCGACGGGCTGATAGCAGGTTCCAACGAACAGCTGCCCTGGACCGGGCCAATTGGGATGTGACGCAACACTCTGCGCCTTGGCCGGGCTTGCAGTGATCACTGCCATGTGCGACAGCGCGAGCACAGAGACACAGGCGAGACAGAGATCACGCCACCGCGAGGAAGGTACACGGTTTCTCATGAAGGGTTCTATGGGAATAAACAGTGAGCTGATCTTCCGCTCAAGTTTACTGGGGCAAGCGGCGCATCCTGAACGCCGGGTTTGAGGGGCGTCCCTCAACCGTGCGAAGAGTCAGTGTGATAACTCGAACCTGCTCGCCAGGGTTTTGCGACAATGTGTGCGCCAGAACTGACCCAAGAATCCCTCAGCGAGCCACAAGGAGATTCCCATAGCCGACCACCACGGTAGACCCCACCAGTAGAAACAAGCCGCAGGCCACCAGAACACGCGTTCTAACGCTCGTATCGCGCCATTCATGGAGTGCGATGCCCCATAGCGTGGCAAAGATAATGATGCTGGCCATGTGCAATGTCCAACTGGAGAAATCGTATTTGCCCATCTTGGTCTGTCCCATGGAGTAGAAGAAGAACTGGAAATACCAGATGACACCTGCAAGAGCGGCGAGTACATAGTTCCGTGTGAGCACGGTAGGAGACAGCCGCAGCGAGAGCTCGGGATGCAACGGGTCCAGGTTTACGAGCGTCTCGCCGGTAGTCGGCGCCGTGCCCATCGGATTCGTGCCAGGCACGCCGAAGAATTGCCCCACCGACCGGTTGCGAACGATCAGGATTGCCGACCAGATCAGATTGGTTGCGAAGCCGCCCCATAGCACCACAACCAACACCGGCAGATTCTGCCAGAGTAGAGCGCGATGTTCCGCCGCCAGTTGATCGCGCGTCAGGTTTGCGATCGGCTTGCCGGCGGCCAATCCGTAGGCAAAGCAGGCGCTCATGATGCCGGCAAAGATGGCCACCGCGAGTCCCTTGGCGAAGGAATAGTCGCGCTCGCCAAGCAGCGCCTTCTCTTCGGCAGAGACTTCCTTCTCCTTGGAGAACCCCGCTAACCCGTTCACCGCAATCGCCAGCAGGCAGATAAAGACGCCCAGCAGGATCACCTGTCCGCCGCGCTGGTGCGCGATCGTGGAAATCTGACCGCTGAAGAGAGGCGGCATCAGCGTGCCGAATGCAGTGCAGAAGCCCAGCGCAATCGCATAGCCCAGTGCGATGCCCAGGTAGCGGATCGCAAGACCGAAGGTCAGTCCGCCCACACCCCACATCGCTCCCCACAGGAAGCAATGCCACATTGTGGCGGAGGGCGCCTGGTGCAGGACAGACGAAAGACCGGGCACAAATAGATATCCCAGAACGGCGGGAGCAACGATCCACGCAGCGAAGCCCTGCACGATCCAGTAGATCTCCCACGACCATCGCTTGATGGGCCGGAATGGGATGAAGTTGCTGGCGGAGGCCAGACCGCCAATCCAGTGATAAATGACCCCGATCAGGGGATTTGCACCCAAGCCGCACCTCGGCGATCTTAAAAAGGAAGGAAAATAGACGCTGCCCATGGTAGCGCAGGGCGTGTATCAAGAGAAAATATTTTCCATTTGGAAAGCAGCTGGGATTCAGACTAAACTCTGCGGTGCCGCGGGAGGTACGGATGAGCGAGATCGGCAATGGCGCGTTGCAGCCTTTGGACGGCTTTCAGATCGAAATTCCTTCATGGGGATTCGCAAACACCGGCACCCGCTTCGGCAAGTACCTGCAGGCTGCGGCGGCGACCACTCTCGAGGAGAAGTTCGCCGACGCCGCCCAGGTCCATGCGCTGACGGGTGTTACGCCGCAGCTTGCTCTGCACGTGCTGTGGGACCTGCCGGGCGGGATCGCCGATGCAGCGAAAGTACGCCGCCTGGCCGAGCGGCACGGCATCCGTTCCGGCTCCATCAATCCAAACCTCTTTCAAAATCAGGAATACAAGCTCGGTTCGATTTGCAATCCGGACGCTTCCATCCGACGGATGGCGATCGATCACCTAGTCGAGTCCGTTCGCATCGCCCGGGAACTAAAATCCACCGACGTCTCACTCTGGATTGCAGACGGTTCCAACTATCCGGGCTCTCAGAACATACGTCAGCGCGTGGTCTGGCTCGAAGAGGCGATGGCGGCAACACATGCCGAGTTGGCGGACGGTCAGCGGATGCTGATCGAATACAAACCGTTCGAACCCGCGTTCTATCACACCGATATCGCGGACTGGGGTATGGCGTCTCACCTGGCGCAGGCAGCGGGGCCGCAGGCGCGCGTGCTGGTGGACACCGGGCATCATTACCAATCGCAGAACATCGAACAGATTGTCGCGTGGCTGCTTCACATGCGCCTGCTGGGCGGCTTCCACTTCAATGATCGGCGCTATGCAGACGACGACCTGACGATCGGCTCTATCGATCCTTATCAGGTCTTCCGGATCTTCCACGAGATCTTCAGCGAGCCGGATGCTGCGCTGGTAACAGAGATCGCCTTCATGATTGACCAAAGCCACAACCTGAAAGGAAAACTGGAAGCCATGGTACAGACCGTCATGACGGCACAGGAGCTTTACCTGAAAGCTTCGCTGGTCGATCGTGAGCGGCTTGAAGAATTGCAGGCGGCGGGAAAGATCGTCGATGCCGAAGAGTGTCTGCGAAGCGCTTTCTGGACCGATGTCCGCCCAGCGCTGGCGGAGTGGAGAATCAAGCGGGGACTGCATCCCAATCCCTTGGAGGCTCTTGAAGAGAGCGGCTACGTACAACGCATCACGCGCGAGCGGCGCGAGAGAAATGCAGCATTGACAAGCTCATACGCCTGATATTTCTATAGGTAATTAGTTTGCCATTCAGATTATGCTGTGATATTTCTCTTCTCGCCGTATTGTCTCGAGAGGGGATTCGAAGTCATGTCTGTATCGGTGGTGGATTCGCAAACCAGGCTGCAGCACCTGGAATATCGCTGGGATGAGAACGCCGCTAGCGGCATGGACGAGCCGGAACTGCTGCGCTACCGCTCCAATCTGCTGGGGTCCGATCTGCGCATCACCAACTTCGGTGGCGGCAATACCAGTTCCAAGCTCGAGATGCCCGATCCGCTCACGCGCCAGAGCGTAGAGGTTCTGTGGGTGAAGGGAAGCGGCGGCGACCTGGGCAGCATCAAGCGTGCCGGTTTTGCCACGCTGTATCTGGACAAGCTGCTGGCGCTCGAAAAGCTGTACGGCGGCGTGGATCGCGAAGACGAGATGGTCGAGTACTATCCGCTCTGCACCTACGGCCTGAACCCCGTGGCGGCGTCCATAGATACCCCACTCCACGGCTTTCTGCCGTTTCGCCACGTGGACCATCTGCACCCGGACTGCGCCATCGCGCTGGCGGCAGCGGCGAACGGTCTTGAAAAAATGGAGGAGTTCAACCAGCAATTCCGCCACAAGCTGATCTGGGTGCCATGGCAGCGGCCGGGCTTTGAGCTTGGACTGATGCTGAAGCGCGCGGTCGAACAGGAGCCCGCCTGCGACGGAATCATTCTTGGCGGCCACGGCCTGTTCACCTGGGGTGACACGCAGCGCGAATGCTACCTGAACACCATTACGCTGATCGACCAGCTCACCAGCTTCATCGAAGAGCATCTCGAACAAAAAGGAGACCGCATTTACGGCGGTCGGAAGCATGAGCCGTTGGCGGATCGCAGGAGCATCGCGCTGGAGATCCTGCCTGTTTTACGCGGACGGCTGAGCGAAAACAAGCGGGTGATCGGCAGCTTCTCAGATCAGCCGGATGTGCTGGAATTTGTGAACTCCGCTGATGCTGCGAAGCTGGCCTATCTCGGCACAAGCTGTCCGGATCACTTCATCCGCACGAAGATCCGTCCCATGTTCGTGCCGTGGGATCCGAAGAGCGGCACCGGGGAGTTGCGGAAGGAGATCGAAACGCAGATCTCCATTTATCGACGCGAGTACGGCGAATACTACAAGAAACATGCTGAGCCGGGCTCACCGGCAATGCGCGACGCCACACCGGCCGTGGTCCTGGTTCCAGGCCTCGGCATGTTCAGCTTCGGCAAGAGCAAACCGGAGTCGCGCATCGTCGGCGAGTTCTACCTGAATGCGATCCACGTGATGAAAGGCGCGGGCGGCCTCGAGAGTGATGCCGCGATCACGAAGCTTCCGCAGTGCGGCTCCGAGAACCTGGCACAGGCATTTCAGGTCTACAGCAACTATGTGGCGCTTCCGGCCTCTGAAGCATTTCGCATCGAGTACTGGGCGCTGGAAGAGGCAAAGATCCGCCGGCAGCCCCCTGAGAAAGAGCTGAGCCGGCAGATCATAGTCGTCGTGGGTGGCGGCAGTGGCATCGGCCGAGAAGTGGCCCTGTTAGCCGCTGCACGCGGCGCGCATGTCGTGGTTGCTGATCGCGACCTAGCTGGCGCAGAGCGCGTCGCAGATCAGTTGAAGAAGACCGCTGGAAAAGAGGCGGTAATTGCCGCTCCGGTCGATATCCGGAATCGCGAGTCGATCGGCGATGCGATTCGACGCACGGTCGAGCAGTTCGGCGGAGCCGACATTCTGATCAATACTGCCGCACTGTTTCCCTCTTCGCCCAGCGGTGTGATCTCGGACGAGCAATGGGCGCTTACCCTCGAAATCAACGTCACAGCGAACTTCCTGCTGGTAGAGGAGATCGGAAAACTTCTGCGCGACCAGGGGCTGGCGGCCAGCATCGTGCTTACCAGTTCCGCCAACGCCGTCGTGCCGAAGCGAGGGTCGGAAGCCTACGATGTGAGCAAGGCGGCGCTCAGCCATCTGATACGAGAGCTGGCTGTCTCCCAGGCGCCGATGGTGCGCGTCAACGGCATTAGTCCCGCAACGGTGGTCAAGGGTTCCACGATGTTCCCGCGGGACCGCGTTATCGCGTCACTGCGGAAGTACGCAATTTCGTTTGAGGAGAGCATGTCCGACGACGAGCTGCGAACTGCTCTTGCGGGCTTCTATGCAGAGCGCACGCTCACGCATCGGCCCATCGATCCCGAGATTTGCGCGGAGGCGATCCTTTTCCTTGCCGGCCCAAAATCCCCCTGCACCACAGGGCACCTCATTCCGGTCGACGGCGGACTGACGGAAGCATTCCTTCGATAACGCAGAGGCCATCACTTGGCAGGCACCAATCTTCCATTGGGCAGTTTTCCATCCTTCGCGGCGATTGATTTAGGAGCCGAGAGCTGCCGCGTGTCGCTGCTGACGCCCGGAACGGAAGGCCTGCAGATTCGGCTGGTGCATCGCTTTCCGAACGCACCGGTCTCGCGGGGTGAATCGCTCTTCTGGGACCTGGAGCAAATCCTGCCGGAAATTGAGCGCGGCCTACTGCGATGCGGCGAACAGGCCAATGCGCCGATTGCATCCATCGGCGTCGATGGCTGGGCGGTGGATTACGTCCGACTAAACGGCAACGGGGAGCCCATCGGCCTGCCCTTCTGCTATCGCGACCTGCGAACCGAATCGGTGCTGACGGCTCTTCAGTCGCGATGTTCCCGGGAGGAGCTGTTTAGGTTGAGCGGCGCGCAGCCGCTGCGCATCAACACGCAGTTTCAATTGATGGCCGACCAGGCGGCGGGTGTGCCGGCAACTGCGCGGTGGATCAACCTGCCGGAGTATCTGCTCGCTACGCTCGGCGGCAGGATGGTCGCCGAGTATACGAACGCGACGCATACCGGTCTTGTCGACATGCGTAACCGAGCGTGGTGCAAGAAGCTCTTCGACCTGAGCGGATTGGAGATCAAAGCTGCTCCGCAGCTGGTCGCGACCGGAACGGATGTAGGGGCACTGCGCACCGTGGGAGCTGCAGCGCCGTCGCTTCAACGCACACGGCTTATTGCAACCGCATGTCACGACACCGCGTCCGCAGTGGCTGCGATCGCGCTCGATGGCAACGACTGGGCTTACATCAGTTCCGGCACGTGGTCCCTGGTCGGGACGCTACTCGAGCAGCCAATCACAAGCGCGGAGGCATGCGCGGCGGGATTCACGAACCAGGGAGCGGCGGGAGACCGAGTCTGCTTTCACAAGAACGTGAACGGCATGTGGCTGCTGAAGCAGACGCTGGCGCAGCTCTGTCCAGATGGAGAACGGCGGCCCATGCAGGATTTGATTGCCGCGGCTGAATCGCTTCCCGGTCCCGATTCTCTGCTGGACGTCGATGATCCTGACCTGCTGCTGCCCGGCGCGATGGCTTCGCGCATCAACGAGCAACGAAGGAAGCAGGGAAGAGCCGCTATCGAAGAGACTCCTGACCGTGTGCCTCAATTTGCGAGCATGATTTTTCATAGCCTTGCCGCACGTTATGCGACCGTTTTGCGCGATGCCGAGCGTCTCACTGGAAAGCGATTCCGGAGGCTGGCCATTGTCGGTGGTGGCAGTCTCAATCGCTTTCTAAATCGACTCACAGCGGAGGCGACGGGCTTGGAGGTTTGCTGCGGAGTTGCGGAGAGCGCAACCATCGGCAACTTTGCCATCCAGCTTGCGACGTGGGAAGGCGAGCCGAATTCTCCGGCGAGAATTGGCCATTGGGCCCGCATACTTACCAGCCTTCATGCATGCTGATGTGGCGAAGCGAATACTTCCAATAGGGAAACGAGCCTGTTATGCTCCCCGTGCGAGGTGAACCGTTGCCGCAGAAGATCAAGCGCCTGTATCTCATCCCGATTTTGTCGAAGGCGCTCGATGTCTTGGAGCTTCTGGAGGCAGACAATCGGCCGCTTACGCTGGAATCGCTCTTTCAGCGCTCGCAGATCTCGAAGACGAGTATTTACCGCATCCTGAAGACGTTTGTGCATCGCGGTTACGTCGCGCAGACGCCGGATGGCGGGTACCGTCTGGTGGCGCGGCCGAAGAAGATGCGCTTCGGCTTTGCCGGTGAGAGCGAGGAGATGCCGTTCTCCGAGGCAGTGGCGGCCAGTCTGAAAGCTGCTGCGGCGGCTTCCGGCGTGGAGCTGATGATCCGGGATAACCGCTACAACGCGGAAACGGCGCTTAAGAACGCGAAGGAGTTCGTGGCCGAGGGCGTGGACCTGGTAGTCGAATTCCAGATAGAGGAGCGCGTGGCGCCGCTGATTGCGCACACGATCGCACGCGCGGGCATTCCGCTGATCGCGGTCGACATTCCCCATCCCAGCTCGGTGTATTTCGGCGTCGACAATTTTCAGGTGGGTTTTGAGGCCGGCGAGTTGCTGGCGCAACATGCGGTCCACTCGTGGAAGGGCAAGGTGGACTGGGTGGTAGGGCTGGACGTGGCTGAGGCGGGAACCTTCGTCCAGAGCCGCATTACAGGGGCTTTCGAGGGCGTCCGCACCCATCTGCCAGGACTCGAAGCGCGTGCATGTGTGCGGCTGGATGGACGAGGCCTGCGTCAGACCAGCGCGCAGGTGGTGAAGGAATTTCTGGAGCGGCACGGACGTACGGATCGCGTGCTGATTGCAGCAGCGACGGATACAAGCGCTTTGGGGGCTCTGCAGGTGGTGCGGGAACTGGGCCGAGAAAAGTATGTGGCGATCGTGGGCCAGGATTGCATTCCAGAGGCGCTGGATGAGATGCGGCGCAACAAGGCACCCCTAATCGCTTCCATCTCGCATGAGGCACACACGTACGGGCCCCGGCTGATCCAGCTTGGGGTGACACTGCTACGCGGCCACACTGTCCCGCCGTACAACTACGTTCAGCATCGGGTGGTTACACCGGAGACTTTGCCGGCCTCAGGAGAGGCTGCCGGGAAGCAGGAAGCGGCCTCGTCCAGGGTGATGTCGTAGTCCATTTCTCTTTCGAATTTCTGTTCTGAAAATGGCCCTCCGGAAGCGCTTTTCGGACGGGAGCGAGGCCGTTTAAGAGACCATTTGCGGCGTCTTTTTGACTCGCTTTAGACCGCATTAGCGAGGCGGTGAAGTGTGGGCTGGTTATTTCATTTGGGAATATTTTTTCCTCTTGACAATGTTTGAACACCCTCGATATTGTCTGCGCGCTGGAAGAACTTCCGGTTTGAGACGAGCGAGGCGGGGCTTTCCCCAAATACGCCTGCCGAACCGGAACAGCGAACGCGAGGTTCAATCCAGCGGCCCTGGGATGGGAAAAGCAGATCCCGCACTTCACCGCGGCGCTGCCCGTCGCGGCTTCCGTCGGAATGACGGGAAGGAAGAAAGGGATCGCCAGACGTGCGATGACCGATGGAATGCAGGAAACGATTTGAGGGAGGCTTTCAATGATTCACAAGCTGTATCGACGGCTGTTGGGCTCAATCGCGGTAGCGGCGATTGCCTGTGCGGCCTTTGGCCAGAGCGGGGCCACCGGAACGATTCTTGGCACAGTCACTGACAGCTCAGGCGCAGTGATACCAAATGCTACTGTGATCATTACAAACACGGGAACCGGCGTAACTCACCGGGCAACGACCAGTTCTTCCGGCGACTACTCGGTCCCGGACCTCAATCCAGGGCCATATTCGGTCACGATTGAATCGCCTGGATTCTCCAAGGAAACCGTGGGTGGGTTAACGCTGGGCGTAGCACAGCAGGCGCGTGTGAATGGGTCACTCAAGACGGGAGCCGAAACGGAGACGGTCCAGGTCAATGCATCTGCCGTCGCGCTCGATACGGACACCGCCGCTGTCACGCAATTGGTGACCCAACGGCAGGTTGATCAACTCCCGCTGAACGGGCGCAATTTCCTAAACCTGCTGTTCATCGGCGCAGGCGCCGTGCAGACAGTGGGCGAGCAGGGGCAGATGCGCCAGGGGCAGGGCAACGCGATCAGCATCAACGGCGCGCGGCCGGAGTCGAACAACTACACGCTGGACGGCATGGTGAACACGGACACGGCACTCAACACGCCGGCCGTGATCCTGTCGCAGGACGCTATTCAGGAATTCAGAGTACAGAGCGAGACCTATTCGGCGGAGTACGGTTTCAGCGCCAACCAAATCAACATCGTGAGCAAGAGCGGGACCAACAAGTTGCACGGCTCGGTGTTCGAATTCGCGCGAAATGACGCTTTTGATGCAAACACGCACTTTACCGGTAAGCCGGAGCTGAGGCAGAACCAGTTTGGATTTGTGCTGGGCGGCCCTGTCATCATTCCGAAGCTGTACGACGGCCGGGACAAGACGTTCTGGCTGGCGAACTATGAGGGCTGGCGCATTCGTAATGGCACCAGCACGTTTTCGAACATCCCGAACCAAGCGCAACTGAGCGGCGACTTTTCGACGAGCGGACTGCCGGCCTATGGAACGACTGCGTGTAATGACGCGCTGGCGGGCAGCAATCCCTGTATGCCGGTCGATCCAGCCACCGGCTTACCATTCCCCGGAAATATCATCCCGGCATCGCGCTTTTCGCGTCTCGCGATGGTTACGACGAAGCTATTTCCTGCTCCGAACTGTGTCCCGGGAACGGGAAATTGCCGGACCTTCAATTACCTACTGAGCACGACCCTACCAAATAACACTGATCAGCAGACCTATCGCCTGGATCAGAATTTCGGTAAGTTCGGCTCAATCTTCTTTCGTTACACCAAAGCCAACTATCTGCTGGATACCGCGAGCTCGACATCGATTCCCGCGGGCTTGAATATTTTCACGGAAAACTCGACCAGCTGGGAAATTTCGCACACCATTTCGCTCCCCCACGGATTCGTGAACAACTTCCGCTTCGGGTACCTGGGCGCGCAGGTGATACAGGGGGACAGCCCGGCACCGACTTCCGATGTCGCCGCCCTTGGATTGACGGGCGTGTTCACCGGCTTGCCTGACTATGCACGCGGCTATCCCGGTATTGCGCTTCAAAATCTGAGCGGCGGGGCTGGCAGCCCGGGGAATAACCCGACGACCAGCGATATTCCGATGTGGGAGTTTGCTGATTCGCTTTCCACCGTCAGAGGCAGGCACACCTTCAGCATGGGCTTCGACTACCGGACCTGGGTGCAGAAGCGCGACCTCTCTACGAATTTCCTGGGAAGCTATACCTTCAACAACACGACCATCAGCAACAACAGCGCGGGCTGCCCGACGCCATACTGCGGAACAGGAAACGCAGTGGCGGATTATCTGCTGGGCTATTACGGCGTCGCATCCACCTTTCAGCCCGGACCTTTCAGCAAGCAGAACAGCAGTTCGCCGGGCAATCTTAACCAGTTCGTCTTCAAGTACGTCGGCCCCTATTTCCAGGATGACTGGAAGGCGACGCCGAAGCTGACCTTGAACATGGGGATACGGTGGGACTTCCGCACCATCCCATATGAGCAGAGCAATAACAAGATGTTCTGGATCGACACGGCAAATCCGCTGGGCGGAATGTGCTTTGCCAATAGGACCCTGCTGACCGACGGAATTGCGCCGGCCGGCAACGGCTTCTACCGCTATTGCGGTCGCAATAATCCGAGCGATCCGTCCTACTATCCCTTCGCTCCGCGGTTTGGGCTGGCATATCGGCTCACGGACAAAACGGTGGTTCGCGGGGGGTACGGACTCTTCTTCGATTCTTCGGAGACGCGCGAGATCGATGACTCCGGTGACCTGTATCCGTTTGTGATACGAGCCTCCAACACGCCTACCGCGGATCCAACGCTGCCGAAGAACACCGACAACCTGTTTGTCCCGGCGAGCTCGCTGCAGCCGGTGGCTGTTGGGTCAAATGGCGGCACGACCTTCCCGGCCGGGGGACAGTTCATCGCGGTCATTATTTCGGAGAAACCGCAGAACCCATACGTGCAGCAGTGGTCGGCTTCGGTGCAGCGCGAGGTGGCGCGAAACACCACGCTGGAGCTGAACTACGTGGGC
>DASUWP010000075.1:0-2942 GCA_036378335.1 Acidobacteriaceae bacterium | reverse complement strand
GCCGGATCCATCAGTCCAATGACCCCGTGATCCACATTGCACGGGAGCTCTGCCGAGAGATGAGTGATGCGATAGCTGCGGCTGGGTAGCGGCAGTTCCGGAACAGCCGGCGGATTCACCGCCGTGCTGCGCGATTCGGCCATGAAGACCCAAACGTATCCGTCGCGCTCTTCACAGGGATAGTGGGTGGCGTGAATCTTCTCCGGCTGGATGCGCGAATCCGCTGTGAGCGAAGGAATCTGCGTGCATGTGCCGGAGTGCACGTTGAAGCGCCAGCCGTGATAGCAGCACTCGAGATCCTGTCCTTCGACGCGTCCACAGGAAAGCGGAATGCCGCGATGAGGACAGATGTCTTTCATCGCGAAGGCGCGATTGCCGGCATCGCGCCCCAAAACGAGTGGCTGCCCGAGAAGCATCGCTCTGACCAACTTGCGTCCGCGCAACTGCCGCCCCAGGGCCGCCGGATACCAGAAGTCAAACAACATCTTGCCGTTAGCCGAGGAACTCTCGGCAGCACCGGCCGGCTGCGATTCCTGGATTTGAACTTCAGGCTGCATTCAGTTCATTAGGCAATAGGCAGGAGAAGAAAGCAATACGCGGTAGGCAATAAGCAATAAGCGTGAATCGCTGGTCTGAAGGACCGCCGCCCGCCTCGGGTGTCTCTTTTTTGGCTGTGTCTGCGGCGATGCGTCTCTTGTGATTTCTCTGTTTGCAGTTGAGATTATTGCGAGTGGATTCGAACTCACACGGAAATGCTTGAAGCGATAGGCTAGACCCGGCCTGTAGGCGTCGCATCGCGAGGAAGACGCCCGAGGGCGGGCGACGGTCCTTCAGAACAACATTGCCACCCATCGCTGCTTGCAATATTGCATATTGCCCATTGCGTGAAAGCGAAGACAGGGCCAGGCTTATGGCCGCATGTCGCTGAGCCGTTTGAGTGCAAGGGCCGCCAGAGTTTTCGAATGTTCGATTCGGGATGCTTCGTCTCGAATGCCGCCTGCGCTGATGCGCAAGAACAAATTTCCTTTCAGCACGTAGAGAGCCCCTGTCATCGACGTGCCGACCCAAAAAGCCTCATCTCCAATTCCTGGAACTGGTCGAGGGTTAGACCCTTCAGGTTCACCAGATTCTCCGCGTTTCTCTTTCTCGTTCTCCGGGGAATGAAACTTGCTCTGCCAGAATGTGCGCGGACTGATCGCGTCGCCGCTTGCTGCCGGGTTAGGCAAGGCGATTGCGAGGCTTACCGAGTGGATCGGTGTGGTCGTGCGGAATAGACATTGACGAACCAGCAATGCTCCGCTTTGATCATTACCGGCTTTTGCATCCTGTGTCGCTTCTCCCTGAACGCGTTGAACCTCAGAGGAAGTCAAGAGCGCGCAAGCGTCCAACGCCGGAGACTTGGGGGCACCATCCGGCCGCTGCAGCCCTGTGGCCGGAACGGCGCCAAGAAACAGCGCTTCGAGAAGTATGACCCAAACCCGAAATGGAACGTGCTGCTGGCTCATCTTTGATGTCTCAGCATTGATATCTGCATCGATTTCGAACCGGGTTGGGGCGAACGCAACCCCGCACGATCACAAGATCGTGCGGGGTTGCAGTTCCGAGCAAGGCGGTCAGTGGTCTTCGACATTGCAGTTCTGATCGCCGGTTACTCCATTTGCGGCATCACCGAAGCAGATATTGCCGCCGCCTTCGTCATCGCCGGAGTGCGTGCCAAACTGCGTGCCGTCGAAGGCGGCAAACAGCCCGCGTCCGCCTACCTGGCGAGCAATGGTTGCGAGCGCATCCTGCGCGCTTGCCGGCCCGGTGCTTGCATTTTGCGAAGCGTCCGTTACGCACGTACCGGTACAGCCATCGGCGTATCCGACCAGCACTCTGCCCAGCTTATCGACGGTGATGTCGTTGAAGTCCAGCAGATTGCGGCAGGGATTGCTTCCGCCACCGTTCCAGATGCAGCCCCGCTGTACCGGATTGGCCGGAGTGGTGTCGGTGGTCGTCCAAGTCAGTCCGCTGTTGTAGGTGAAGGCGACGTACAAGTGCCAGACTCCAAGGAAGTCGGCAGATTGAGTGTCACCTGTGCTGGTGGTGCCCAGGAAGGCGAATGCCGCGCGATTGTCATCGCCCGCGATCACCTCCGGGAACTCGGTGTTCTGGATTCCGAAAGGAGTGCCCGCATCCTGAGACTTCGCCCAGTGCAATCCCCGATCGTGCGAGACGGCGATCTTGGCGTGTCCACTGGCGTCGGCGTATCCGAGATAGATGGTGTTGTGCGCGCCCGCGGCTACAGAAGGATCGGTCCCGGCTCCCGTAAGGCCATCGGGCACGGTTCGCACTGTCCAGGTGAGGCCATTGTCAATTGAGACGGCCACTCCTGGTCGGCTCACGCCGTTGGCGTCCTGGCAGTTCCGATTTGGGACATAGGCGGTGCCGTCCGGGGAGACGCGAACGTGTCCATGTAGCCCCCCACAGGTACCCGGCGCCACCGGCACGTCCACTCCGTTGTGGCTGGCAAAGGTGTAGATGGGAATGCCCGGTCCGAAGGTAACGCCACCATCGTCGCTGCGCGCGCAGAATGCGGTCACGATGTCCTGCGAGCAGTAATAGATCGCATGCGGGTAGGTGTGCGCCGGCGCGGGTGAGGCGTACGGTCCGCCGCCGAGGGTCTGATGATCGGCGCCTGCCGGAAGCCCGCACCCCTGAGATGGCAGCCAGGTGTTCGCGTCGTCGTCGGTATAAGAAGTGGTGCTGCAAGCGCCATCGAGCTGCGATTCGAAGGTGCGATTAGTACCGCCAAGCCGTCCGTCATCTGTGAACAAGATGGGATCGAGACTCACCCTCGCGAACGGGGACCGCTTGTCTTCCCAGGTCGCTGTTGCGGGTTTTACGGCATCGTTGAAGGTGACTCGAAGCGTGTGGTTTCCGGCCTCAATGAAAGTTATGCC
>DASUWP010000074.1:0-2015 GCA_036378335.1 Acidobacteriaceae bacterium | reverse complement strand
ACTGGTCCTCGGTGTACGGCGCCTTCATCTCGTTCAGCTTGGCGTCAACATCCTCCGCCGTGGGCGTCAGATTCATCTTCGCCGCCCGCTGTTCCACAATCTCTTCGTCAATCAACTCGCGCACAATATTCAGCCGCAGGGAATCGGCCTGCTCCGACGAAGGCGTCTGCCCCGGGTTCTGCCCAAGCTGTGCCTTGTACATGCGGTCCAGGTCGGCGCGCACAATGGCGTGACCGTTCACCGTGGCGACCACGTCCGGTCCGGGCTTCTGGTTGCATCCGGCGATCAGCACCATCAGCAGCAGCGGCACTCCGGCTGCGACAGAGCGATGCGTGCGGTAGGACAGGAGAGCTGGCTTGCGTGCAGCGATCGACATGTGACTCCATCCTAAGCCCGTACGCGGATTTGCGAAATACATTGCGATTAAGTTCCTGGCTTCGCCGCCGGGGCCGCCGAGGAAGGAGCCGTTGCCGGCGCTGCGGCAGGTGCCGCCTTTCCAGGCGCGGGTGGCGCAGGCGGAGGTGTCTGACCCGCCGCAACCAGCGCGCGGTCAATCGCGGCATAGAACGTCTCCAGCGAAGTTACACCCTCAATCTTCTCGCCATTCACGAAGTAAGTAGGAGTCGAACCCACCCGCAGCGCGTCGGACTCGCCATCCAGCACCGAGGCGCTGACCTTCGTGGCATCCTGCTTCAAGATGCAGGCCGTCAGCGTGGGCTGATCCAGTTTGTTCTTTGTCCCCTCATCGAGAGCGATCTTATCCAGGCTCTGCTTCGCCTTCTCCAGACTCTTCTCCGTACCGCCCATCTCCGCCGCGTGCGCATGCACGTAATCGACATAGTTCCAATAAGCAGTCGCCGACTGGGTGCCCAGGCAATTCGAATCCACCGCCGCCCGCACCGCCCACGGATGCTGGTCCAAAGGAAAGTCCCGATAAACGATCCGCACCTGGTCCTTATACCGCTTCAGCAGGGCCGGGAACAGCTCCGCGTGCATCTCCGCACAGAACGGGCATTCCAGGTCGTCGAAGCCGACGATTAGCACCGGCGCATTCTCCGGGCCACCACGCGCGGGCCTGCCGGCGACCGAGATGATGTCTTTCGGATCCGCACTCAGGTCGAACCGGTTCATCTGCGCCAGCGTTTTGCCGTCATTCGAGATCAGGAACTCGATGTTCCGTGTGCTCCCCTGTGGGCTCGTGTAGGAGATGGGCAACGTCTCAAAGCCGGAGATGTCGCTCGCCTTCGGCACGCCAATCTGAATCTTGTAGTCCGCCGGCATCTGCGAGCGCGAACGGATCATCACTTCCACGCGCCGCGTCTCTTCCGGGTTCAGCTTCTGGCCCGCCTGCACGGGTCCAAGCTCCTTGCTCTGGGCATGGCAGCCAACGGTGGACATCGCAAACAATAGCGGCAGGAGGCGCAATGGGGCGGAAAGCTTCAGCACGGGTTCGATTATCTCACGCAGAATCGGGCATTTAACGCGCAATCCGCGCGCGCAGCAATCGTTAGACGAGCCGGCGGGCCACTCGTGAGTGTGTCGCAGTGCACGTGTCACCGGGGTGCTTGCGAGAACCCAAAAAATGCTTACGTAAACCGTTGGGAGTAGCAGCGGGCTTCAGCCCGAGGCAACAAGGCTTTCTAACCTATCCCGGCTTTAGCCCTGGGCCTTTCGCTCTCACAGCCCTGATCTTTCTTCCGCACCCTCTTAGGTCCACTCTCAATCATTCAAACCAGTAATTCAGCCATCCATTGGTCGCCTTGCCAAACTGCCCTTCAAACCCGCCCTCGCCGCGCAGCCCGGCAAGGCCTCCCGTGCCCGATCCCGGAACGACAAACCAGGTCGCCTTGATCTTGCCATTCGCGACTGCCTCTGAACCCTGCAGCACGAACGTGCCCTCGCGTCCGCCCAGCTTCCCACGGACTCGCTGCATACTCGCGAGGCTCGCCGATTTGTCTTTCCGCTGGAGTTGCAGCGCCCGGACCGTCGACTCCCCCTCTATATCTCCGGTGAAT
>DASUWP010000073.1:0-12160 GCA_036378335.1 Acidobacteriaceae bacterium | reverse complement strand
TGGGCACATAGCGCCAGTATCCCGAGCCCGATTCGATCAGCGATTTCGGATCGTCGGAGGCGAAGCGAAGCGATGAGATGGTGTCGCCATCAGCGGAGGAGCGCTGTGCGACGCTCTCGCCGGTGCCCCGGATATGAAGGCCGAAGCCGATACGGGTCTCGTACAGAAAGCGCTGAGGTTCAGCGGGCTCGGGCCGGGGCAGATACTCGATGCGGCTGAAGCGCAGGTCCCAGCGCTGATGGAGTTCAGGCTCTTGGGTGCGTCGCCAAACTTCCTCGAGAGGCGCTTGAATCCTGATTTCGACGTAGATACCCGGGGCATCGCTCACCGGGCAAGAGTAGCAAATGACGGTTTGCTTCTTCCGTTCGCCCTTTGTGGCGCCGTCCCAATTTCTACGCCGTAGCGCGGTGCTCTGCGCGGCCGTGCGCGTGGTGGCTCATGTGCACGGAGACGAGCTTGGAGACGCCGGGCTCCTGCATAGTGACGCCGTAGATGAGGTCCATGGCGGTCATCATGCGCTTGGAGTGGGTGACGAGGACGAACTGCGTCTCTTTTGCCATGCTCTTGAGCATTTCGGCGAGTCGGCCGACGTTGGTCTCATCGAGCGGTGCGTCGACCTCGT
Source organism: Acidobacteriaceae bacterium (assembly GCA_036378335.1). Lineage (GTDB taxonomy): Bacteria > Acidobacteriota > Terriglobia > Terriglobales > Acidobacteriaceae > KBS-83. The sequence continues at coordinate 11,538 of DASUWP010000073.1, read as the reverse complement.
CCAGCACGCAGAAGGGGCTGGGCTGATAGAGGAAGATGCCGACCAGCAGCGAGAGTGCAGTGAGCGCCTTTTCGCCGCCGGAGAGCAGCAGCACGTTCTGCAGCTTTTTGCCCGGCGGTGAGGCGACGATGTCGATGCCGCTCTCAGCGGTGTTCTCTTCATCAGTGAGGCGCATGAAGGCCTGGCCGCCGTTGAACAGGCGCGTGAAGGTGACGGAGAAGTTTTCGTTGATGCGCGCGAAGGCCTCATCGAACTTGGTGCGGGAGATGGTGTCGATCTCCTTGATGGTGGCCTGCGTGTTCTCGATGGAATCGAGTAGGTCCGTGCGCTGGGTCTCGAGGAAGCTGTGACGCTCAGCCGCTTCCTTGTACTCATCGAGCGCCATCATGTTGACGGGGCCCATCGCTTCGAGGCGGCCCTTGAGGCCGCGGCAGGCTTCGTCTTCGGATGCGAGCGCTTCGTCTTCGAGGCGCGCGATCTCCTCAAGCGCGCGGAGCTCGGCGGCTTCGATGCCAAGATCGCTGACGCAGGCGGCTTCGAGGTGTTCGAGGTCGGCGGCGAGCTTGGCCGCCTGCGCGCCGTGGCCGCTGCGGTTCTCGCGCAGGGCGTCGGTTTCCGCGCGCAGCGCCTTGAGCTGCTGCTCGGTTTCGACGAGCGTGACACGAAGGAGTCGCGCCTCTTCGGTCCAGCGTGCGGTTTCGGCGATGGCCTGCTCGCGCATTTCGTGAAGCTGCTGCCGCTGGCTCGCGAGCGAGAGGTTCTCTTCGGTGCGCTGTGCTTGCTCGGCGGCTGCGGCGGCGAGCTGCTGCTCGAGCTGGACCACGCGGCGGCCGAGGTCGGCGTACATGCGATCGATGCGGGCGAAGGAGGCCTCCGCGCCACGCTTGCGCTCTTCGAGGCCGGCCAGCTCCGCAACCGCCTGCGAGGAAGCCTGCTGCGCGGTCTCACGGGCCTCGCGATGACCGGCCAGGCCGGCTTCGAGCTCGCGCTGCTGCGCTTCGGCGGTGGCGTGCTCGGCTTCGAGGCGGGCCACGTCCTCACGCCGGCGCTCCATCAGAGCGGTGCGCTGATTGCGCTGGTCGCGGTTGCGCTCGCTGTCGAGCTGCCAGTCCTGCAGGCGACGTTCCAGGCGCTTGGCTTCCGATTCCATCTGGCGGAGTGCGGCGCCATGGTTGGCGCTGTCGCGTTCGGCGGCACGGCGATCTTCGTTCTTCGCTTCGAGCAGGCGCGTCTTCTCGGCGAGGGTGCGGCCGAGGGCAGCGGCGTGCGTCTCTGCCTGCGCAAGCTGGGCATCGAGGGCATCGAGCTTCTGCTGGGTATCGCGCAACTCGCGCTTGATGGCGAGCGGACCTTCCGCCCGCGGCTTGCCGCCGGTGACGGTGACGTTGTGGAAGCATTCGCCGGAAGGCGCCAGGAAGAAAGCGCGCGGATTTTCAAGCGCGAGCGAGCGAGCAGTACTGGCATCGGGCGTGACGTAGCCTTCGCGCAGCTTGGGCAGGATGGCTTCGAGCGATGTGCCGAAGCCGTCGAGCACGCGAATGCAATCTTTCAGACGCACGATGCCTTCGCGGCTGGTCTGCGTGCCGGTGGGCTCCGTGGGGTCGAAGGAGAACTTGGCCTGCGCGTCATGCGGATGGACGAGGAACGTGGCGCGGCCATCGACATCGCTCTTCAGCAGGCGCATGCCTTCATCGGCGGCGTCCCAGCTCTTGACGACGATGTAATTGAGCTCGTCGCGCAGATATTCGTCGACGACGGTTTCGTACTGGCCGTCCACTTCGAGGAAGTCAGCGAGCGTGCCGACGGCGGAAAGCCCAGCGGGGCCGTTGGAGCTTTGGCCATTGGCGCGGAAGAGCTTGCGCACGGTATCGGTGGAGTAGCTGTGCTCGCGGATGAGGCCTTCGAGCGAGTTGCGGCGGCCGGTGAGTGTAGCGTGCTCGGCGCGCAGCGCATCGCCGCGGCGGCGGGTTTCGGTTTCTTCGGAGCGGGTCTGCTCGATCTCGCTGCGAAGGGCGAGGATTTCCTGTTCGAGACGGGCCAGGGTTTCCGTGACGGATTCAAATTGCAGCGATGCCTGACCGCGTTCCGCGCCGAGAGTTTCCAAGTCGCGGCGCGCGGCGTCCATTTCTCCGGAGAGACGCTCGGCTTCGCGCTCGAGCGCGCCGAGTGCCTCCTCGGCTTGCGATGCCTGATTGCGTGCGTTGGCGGCTTCGGAGAGGAGCTGCAGGCCCCGGCGGCGCTCGGCTTCCAGCCGCTGCTCGGCGTGAGCGACGGTCTGGGCGGCTTCGCGGGCCTGCTGCTGCAGGGCTTCGGCTTCTTGGCGGAAGCGCGCGGCTTCGGCAGCGGCGGTTTCGAGGAAGGTGCGGTGCTGCTCGCGCTCCGCGGTGAGGCCGTCCATCTGATGGCGTGCCTGATCGAGCTCGGCGTTGCTGGCGGCGGAACGCGAAGTGAGATCGGCGATGCGCTCTTCGTTCGCGTGCTGCCGGGCGCTGGCGCGTTCCAGATCGACGGCGGCCTGATTGGCGCGCGCGCTGGCCTCCTTTGCGCTGGCGTCAAGTTCGTAGCCGCGTGCTACTGCGGCTGCGTGCTCGGCATCGAGCGATTCGACATGGGCGGCGGAGGCATCGATCTGCGTGGTCAGAGAGGCGATCTGCTCGTGAAGCGTGATGCTGGTCGCGTCCATCTGATGGAGGCGGCTGGCGAGGACGACGCGAAGGCGACTGCGCAGCTCATCGCGCACCGCGGCATAACGCTCGGCCTTGGCGGCCTGGCGTTTGAGCGAGTTCATCTGCCGCGTGACTTCTTCGAAGATGTCGTTCACGCGGGCGAGATTCTGCTTGGCGGACTCGAGACGGAGTTCGGCAAGGCGCTTCTTGGTCTTGAAGCGGGTGATGCCGGCGGCTTCTTCGATGATGGCGCGGCGGTCGTGCGGCTTGGAGCTGAGGAGCTGGCCGATGCGTTCCTGCTCGATGATGGCGTAACTTTCCGGGCCGAGGCCGGTGCCCATGAAGATGTCCTGGATATCGCGCAAGCGGCAGAGCTTGCCGTTGAGCAGATATTCGCTGTCTCCGGAGCGGAAGAGGCGGCGCGTGACGATGATCTCGCCGGCGCGCGCGGGTGTGCGCTGGAATTTGCGGCGGCGGATCTTTAATACGACGGCGTTGGGCGCGGCGACCGCTACAGAACCATCCTGCGCGGTTTCGCCTTCGGGAGCGGCTTCCTCTTCTTCACCTTCGATGACGGTGCCGGGCTGGGCTTCCGCGATGATCTCCTCGGTTTCGGCGGAACGCACTTGGCGCTGGGCTTCTTCATCCCAGTCGCCGTGGTTGGATCCGTCCATTCTCTCTTCAGCGGGCAGCGCTTCCTCTGCGAGCGGGCCTTCGCCGTAGGCATCGGGGTCGATGAGGGTGAGGGAGACTTCGGCCATGCCCAGGGCCTTGCGCTCGCGGGTGCCAGCGAAGATCACGTCCTCCATTTTTGTGCCGCGCAGAGTGCGGGCCGACTGCTCGCCGAGGACCCAACTGACGGCGTCGAGTATGTTCGATTTACCGCAGCCATTCGGGCCGACGACGGCGGCCATACCCTGGCCAGGCAGGGTAAGCTCGGTGCGGTCGCAGAAGGACTTGAAGCCGAGGATCTGTATCTTCTTGAGCTTGAGCATCGGTACACCTTTGCGCGGAGGCGGAGCCGAGCGCGGCTCCTACTCCACTCGAACACAGTCTTGCCAAGAATGGTAGCCGGGGCGGAGGGGCGATTCAACAGAGATACCCCTACATATTGTGGATAAGGAGGCCGCAATTGCGACTCCTTGGGCGCGGGATGCACTTCGGTCCGGAATGGTACCGGAAAGGCCCCGCATATGACCCGGGAACAGGGCAGGTTCGGGAGCTTCAGGGCTTCTGGGTGGGGCGCATTCGGACTTCGCTGATGAAGGATTGCGGCGGTTGGGTGACCAGCATGGCGACGACGTTGGCGACATCCTCCGGCTGGAGCATCTTCCTGCGTCTTTTGAATTCTTTTGCGATTTCTTCTCCTTCAGGCCCGGAGCCAGTTCCTATTCCTCTGGAGCGGCCGCCAAAACCGGTATTGACGGATCCCGGTGCGATCACAGAGACCCGGATGTTGTGGGCCCTCAGCTCTTCCGCCGTCGAATACGTAAGGGCGTTGAGGGCTGATTTGGAGGCGGCGTAGGCGGCTCCGTTGGCGAGCGTGCCCTGGCCGGCGAGCGAAGAGATATTGACGATGTGGCCGCCGCCGCGCGCGATCATGCCGGGAACGACGGCGCGCATGAGCAGGAAGGGCGCGCGGAGATTGGTCGCAAGTACCGCGTCGAAATCTTCTACGGGCATTTCGTGCAGGGGCGCACCGATTTTGCCGATGCCGGCGGCGTTGATGAGGATGTCGCAACCGCCTGCCGCGTCCATAAGTGCGGCGAGACCAGCGATTTCGGAGGCGGAGGTGAGATCGCAGGAGAAAATCTCTACGACTGCGCCTTGCTGGCATGCCCCGATGATCTCGTTGTGCGCGGATTGAAGTGCCGCCTGGTCACGCGCGACCAGCAGGAGACGCGCGCCGAGTTGCGCCAGGCGAAGCGCGGCGGCCCTTCCGATGCCGCTCGATGCACCGGTAACAAGAGCCATGCGCCCCGTCAACGGAGATGGAACAGGAGATGGAGTTGAGGAGGTGTTCTCGGCTGGAGTGGGGCGTTGGCTTTCGGACATATTTTCGGTGACGCTCCATGGGCGGTGTAGCTTCGTCCCAACTAGAGAATATGGCCGAGAGGTCATTTCCGTTGCCGAGTCAACGCGGCAGCACGCATTCGCATCTTTACCGGTTGGTTGTGACGGTAGAGGATATTCCCCTGCCGGTGTAGAGCGGTCATGAGAAGCGAATCTGGTCTTTTCTGTTAGGGAAAAGTCACACCGAGAGGGTTCTCGTTATCTAAAGGCGTTGGGAAAAATGGTCTGACAGCCGTGGCGGAGATGTGTCCCGCTTGCATGGGAGAAGGCTGATTCTTATAATCCAGCCACATTGCCGCGCCGTTTCTTTTCCCGGGACAAAATCGATGGACGCATCCCATGTGCTGGTGCGTACTTCGCCCAGCGCCCTGGATGTGAAGACTGCAGGTACGGAATTTCAGGATATAAATCGCTGCACTTCTCTTAGGAGCGTTGAATGAAGAAGGTCGCCTTAGCTTCTCTGCTGGCAATCGCTACCAGTATGTTGTGCGCTACGCCCATTGCCCTGGCCCAGGCCGCGGCAGGTGGTGGCGGTGCACAGCAAATCACCATCAAAGATCCCGCCGAGTACAACGACTACTCGAACGCGATCAGCCAGTCCTCGCCTGCGGCGAAGGCTTCCGCCATAGAGGCGTTCCTTACCAAATATCCCAACTCTGTCGTGAAGGAAGAGATGCTGGAGCAGCTAATGGCTGCCTACCAGGCGACCAACAACATGGACAAGACGGTGGATGCAGCGAGCCGTCTGCTGCAGGTGGATCCCAACAATCTGCGCGCGTTGGCCATCACGGTCTATCTCAAGAAGGCGCAGGCGGCCCAGAAGACGGTTCCTGCCGAACAGCAGCCGCTGCTGGATGAAGCCGCCGCCAGCGCACAGAAAGGACTGACTGCTCCCAAGCCGGCGAACATGCCGGATGCCGATTACCAGAAGCTGAAGTCGGCCACTGAGCCGATCTTCTACAGCGCCATCGCGATGGATGACCAGCTGAAGAAGGATTATCCGGGAGCGGAAGATAACTTCAAGAAGGAATTGGGGGCAGTGCCTGAGGCGCAGACACATACAGGTCCGCAGCTGAATGATACCTATCTGCTGGGACAGGCCTATGCGCAGCAGACTCCGCCTGATCTGAAGAATGCCGTGTGGTTCCTGACGCGCGCCGCAGCGTATGCACCGCCGGCCGCCAAGGACCAGATCGAGAAGGCAGCCGAGTACTACTACAACAAGTACCACGGAGGCATGGACGGCTTTGACCAGGTAAAGACACAGGTGACGCAGTCGGTGCTTCCGCCGGACAGCTATAACCCGACACCGGCGCCGCCGCCGCCGTCGCCTGCCGACCAGGCAGCCAAAGTGGTGGCCTCGACTCCGGACCTGAAGACGCTGAACCTGAATGATAAGGAGTTCATCCTCTTCAACGGCAAGCCGGAAGACGCCGGGAAGATGTGGGACACGATGAAGGGGCAGACCTACGAAATTCCGGGCAAGGTGGTTTCGGCGACGGCAGACTCCGTGCAGCTTGCGGTGACGGACGACGCCAAGGCTTCGAATACGGCAGACTTCACCGTCAACATGAAGAAGCCGTTGACAACGCCGCCGGCCATCGGAACCATGGTGAATTACGACGCCACCTTCGATTCGTACACCCAGAATCCGAAGATGATCACACTGATAAACGGCGCGCCGCCTGCACCTGAGAAGCCGGCGCACCGTGCACCCACACGCCGCCGCGCCGCGCACTAAGGCAAAGGCAGGCACGAACTACGGGGAAGGGCGCCCACGGGCGCCCTTCCTTTTTTGTGCTACCCGTTTTGTGCTACCCGGAGCCGCTGCGGACGCGTGGTAGATTGGCCTTGCTATGCTCTCTCCCCCCAGATCCGGAAGGCATGTGGCGCATGTTGGAGGCTCGAGGGCCGCGCTTGCCTGGGCCTTGTGCCTTGCGTGCGCGCTGCCGGGCGCGGCACAGTTCCATCGGCACCGCAATGGTCCGCAGCCGCCTGGGGAAGAAGAGAAGGTTGCCGCGCTGGAGGCGCACAGCTCGACCCTGCCGGTGCTGGATGCAGGTGAGATGAGCGCGGCCGACCGCTCCTTGCTGCAGCAGCGCGAAGTGGATGTGAGCAGTGCGGCCTCGTTCTACGGCTTCGATATCAGCGACAGCCATTGGGTCTATCAGCAGATCGTCTGCCGCTCACTGCCCGATCACATGCTGCTGAGCTTCCAGAACGATAGCGTGCAGCATGGGGCAACCCATTTCGTCGCGGTGGTGCCGGCGAATGGCGACAAGGTTCAGGTGGTGACCGACTATGCGCATGGTTTGCTGCCATTCCATGCGGCATGGGAGAAGAGCACTGCCTACGAGGTGTTCAACCGGATGACAGCCACGGATCGCGGCGAGCATGCGCTGGGGCCGCAATCGCACTGGCTGAATCTCGGCATGTGCTTCGTCGCGCTCACCGGGCAATTGCCGAAGGTGGCTGAGCCGAGAGATAACGTGGAAGCGTCTGAAGCGCTGCTCAAGCGCAACGGCAGCACGCCCATTATCCTGATCGATCCCGGCAAGGATGCGGAGGTCGACTTCAGCGATATCGCCGGGGCGCGCACCGGCAATTGGCGGCTGCGCTTCGATAATCGGGGGCGATTGACCAAGGCTGTCCTCGATAGCGCCGGCCCATTGAAGACCCTGGTCGTGCCGATGTCGCCCGTGATCCCTTCCATCCAACCGGAGTAGGCCTGCAGCGGGGCCCTGGCGCATGGCTGCGCCGGTATACTGAAGGGTTGTCTCCCGCATTATGTCCCTGCTCTGGTTGCGAGTCGCGGCTCTCCTCTACGCTGTTGCCGGCGCTACGGCCTTCCCGGCTGTGCTGTACGGCCAGCCGCGGTGGCAACGCGTGTCGCTGCCTGCCGCTATAGCCGGCTTCTTCTTTCATCTGGTCGCGGTGGTGGAACTGATAGTGGCGGCTCATCACCTGGTGCCGTTGGGCTGGGTGGAGGTGCAGGCGACGCTGGCGCTGCTGATCGTGATTGCCTATCTGCTGGTGTACGCGGTGTATCGTGCCGCGGCCTTTGGTATTTTCGCGCTGCCGCTGGCGCTGGTAATCATGCTCGCTCCGGCCATGGGAGCGAACAGCCGTACGTTTGTGACGCCGGAGATGCGCTCCGGCTGGCTGGTGCTACACATCAGCGCGCTGCTGGCGGCGTACACTGCGCTGCTGTTCAGCCTGATTGCGAGCGTGCTCTATCTGGCGCAGGAGCGCCGGTTGAAGAGCAAGGAGGGGGTCGGCTTTCTGGCATGGCTGCCGCCGCTGGAGACGATGGATCGCATTGCCTATCTCAGCCTGCTGATCGGTTTTCCGTGCATGACGCTGGGCCTCCTGGCGGGCTCATTGATCGCGCAGCAGAGTGTTGGGGCGGCGTATTTTCTTGATCCGAAGGTGCTGCTGTCGTTCGGCATGTGGGGCGTTTACGTGCTGATGCTGCTGGTGCGCCGCAGCACAGGACTGCGCGGACGGCGCGCGATCTATCTTTCGACCGTGGTTGCTCTCATCGTGCTCAGCGTCTGGGCGGCAAACACTTTCAGCTCCGTGCACAGGTTTCCTATTCCATGACCATCCGCCTGCTGGGAGTGAACCATCGCACCGCGCCGATTGAGTTGCGAGAGCGGCTGGCGATTGCGCCGGAGTCGCTGGGCGACGCGACCCGCGCGCTGCTGGGTACGCCGGGCGTGAGTGAGGGCATGATCGTCTCGACGTGCAACCGCGTAGAACTAGTGACGAGCTACGAGCAGACGGCACCGGATGTTATGGATTTTCTCCATCGCTACTTCGCGCTGGAGGCGGATGCGCTGCGGCCGCATCTCTACGAATACGAGGGCGCGGATGCGGTGCGACACCTGTTCCGCGTGGCCTCAAGCCTGGACTCAATGGTGCTGGGCGAGCCGCAGATCCTAGGACAGGTGAAGGAGGCGTATACCACGGCACGTGCGGTGGGAGCGGTGCAGAGCTCGCTGGAACGGCTGCTGCAAACGACGTTCACGGTGGCGAAGCGCGTGCGGACGGAGACTCAGATCGGCGGCGCCTCCGTGTCGATTGCGTCGGTTGCGGTCGATCTGGCGAAGAAGATCTTTGGGTCGCTGGATGGCAAGACGGTGTTGCTGGTGGGCGCAGGCAAGATGAGCGAGCTCGCGGCGCGGCACCTGATCCAGCAGGGCGCGCATTCGATTCTCATTGCCAACCGTACCTTCGATCGAGCCACAGGGCTGGCGCGAACTTTTGGCGGACGCGCGGTGCGCTTTGAAGATCTGCATGCTGTTGCAGATCAGGCGGACATCCTGATCACGTCAACGGGCGCGGCGCAACCGATCTTCCGGCGCGAGCATGCGCAGCAGTTCCTGCACAGACGGCGCAACCGGCCGATGTTCTACATCGACATTGCAGTGCCGCGCGATGTGTCGCCGGAGGTGAACCGGCTCGAAGGCGCGTTCGTGTACGACATCGACGATCTGCAATCGGTCGCTGCGTCGCATATGAGCGAGCGCAGCAAGGAAGCGAAGCAGGCCGAGTCGATTGTGCAGGCGGAGGTGGAGCGTTTCGCGAGCGGCCAGCAAACGCTGAGCGCGGTGCCGGCGATCGTCTCGCTGCAGCAGTCGATGGAGGAGCTGCGTCAGGCAGAGCTGCGGCGGATGCAGGGGAAGCTGCAGTCGCTGTCCGAAGAGCAGCGCGGCGCGGTGGAGGCACTGACCCGCGGGCTGATCAACAAAGTGCTGCACCAGCCCTTGCAGGCCATGAAGGTGGCGGCGCGCAATGGCGATCTGACAGTGGTGGAAGCGGTGCAGCAGATCTTCGGGTTGGGTGCGATACCAGCCGCGCGCGCAGAGGCAACAGCTGCGATTCCAGCGGAGCCGGAGATCGCGGCGGAGGCCGCCATCGATGTCGCCGAGCATGAGGCGGAGGTGAGCAGTCCTTCGCTTGAGGCGACTCGACGTTGATCCGCATCGGCTCGCGCGGCTCGCAGCTTGCGCTCTGGCAGACGAACCACATCTCTGGACTGCTGCGGGCACAGGGGCACGAGGTCGCGATTGCGACCATCACGACGACCGGTGACCGACTGCAGGCGGTGCCGTTTGCGCGTGTCGGATCAAAGGGCATGTTCACCAAAGAAATCGAGGAGGCGTTGGCGGACGGCGCGATCGATCTTGCGGTCCATAGCCTGAAGGATCTGCCGACGGAGCTGGACCCGAGATTTGTAATAGCCGCAGTGACAGAACGCGTGGACCCGCGGGATGTCTTTGTCTCCATCCGATACCAAAGCATGGAGGCGCTGCCTGCGGGTGCTCGCGTTGGCACGAGCAGCCTGCGGCGGCAGTCGCAGCTTCGTGCGCGGTGGCCGGGGCTCGAATACGTGGAGTTTCGCGGCAATGTGGACACGCGGCTGCGCAAGCTGAGCGAGGGGCAGGTGGACGCGGCGGTGCTGGCGGCTGCGGGGTTGGATCGGCTGGAACGCACGGAGTGGATCCGCGAGCGGTTTGCTGAGGATGTGCTGTGTCCGGCGCCGGGACAGGGCGCACTGGGGATCGAATGCCGGGCCGCGGACAAGCGGACGCGCGCGGTGCTGGCGAGCCTGGATCATGCCGAGTCGCGCTTTGCGGTGACTGCGGAGCGAGTGGCGCTGGCGGCGTTGGGCGGAGGATGCCAGGTGCCGATTGGGGCTTACTGCCGGCGTGATGGCGAACAGCATCGTAGCAATGTTTATCGTATCAGCGGCTGTGTCTCATCGCCGGATGGCGCGACGGTGTTGCGTGGTGAGCTGCGCGGCGACGATGCGCCAAGCCTTGGCGCGGACCTGGCGGATACGCTGCTGCGGCAGGGCGCGTTGCAGCTGCTGGCGCAGCAGGGAGAGCAGTGAGCGCAGGACCACTGGCCGGACGGCGCATTGTGGTGACGCGCGCGGAGCGGCAGAGCGGCGGGTTGCGTGAACGCCTGGAGCGGCAGGGCGCCGAGGTGCTGCTGCTGCCGACGATCGAGATTGCTCCCCCGGAATCGTACGGGCCGCTTGATGATGCACTCCGGCGAGCGCAGGATTTCGATTGGCTTGTCGTCACGAGCGCCAATGCGGTGCGCGTGATTGGCGAGCGCCTGGATGCTCGTGGATTGCTTAAGCAGGGGCCGACTGCGCAGTCGCTCACACGTCTGCGTTGCGCTGCGGTTGGACCATCGACAGCGCAAGCGCTGCGCGAGCTGGGGCTTACAGTCGATGTGATCCCGGAGCGATATGTTGGCGAGGTATTGGCTGCAGCCCTGACGGATCGCGTGCGCGGAGAGCGGGTGCTGCTGGTGCGTGCTGCGGCGGCTCGGGATGTGGTGCCGGATGCATTGCGGGCTGCCGGCTCTACGCTGACGATCGTGGATGCGTATCGAACGGTTGTTCCTGCGGATGCTGCGGAGCGGGCGTGTGCGATCTTCGGCGGTGCGCCGTTGCCGGACGCAGTCGTATTTACCAGCGGCTCCACGGTGACGCATTTGCTGGATGTGCTGCGCGAGGCGGCGCTGGCGTTTCCGCGAGAGGTTGCGTGTGTGTCGATCGGGCCGGTGACTTCGGCTGCTTTGCGGGACGCGGGACTGGTAGTTGGGGCTGAGGCGGAGACGGCCTCGCTCGATGCCTTGGTGACTGCTTGCGTGCGCGTCTTCACGTCTTAGTTCGTAGAAGTCTACCCCGCGTACCGGGATTCCTTGGCTGGGGCGTGCTGTCTATGATTGCCACAACCGATATCCAGATCTACTCAATGGAGAAGGGCAATCTTATGCT
>DASUWP010000072.1:0-12249 GCA_036378335.1 Acidobacteriaceae bacterium | reverse complement strand
GTGGATGCCTGGCTCAGCATCCCGCGATACATTCTGCCGTACGCCTCGGTCTGCGCCTGTGCTCCGCCTGCGTGTTGCAGTTGCCGGGCAAGCGAGCGCGTCGAGCTCTGAAACATCCGGTTGCCCAGCCCGGTGTGGTTTGCCAGCATCACCTGGTGCACCTGCGCGCGCCGCGCCAGCACCGTCGTCACGGCGGAGGTGCCCGCGCTGGCGCCAATATTCCGCACAAAGTTGATCAGGCCCGCCACCGCGTTGCTCTTCTCCTGCGGCAGCCCCAGATACGCCACCATCGTCGCCGGAATAAAGATGAATCCCATCGGCAGATACTGCGCAATGCGCAGCCAGGTCGCGGACGCGAAGCTCATCTGCAGATCGAGCCGATGCGTCGAATAGAACATCGCAATGGTCAGCGTCGCCCACCCGAACGCAATCAGATAGCGCGCCTGAATCCTCGCGGTCAACTGGCCCACCATTGGCAGCTCGATCAGCAGCAGCACCGCGGCCACGGAAAGCACCATGCCCGCACTCTCGGCGGTATAGCCCATCAGATTCTGCAGATACTGCGGCACCAGCACGGTCGTTGAAAACGACGCTGCTCCCACCATCAGCATCATCACGCTTGCCGTGGCAAAGTTCACATTCTTGAACAATCGAAGATCAAGAATCGGGTCCTTGGTATGGAACTCCCAGATAACCAGCGCCACCAGGCAAATGATGGAAATGATCGTAAGCGTGAGAATGAAGTTCGAGCCGAACCAGTCATCCTCCTGACCCTTGTCCAGCACGATCTGCAGGAAGCCCACACCCACCGCAAGCAATCCGAAACCGAAATAGTCGATCCTGCTCTCATGCAATGTCGTCCGCTTCAGGAATGGCGGATCGTCGACATATCGAAGCACCAGGAAGATCGCCAGCAGGCCGACCGGCAGATTCATCAGGAAAATCCAACGCCAGCTATAGCTGTCCGTCACCCAGCCGCCGAGCGTCGGGCCGATGGCAGGGGCCACCACCGCCGTCACCCCATATACCGAGAAGGCCAGCCCACGCTTCTTTGGCGGAAACGTATCGGCCAGAATCGCCTGCGCCATCGGCTGCAATCCTCCGCCGCCGATGCCCTGAATCACGCGCGCCAGCAGCAGGATAGGCAACGTCGGCGCCACGCCGCAAAATAGCGAGCTCACCGTGAACAGCGAAATACAGAGGAGGAAGAATCGTTTTCGCCCGACCAGCGACACCAGCCATCCCGTGATGGGCAGCACGATCGCGTTCGAAACCAGGTAGGACGTCAGAACCCACGTGCTCTCGTCGCTGCTCGCGCCCAGGTTGCCGGCAATGTGCGGCAGCGCGACATTCGCGATGCTGGTGTCCAGCACCTCCATGAATGCCGCGAGCGAAACGACAAACGCAATCAGCCACGGATTCGCGCGCGGCGTCCACACGGATTCCGGATTGGCGACGGTCGCGGCTGCGCTCACTGCTGTCCCGAAGCGGTTGTCAAATCAGAGCCGCCGTCAAATCTTCGTCTCCTCTAGGCGCGCCGCCCAGGTCAATTCACAGATCAGCTCACAGATGGTTTCAAGGAGAGTGTAGTCGTCGAGATAAATGACGTGGCTCTTGCGTGACGAAAAGCCACCCTGCAGGGACATAGTGCTGGGAAGCCGGTCTATTCCTTGCGATACAGCAGATCGCGCATCGCATGTCGACGCGCTTCGTTCAGGCCGCTGTCAGCTTTGCTCTCGCTGCGCTCTGTGGTCGTATCCGCTTCGTCCTGCGCACTGCACTCCGGGCAGCGGTTGGCAAATCCAGGCTTGTCGGGCTTCAGTTCAAACTCTTCTGAGCAGATCGTGCAGACTTTGATCGGAAAAGGCATAACACTTTCCATGATAACGGAACTGGATAGCCGCAGGCCCATATACGCGGAGGCTGGATTAGTGCTTCTTCGCGCTGGCCTTGGCCGGTTTGCGTGCAGCAAGCTCATCGGCGCGAAACTTCGCAATCCGCGCGATCAGCTTCACCGGCACGGGTTCAGAGAGCGGAAAACGCAACGTGCCTTTGCTCACCCGGTACCGGGCCAATTCGCCCGGAAATGCCGCGATCATCGCATCGCTCGCTGGATACACGGAGTAATGGTCCTTCCATCCCGCGAAATACAGCAGGACGCGGCCGCCGAGCTTGAACGCCGGAATCTGGTACGAGATGCACTCCTCCGCATCCCGCACCGCCTTGCCGATCGCGCTACGAACACGCTCCAGCACGATCTGCGTCGCAGGCGGCTGCAGCGAGATGTACTCGTCCATTGACTGCAGGTTGGCCTTGCGCATCGCCATTCGGATTTAGATTCAAAACCAGGGGCAGCAATTCTGTCTAGCTGCAGCGATGCTGTTACAGCACCTTTTCCATCCGTATCACCGGCAGCCGCTCGCCACCGGGCAGGTCCACCAGAATCTCCGCCATCCGCCGATATCCATGCCGCTCATACAGCGGGACTCCGCTCAAGGTCGCGCCCATTTCGCAGCGGCCAAAGCCCGCATCCCGCGCTGCCTGCTCGCAGGCCTGGAGCAGCTGCGTCCCCAGCCCGCGCCGTGACCACGCCGGATGTACGAAGAAGGCCCGGATCTTCGCAGCATCCGTCGCCGGATCAAGCCGCGCAGCGTCTCGCGATGCATGATGATGGTCGCCGCCATAGAGCGTCTTGCGCCAGCTCCAGCCGCCGCACGCGACGAGGCTGGCATCCTCCGCTTCCATGACGAAATAGGTTTGATCCGCGATCAACTGCGTGTCCGGCGTAAACACAGAAGCCAGCGCTTGCTCGCGCTGGCCTTCACTGTATTCATGTTGCAGTCCACGGACAGACGCGGCGATTAGCGCGCGGATTGCGTCCAGGTCAGCAGCCGTCGCGGTACGCAGAACGGGATCGCGCGAGACATCCACGCCGCCGTCTTTAGGACTGCGCCGTGACCTGCGCGTTCACCGGAGCCTGCTGCGCGGCGGGCGGTTTCGCTGCCGGTGGCTTCGGCGCGCGCTGCGCCTCGGACTTCTTGCCCGGCGCCAGGATGGCGTGCAGCGTGGTGCCTTCCATGCGCGGCATGAACTCTACAATGCCCGTCTCGCCCATATCCTGAATCAGGCGGTTGATGATGGCGTAGCCCAGCTCGCGGTGCGCCATCTGGCGCCCCTTGAAGCGTAGCGAGGCCTTTACCTTGTCGCCTTCATTCAGGAAACGGACGGCCTGGTTTTTCTTGGTCTGGTAGTCGTGCTCATCCACGGTGACGGAGAACTTGACCTCCTTCACCACGATCACCTTCTGCTTCTTGCGTGCAGCCCGCTCGCTCTTGTCCTTCTCGTACAGGAACTTGCCGTAGTCCTGGATGCGGCATACGGGTGGCACGGCATTGGGGGAGACTTCCACCAGATCCAGTCCGCGCTCCCGCGCGATCTTCAGGGCCTCAAACGGCTGCATGATGCCGAGCTGCTCGCCCTGGTCGTCGATCACGCGAATTTCCTTCGCGCGAATACGATCATTGGTGCGAATAAAGGATTTGGCTGAACGTTTATCGAGTGCTATGGGATTCCTCCAAAGTTTTGCGAGGGCGCACCCTCGCGGGACGAGTATAGCATCTGCCCTAAAACGGACTCTGCCGACTGCCCTCTAGGCTCGGACGGCCCGCCACATTAGCAGGGCGCCTTCCTCACCATAGTTTGGATGAGATACGGCTGCCCAGAGCATCTGGTTCGCAGGAAATAGACCGTCAATTTCGATGGGAAGAAAGTTATCGCTCAAGGCCGGAGTCACCCCGCGCCGCCGATGCTTCTCCTCGCCCTTCAGCGTCACTACCGGCAGCCTGCCCTCGCCAGCGCGCCGGCGAAACGCCGCCTGCTTCCCATCGATCAGCGCCCGCAGCCGCGCCATGCGCTCGCGTACTATCTCGCCCCGCACCGGCTTTTGCTGGGTCAGTGTCCAAGCCGCCGTGCCCGGCCGCGCACTAAATGGGAAAAGGTGCAGATAGGTGAACGGCTGCTGCTCGATGAACCGATAGCTTTCCTCGAACAGGGCATCGGTCTCACCCGGGAAGCCCACCATCACATCCGCCCCGATCGCCACCATCCCGCCCGCTGCCTCCGGCATCGCCTCGCGGATGGCCACCAGCTTCTCCGCATAGTGCCAGGGCCGGTAGCGCCGATGCATCGCGCGCAAGGTCGCATCTGCCCCGGACTGCAACGGCAAATGCGCATGTCGCGCCAGCCGTGGACCGGTCGCCGCCGCGTCCTCCCGCCCATATTGCCTGTAGAGTGCCAGCAGATCGGCGCTCCAGTCCATCGGCTCCACCGAGCTGATGCGCAGCCGTGGCAGCTCAGTCCGCTCCAGGATCGCCGCCACCAAATCCTCCAGCCGTGCCGGACGCTCGAAATCCCGTCCCCAGCGTCCCAGGTTGATGCCCGACAGCACCAGCTCCTTGCCGCCCGCCTTCACAAAACGCACGACCTGCTCCAGTACGGCCCCGAGAGAGACCGACCGGCTATTGCCCCGCGTCGTCGGAATGATGCAGAACGAGCACCGGTTCCCGCAGCCATCCTGCACCTTCAGGTTCGGGCGCGTATCGCCCGATGACGCCAGGTCCTCGGCGGCCAGATTGGCATGGGCAAAACGATCGCCTACGAGCACGGGCACACCGCCCGCTCCTGTCACTTCGCCGAGCGCAACAAATCCGCTCGCCCCGGTGTTTGAAGCAGTATCGGAAGCGCCAGTCTGCATCCGCGCAACCACCTGCGCCAGCAAACTCTTATGGCTGTTGCCCACCACAGCATCGACGCCGGCCAGGCGCGCCAGCTCGTCAGGAGCGCGCTGCGCATAGCAGCCCGTCACCACCACGCGCGCCTCGGGATTCTCCCGCTTCACCCGCCGCAGGTAGGCACGCGCGGTGCGCTCCGCCTCTGCCGTAACCGCGCAGGTATTCAGCACTACGACGGTTGCATTCTGCGCCGGTACGGCGCATCCGCCCGTGCGCCCGAGCTCTGCCGCCAGCGCATCGCCGTCCGCCTGACTCGCCCGGCAGCCGAAGTTTTCTACGTGATATCCTTCCACGTTCCTCAGTCTAGATGGAATTGCGGAGACAGCCCCCGTCAGCGTTCCACCGGGCCCGTGCTGGTATGTTGTTGTAAGGAAGTTACCCATGAAACGACGCATTCTGCTGGTAGATGACGAGCTCGCGATCCTGCTGACGCTCAAGGCGGTCCTCGAACTCCACGGTTTCGATGTGGACACCGCCGCCTCCGCGCGCGAGGCCAAATCCAAGATTCGCGCCCACACCTACCACATGGTCATCACTGACATGCGCATGGAGAACGAGCGTGCCGGCGTCGAGGTGGTGCGTGCCGCGCGCGAAGCCGAGTATGACCCCGCTGTCGCCATGCTTACCGCGTTTCCGCTGCCCGGCGAAGAGTGGGAAAATGCAGGCGCCGACCAGATGCTGGTTAAGCCGATGAACACCAATGACCTGCTGCTGCAGATTGAAGCGCTTCTGGTGACCCACGAAGACCAAAAGCAGAAGGCCAAGCAGAATGTTCAGCCCGACTACGCGGCTGCTGCCCCGGAAGGCAGAAAGAGCAATGGAGCGCGCCGCAAGGCGACCGCCTCCAGCTGAGCACCTGCGATCCTGCTCGGACCTCTCCTGCTGATGTCCTGATTGCGTCTCACGAATAAAAACTTGTGATGAGCAGCCGCTGCGTGAGCGCCTAGCCGCAGATTCGGTCGGCTCTCCTCCCGTGCTGGCCCAGAGCTTTCCTGCGCCAGCCGGAGCCGGTGTGATTCCGCCGACTGAACAGCTCTAACCCACCGACTTCACCTCGGCGCCTGTGGTCTCAGTCGAAGCAGTGGGCTGCCCCATCGCTGCAACGATGGGGTCACCTGGCGTTCCGGCGGTCGATTGCCCGGTGGACGATGGCGCCCGCCGGTTCTGTTCGAAGCAGGACCGGCACAGCACCGGCCGTCCCTGCGTCGGACGGAACGGAACCGTGGTCTCTTGCCCGCATACCGAACAGTGGGTCCGGGTCTCTGCCCGTACGCTGGAACCGCCGCCCCGCTTCAACTTGCACGCCTTGCAGCGCTTTGGATCATTGTGAAATTGCTTGTCGTGAAAAAACAACTGCTCGCCGGCGGTGAAGATGAAGTCCTTCCCGCAGTCCACACATTTGAGTACCTTGTCCTGGAATTCCATGACCCGGTTGCTTGCCGTCGTTCTGCATGGCCGGCAGCTCCCGCCCTCCTCGAAAATCGAACCAACTTGCCAGGCCCGGCCACCGAAGCGGCTTACTGCAACTGCATCAACCTTGGGGGAGGGAGAAGCTGGAGAGGGATGTCCTGCGAAACGCTCGACGATACACCGGAGACACCGAGGGCCCGCGATTGTCATACGAATCTGCGGGCCCGGGGGATTGTCTCTTACCTAGTCCTGCTCTTTGCGCGCTTTTTTCCGGTTACGCTTCCGCGCCAGTGCTTCCTTGACGCGCTTCCGCTCACCAGGCTTCAGGTAGAAGGAGTGACGCTTTACTTCCTTAATGATGTCCTCCTGCTGCACCTTCCGCTTAAAACGACGCAATGCATTTTCGAGCGGCTCGCCTTCCTGCACACGAACCTCTGCCAATGAACGACACCTCCAAACTTCCCAATGGGGTCAACAGCTAGAATACGGCACCCTCCTCCGCACCCGTCAAGGAATTACTGCGCCCTCGAAGATCGTCACCAACGCCCCTTCCAGGCCAAATGCGGCGCAATTGCGGAATTTAGCCTAAATATGGCGCCAAAACTGTCATATAGCCGACATTCGGTTCCCAATGAGTGTCTGGTTGAAGGCGCAATATCACCATCGACTGCACTCAAGTAATCACTATTGGTGTTCAGTTGTGGAATGAAAAACTAATAACGCAAGTCGGTTACCGAATCGGCCGGGGGAGTCGCCGCGTCGGCAAACGAACAGCCTGCGACTCAGCCACGCAAAGAATCGAGACACGCGACGGAACCATCCGCGGCTGCGTCAAAGATAGAGAAGGGTAAGCTTACCCTGTGAGGGTGGAAACGCCGAAGGATGGCAGGAGCAGGGACATCGCAGGTTGGCAAAATCGAATCTGTCATGCGCCGGGGCGTGGTCGCGAACGATAAGACCACCATCACCAAGAATGGAGACCCCGTGAAATCGCCTTCAGTCCTCAAGGGGATACGGTAAAGATCGATTGATTTCAAAGCTTCCCACTCCTGCCCCGCCGAAGCGGTCCTCGCAATCGATGGAACACAGCCGCTGCTCGGCATTTGTCCTTCCCGTCCAGCAGCCCCCGCTCCGGACGATGCTCGTCATGCTCTTGCTGCTCGCGAGTGGCTCATTCTTGTTTGGGTCAGGGTTTGAACCAGGCGCGATTGCGCAGCAGCAGAGCCCGCTCCAGGTGGTCACCGCGATGGTGCAGAACGAAAAGCACGTTCGGCAGCATCCCACGTTCTTTCGCTACACGTCCGTCGAGCGCTCCACCCGCACCGGCGGCCATCTCTGGACCGAAAACGTCGTCGAAACTCCCGACGGTCTGCTGCGCCGGCTGATTGCCGAAGACGGCAAGCCGCTCTCTCCCGTTCGCGCTGCGGCAGAGGATCGCCGCATCTCCGGCCTGGTCGCGGACCCCTCTGCGCTCCGAGTCGCCAATGCCGATCGTCTCGCCGACGAAGAGCGCCTGGGGAAGGTGCTGGACATCCTGCCTCAGGCCTTTCTCTTCACCGCGCAGGGCATGCAGGGTGACTGCGCGCGCATCGCGTTTCGCCCCAACCCCGCCTTCTCGCCCTCCGGTTACGACCAGCGCATCGTGCACGGCCTCGCCGGCACCATCCTCATCCGCATGCCGGCTGAGCGCCTCTGCGGCATCGAAGGCCATCTCGTTGACCGGGTCAGCTTCGGCTATGGGCTGCTCGGCCACATCGACCAGGGCAGCCACTTCCACGTCGTACGCGTGCCCGTGACAGCAACAGATTGGAAGAGCGCGCACATTGATGTGCACGTGGATGGGAAGGTCCTGCTGTTCAAGAGCATCTCGCGCGAGCAGAACGCAACCCACTCCGGCGCAGCACCTCTTCCTCCGAATCTGTCGCTGGCCCAGGCCGCGGCCCTTACGCAGCCATCCAGCCCATCCGGTTCGGGCCAATGATGCGAGAGCAGTTGGTCATGAAGTTTCTTTCTTCGACAAGCCGCCACGCGACCGTCCTTCTGTTGCTCGCCGCATGCGTTTTGTCCGGATGGTCCCAGCCGCCGCAAGTCCGACTGACGGAGCGTCCGCCATCGCAGCCTTCGCCTCCCCAAACACCGCCGCCTTCAGCTTCGGATCCCATCGCGTTCATCGCAATCCCCGCAAACATCCCGCTGCGTGTCAAAGTCAACCAGACCGTTACGTTGAAGCCCGGCACACCCTTCCGCGGCCAGCTAATCGAGCCGGTCTATGGACCCGATCGCCTCCTGTTGCCCGTCGGCACCGCAGCGGAAGGCGTGGTCTCCGCCACACCGGCTACCGACCGCAGTACCCGCGTGAACGCAAAGCTCGACGGCGACTTCACTCCGCTGCGCGTCCCCGTCATCCGCGTCACCGAACTCGTTCTCGCTTCCGGTGCGGCTTTCCCGGTCGATGCCGTTGGCGGCATGCGCAATGCCGCCACCATCTCACTTGCCGCGCATCCGCCGCCGTCCTCCATCGTTGGCCGAGTTAAGGCAATGATCCATGCGCGGGTCCAGGGAATGCATGACACCGCCCATGACCCGCACCGAGGCGACATGCTGAAGCAGCTTCTCTATCGCCAGTTGCCCTACCATCCCCAGCGTGTATGGGCCGGCTCGGAGTTCGACGCCGTGCTGCGTGAGCCGCTGCGCCTGCCCGAGGCTGCTGCATCACCGCCTATGCCACCCGCCGCAAGCGTGGACCTCACCACCGGCACCATGCAGGCGCGCCTCACCGAAGGCATCAGCTCCGCATCCGCGAAGAAGGGCGATCCGGTATCAGCCGTGCTCGTCAAGCCCTTCTGCAATCCGCGAGGACAGGTCATGTTCCCCGCCGGCACATCTTTGAATGGACAGGTCATCCAAACGCGCGCAGCGCGCTCCTTCGGCCGCAGCGGACGCTTGCGCTTCAGCTTCCGTTCCATCGGTGCTTCCACTGCTACTGGCGCAGCCCAGCACATCGAAGGAAGCCTCTCGTCCATTCAAGGGCAGAAGGGACAGAACGTCGCGTTGGATGCCGAGGGGGGCACCCGCGCCCAACCCGATAAAGGCCGCTTTCTCGCGCCACTCGTGCTCGGCGTGATGGCGGCGGTCTCCAACGATGATGACGGCGGCATCGCGCGCCAGGGTGTCACCAGCAACGGCTTCGGCATCTTTGCCCGCGTTCTCACCATGGCGACGGCCAGCCGCAACGCATCCACCGGCTTTGCCGCATTCGCGTTCAGCAAATCCATCTACCGCCGCTACATCGCGCGCGGCCACCAGGTCAGCTTCCCCGCCAACACAGAGCTATCGATCGACCTGAGGAGACGCTGACAGCCACTAAACTGAAAGCATGATCCGCACCTACCTCGGCCATACGCCCGTCATCCCTGCATCCTGCTACGTCGACGTTTCCGCCCAGATTCTCGGCGACGTCACGCTCGGCGAGCACGCAAGCGTCTGGATGAACGCAGTGCTCCGCGGCGATGTGCACTCCATCCGGCTCGGCGCCAACTCCAACGTGCAGGACTGCGCCGTCCTCCACGGTATGCGCTACAAGTGGCCGGTCATCGTCGGGGACTGGGTCACCATCGGCCACAACGCCACGGTCCACGGCTGCGTCATCGAGGACACCTGCCTCATCGGCATGGGCGCCGTTATCCTCAACGGCGCGCGCATCGGCGAGGGCTCGATCATCGCCGCCGGTGCGCTCATTCCCGAGGGCACGGTCGTGCCGTCGCGCACCCTCTGGGCCGGCCTGCCTGCCAAGCAGCGCCGCGAGCTCGGCGATAAAGATCGTGAGCAGATCCTGATGTACGCGCGCAACTATCTCGACTACACCAACACGTATCTGGAACAACAAAAAGAATGGAAAAACGCCGCGGAGTAATCTGAGGAAGAGGAGGGAAGCGATGAAGCGCTGCACGCATCTCGATCAGATCCAGGACGTGACGCCGCACACCCAGGGCTGCGAAGAATGCCTGAAGTCCGGCGACACCTGGGTCCACCTGCGCCTCTGCATGGAGTGCGGCCACGTCGGCTGCTGCGACTCCTCAAAGAACAGGCACGCAACCAAGCACTTCCACGCGACCAAGCACCCCATCATGCGCTCCAACGAACCCGGCGAAGACTGGGGCTGGTGCTATATCGACGAAGTGCAGCTCAACTTCGGCTGATTTCTGTTGCCCCGCGGGAATCGTGATGGACGAGATCGATAAGAACTTCGGAAAGCCTAATCCGAACGCGCCCGCTGCGCTCTCGCAATTCGCATTCCTCATCGGCCGATGGCGCTGCGAAGCAATCATCACGCTGGCCAACGGCGAATCGCAAAAATACGAAGCCGCATGGACTGGCCGCTACATCCTCGACGGCTACGTCATCGCCGATGAGTACGGCATGACCCTTCCTGCCGGTGAGACCATCGTTCTCGGCATGAACCTCCGCGCGTATGACCCCGCGCGGCAGCGGTGGAACATCAAGTGGCTGAACGCGCTCACCGGCACATGGATCGATCTTGGCCCGGAAGAACTAGGTGGCGTCCGCTTCGACGGCCAGTCCATCGTCTACGCTTTCAAAGAACCGCAGGCCGCACACGCCTACACCCGCGCCACCTACACCGACATCTCTGAGTCGCATTTCACCTGGCAGGGCGAAAAGTCCGACGACGGAAAGGCCTGGACCGAGTTCATGGTCGTTGAGGCCTTCCGCGTCGCCGACTAACTAACTCTTCGTCTGCGTACTCCGTAACATCTGGAAGAACGTATCCCCTCGCACTACTTGGAAATCAGAGCTGAGCGAAGCGACCAGGTTTTTCGCATCCGTCGGTGTCATGTTCCACGACTCCAGCCCGGCCGCCACAAACAGCGGAGCCGTGCCGTCCCACGATGCCGCCACCTGCGCCAGTTCTGTCTGCCCGCTTGCCAGATCGTTCACGCCCAGCAGTGTCGCCAGCGGCATACCGTCGATGAAAGTCACTTGGCTTGAAGACTGGTAGTTGTACACGATGCCCAGCAGCCCCGGAATGTTGCGGGCGTAGCGGTCGACGATCGACGCCGTGAACGGCAGATCGGCAGTAGCGTTGCGGTTGTACGCAAACAGCGTATCCATGCCCGTGGCTTGCATGTACGCGTTGCTGCGTTGTGTGTAGCCCTCAAGCGCGGCTGCCGGCCACACTGCCGGGTAGGTGTAGCCCGCACCGGAGGGCCCCGTCATCAGCAGGTCGTTCGCCGTCGCCGTGCGCTGGTAGTAGGCAAAAATCGCCGGGCCGATGTCATAGAGGAACGGGCTGATGCTCCAGTTCAGCAGTACCGAGCCGCGTCCCGGATCGTCCCAGATCGCACGCATGCGGTGCTGGTTGTACTGCGCGTTGTCGCCCTCCACCATCGTCAGCGTCAGATAGATCTTTTTCTGCACCTGCGGCAGCGGCGGATGCGTGATGCGCGAGCTGATAACTGCAGGCGCGCCGCCGGCGAAGACCGAGCCGTTGATGTAGAAGTCCGCAGCCACCACCGGCGAGGCATACTGCCCGCATAATGCAACACCGGGTTGCTCGTGGCCTTGCGGGAACCAGCCGAGATAGGGCGTGTCCGGTTGTGCACGCTTGAGTATCTGGGTGAACAGCGCCGTTTGCGTTGAATCTTGCGGGTCAAGCCAGAAGACTGGCGCCTGCGCCGCCACGATGTAGTCGCGGAAGTTCGGATTGCCCTGCTGCACGCTTGGCGCGGTGCTGGTGGCGGACACCAGATACTCGTTCCACATTTCGCAGGAGAGCGTCAGTTTTTTCGTGCCTGCGGGAGGCACGAATTTGTAGATGAAATAATTCGTGCCATCCGCAAAGCGCCACCCGCTTGCCACCTGCGAGTTGTCCAGGTCGAAGACATATGGTGTCTCGCCCGAGCTGCCCGGTTGGAAGGACGCAATCACATTTCCATCCGCCGTCACCGTCACCTGATCGACCGAAGGTCCCCACCCGTCGTTTGGATAGGCATCTGTCCAGCGAACATAGACCGCGCCGCCGCTGGTGAGA
>DASUWP010000071.1:0-25373 GCA_036378335.1 Acidobacteriaceae bacterium | reverse complement strand
TGGTTCTTGCCCTGGAGCTTGGCGATGAGCGAAGCAACGATTGCGGCACCGGCGGCGCCAAGATAAAAGCTTGAGGGCAGTTGAGCGGAGTAGCTCTCGAGCAACGAAGTTACCTGATCCTCTTCGATGTCGCCTGCGCGTACTCGATAATCCGTCATGCGAAACGTCTCCTTTACCGTTTTCACAAATCGTGTGTTCTCACCTGCAGCTGAGAGGAGCAGCTTTTCTTCCACCCCGCCGACGAAAACCTGCCGTCGGGGACACCGGTTTGACGGAAAAGCTGGGTACATAAGTCTTACCGTACCCACATCCTTGTGAAAACGGTTTATGGCTGCGGCCTGGGTATGAACTCCGCAGCACTCACAAAGAAGATGCGAGTGCGATGGACGAAGTCAACCGGTGAGCAGCATTCTTTCCCATGCCGCGAAACCGTTTGAGTATGTCCGCGACCCTGTTGGGAGCGGCTCGGCTATTCGCCGAGCATCAGGCGTTGGACGTTGGTTGCGCGGCCCGTGGAAGCATCGCAGTCAATGAGCAGGGCGCACATGCGTGCATCGCCGCGCGCCGGCTCGAACTTGCCGGGCATACCGCTGAGAAATCTCTGGAGAACCAGCTCTTTCTCCACACCGATCACGCTGTCGTAGGGGCCGCTCATGCCTACGTCGGTCTGGTAGGCGGTGCCGTTTGGTAACACGCGCTCGTCCGCAGTGGGCACATGAGTATGCGTGCCGAGCACAGCGGTAACCCGGCCATCAAGATACCAGCCGAGTGCCATTTTCTCCGACGTAGCCTCGGCGTGGATGTCGACCAGGATCACCTTGGCGCGGACGCCAGCCAGCAGCCGGTCCGCGGTGCGGAAGGGATCGTCGTTGGATTGCATGAAGACCCGGCCCTGCAGGTTGAGGACGGCGTAGGAGATGCCGGAGGGAAGCGTGCCTTCGTAAACACCGAAGCCGGGTGTGCCCGCGGGATAGTTCGCGGGGCGTACAATGCGGCGGGCCCGCTCGTGGCTTTCCGCGGGTACGGAGCCGAGATAGTCGATAATTTCGCGCTTATCCCAGACATGGTTGCCGGTGGTGAGGACATGGGCTCCGAGGTCGAACAGGTCTTCGGCGATGGCAGGCGTCAGCCCGAATCCCCCGGCTGCATTTTCGGCATTCACGACCACCAGGTCGACCTGGCGTTCCGTAATGACGTGCGGCAGATGCTCCCGCACCACCCGCCTTCCCGGACTACCGAAAACGTCTCCGACAAAGAGCAATTTCACGAAAAAATATACCTTCCTTAAGGTAACTATGGCGGTTTGCCAGGCTATACCCGGCCCATGTTTCGACCGGTTGAAACTGCTGCTTGCGTCATACCGGGACAGATGACTTCCGGGGTTAACTTGAAACCAACGTGATAGGTTCGTCACGAGTGACAGAAGTCTCTTTTATGGTAGCGTTTGGCATATGGCAGCCAACACACGCTTCGTGACCGGTGTCCATATCCTGGTCATTCTCTCGCAAAATGAGGCGCTGAAAACCTCCGCTGATCTTGCAGAGGTCCTTCACACCAACCCTGTTGTGATTCGCAGAATTCTTTCGTCTCTGCAACAGGCCGATCTTATCGTGAGTCAGAAGGGGCCATCCGGTGGATCGAAGCTGACGCGCCCGGCGAAATCAATCACGCTCGCCGAAGTGCATCGTGCGCTCGATTCCAGCAGCAAACTAAACCTGCCGAAGACGAGCGGCGCTGTGGCGTCGAAGATACATGCGGCGATTGCGAAGGCATATCGCGATTGCCACCGTGCATTCGAGGCCGAGCTTGACCGAGTGACGCTGGCGCAGTTGGTCAAACGGTCGCAGAAGTCGCGCTAGGACTAGCGCTCCAGGCAAAGGCGCCTTCGGCGCGCCCGCTTGGTTCCCCTCCTTTGGTCGCTCACGCATAGAGCAGCGGGCGACCTTACGGCTATTCAGCTCTCTTTTTCTTTCTGCGCATCTCCACCCTGCGGCCGCATGAGCGGGAAGAGAATAACGTCGCGAATGGACCGTGCACCCGTCAGCACCATGGTGAGCCGGTCGATGCCGATTCCTTCACCGGCCGTTGGTGGCAGACCGTAGGCCAATGCCCGCACATAATCTTCATCCGCCTGATGCGCTTCTTCGTCGCCGCGCTCGCGCTCGGCAAGCTGCTGCTTGAAGCGTAGCTCCTGATCGACAGGATCGTTCAATTCGCTGAAGGCATTTCCCAGTTCAAAGCCGCCGATGTAGAACTCGAAGCGCTCGACCCAGTCGGGCTCATCGGGCTTGACCTTGGAGAGCGGCGAGACGGCTAGTGGGAAGTCGTAGATGATGGTTGGCTGGATGAGGTGCTCTTCGGCGACCGCTTCGAAGAGAGTGGCAATGGTTTTGCCGAGTGGCTCACCGGGCTGCATAGGTATCTGGACTCCAGCCGCACGCGCGCGCGCAACCAGTTCCTGCACTCCTGATCCCGTCGCGAAATTCTCGAGCGTAGGCGCCGTACCCGCATTCTGTGGCCAGAAGGCGGCGATCGCTTCGCGCATAGAGTAGCGCTTCCACTGTGACAAATCGATGGTAGTGCCGTTGAACTCGGTTGTGAGCGCGCCGTTTAATTCCATAGCGACAAATTTCACCAGCTCCTCGGTGAGGTCCATCAGGTCGTGATAGTTCGCGTAGGCCTGGTAGAACTCGAGCATGGTGAACTCGGGATTGTGCTGGGTGGAGACGCCTTCGTTGCGGAAGTTGCGATTGATCTCGTACACGCGGTCGAGGCCGCCGACGACGAGGCGCTTGAGGTAGAGCTCCGGCGCGATGCGCAGGAACAGTGGGATGTCGAGCGCGTTGTGGTGCGTGCTGAAGGGACGGGCCATGGCGCCGCCTGCGATTTGCTGCATCATGGGCGTCTCAACTTCGAGATAGCCGCGCTCGTCGAAGAAACGCCGGATAGCACGCAGGATCTGACCGCGCTTGACGAAGACGGCGCGCACGTCGGTGTTGATGAAGAGATCGAGATAGCGCTGGCGATAGCGCAGCTCCACGTCTTCCAGGCCGTGATACTTCTCCGGCAGCGCGAGCATGGACTTGGTCAGGAAGGTGATCGTGTCCACGTGCACGGTTAACTCGCCGGTGCGGGTGCGGAAGAGATATCCGGTGACGCCGACGTGATCGCCCAGATCGAGGAGCTTGTATAGCTGGAAGGCCTGCTCGCCGACGGAGTCGAGCCGCACGTAAATCTGCAGGCGCTCGCCGCCCTGCTGCAACTGCGCGAAGCCGGCCTTGCCCTGTGCGCGAATGGCCATCAGCCGTCCGGCGACCGAGACCTGGATGTGGTCTGCTTCCAGCTCCTCGGCGGTCGAGGTGTCGAAGCGGGCACGCAGCGCGGGAATCTCGTGCGTGGTGCGGTAATGATTGGGATAGGCGGCATGGCCCAACGCAGCAATCTGCTGCAGCTTTTCCTGCCGCAGCGCAAACAAGCTGCGCTCGAACTCTGACTCGAACACTCTGCTTCCTTTTGAGAGAGATACCGTTCGGTCAGTATACCGAGACGATGGTGTATAACAGCGCAGGGTCGAGAGCGTTTTCACTGTTGCTGGATACGGTCAGGCTCCGCGGCAGCAGCGTTCTTGTATACAACTACAGTGAAAAGCTCGGGCAGTTAACCATGAGCGACGGCGATAACAGCGAAGGCAATCGAGGGAAGTCTCCGCGGGATAAGAGCGGCGCGCTGCAGTCGCTGGTGCAGGTGGAGAGCCTGATTCAACTGGCGCTGGTGCTGCCGGTAGCCACAGTGGTCGGCCTGCTGATTGGCGTGGGGCTGGACAAGTGGCTACATCAGCACTGGATCTATATTGCCGGGATGATCGTGGGCGCGGCCGCGGGTTTTGTGCAGATCTTTCGCGTGGTGCTGGCGTTGAGTAAAGCTGAGTGAGCGGTCTCGTCCGCGTGCACTTCTGGAAAAGAGCGTGATTGAATCTTGACCGACCCGAATGCTTCGCCCGTGACGGATTTTACGGAGCGCGACCTGAAAACGACCTTGACGCGCGCGCTGCGCTGGGTGGGCATCCTGGGAGTCGTGGGCGCGCTGGCGATCTGGCGTGCGGCGGGGTGGCCATCCGCGGCGATGTTTGCGATCGGAGCGGCGATTGCCGCGACAGGGCTTTACGAGTCGCAGCGGCTGATGCTGGCGGTGCTGAGCCGCTTCAACCAGGGGCGCGAGCGCAAGCCGATTGCCGGTGTGCTGATCTGGTTTTTCCTGCGGCTGATCCTCGCGGGAGTCGTTCTATATGTTAGCCTTAGGAGTTTGGAGGGCTCGGTGTACGCGCTTTGCGCGGGCCTGGGGCTGGCCGTGGTGGCGCTGATGATCGAGTCGATTCGATTGCTGCGCTCCTGGACTCTCTAGGGCAGACCTCCCGCAGATTTCAAGACTTTCCGAGAACCGTTACGACACAGTTATGCCAGTTCAGCTCCCATTCACAGCCTTCCTGAACCACTACTTTGCCGGCGTGGCGAACGCGCTACTGGCGATGCTTCACCTGCACGCGAAGTACCCGCAAGCGCCTATTGATAACTCGGTGGCGATGGAGATCGTGGTCTTTCTCGCGCTGATGCTCTTTTTTGTCATCGTGCGGGCGACCTTAAGCGTGGACAAGCCGGGGCCGGCGCAGCATATCGCAGAGATCCTGCATGGTTTTGTGAGTGAGCAGGCAGAATCGATCATCGGTCACGGCTTCGAGCGGTACGTGCCCTATGTGACCGTGGTTTTCATCTTCATCCTGCTGAGCAACCTACTGGGCCTGCTGCCTGGCTTTATTTCGCCAACGGCGAAGCCCTGGGTGCCGCTGGGCGTTGCCACGCTGACATTTATTTATTACCAGTACCACGGCCTTCGCGAGCAAGGACCCGTCGGTTACGCCAAGCATTTCCTGGGACCGATCTGGTGGCTGTCGTGGCTGATGTTGCCGATTGAGATCATCTCGCACATTGCGCGTGTCCTCTCACTCACGGTCCGTCTTTACGCAAACATGTTTGCCGGTGACCTGGTGACGCTGGCGTTCTTCTCGCTGGTGCCAATCGCCATCCCGGCCGTGTTTCTCGGCCTGCACCTGGGTGTGTCGGTCATTCAAGCATATGTGTTCATGCTGCTGGCGATGATTTACCTGGGACAGGCGACAGCGCACGATCATTAGGGTTTCCAGCAGCCGTGCTTGCGCAGGCTGCTCATCGACATTTCGGACAGGGAACCGCTTCCGCCTTGTCTGCATCGACCGTGAGCGTGAGGGTGCCAGCACGGTGAGCATCAACCACCCACTGACGGTACATTTTCGGGAGCTACGGAGAAACACAATGCGGAAACTGCAAATCCTCTTCACAGTGCTGGGCGTGCTGTTCATGGCTGCCCCAGCATTCGCACAGAATGCCGGCGGCTCTAACAGTATGGCCATCGGCCTTACTTCGATTGCTGCAGGCCTGGGTATGGGCCTGGCCGCTGGGCTTTGCGGCCTGGGACAGGGCCGGGCAACGGCCTCAGCCACCGAGGCGCTGGCACGCAATCCTGGGGCACGGCCGGGCATCCTGCTGCTGCTCACGCTTGGCCTGGCATTCATCGAGTCGCTGTCGCTGTTCACCTTCGTCATCATCTTCGCCAAGGTGAAGGCCTCGTAAGCATCCGCAGTTCCGAAGGAGAGCCCCCGGTGAGCCGGGGGCTTTTGCTTTTCTGCCGCACGATGCAGCTAGGATTGCTGATATGCCGCCGGCGCTGGTGTTCGATCGTATCTCCAAATATTTTGGCGAGGCACGCGCGCTTGAGGACGTGAGCTTTGCGGTTGATTCAGGCGAGATTCTTGGCTTGGTTGGTCCGAATGGCGCCGGAAAGACCACCGCGATGCAGATTGCGACCGGCTTCCTGATACCCAGCTCCGGTGAGGGATCGCTGATGGCCAATCCTTTTGGCGATGCCGCGGCGCGACGCCAGCTTGGCTTTGTGCCCGATGCGCCGGTCTTCTTTGCAGGAAATGCGTTAAGTGCGTTGCGCTTTGCCGCGGCGCTGAATGATCAATCCCCTTCACGCGAGGCGATGGAGCGCGTGCTGATACGGGTCGGCCTGACCGAATGGAAGCGCGATGTGCGCCGTTTCTCGCGCGGAATGCAGCAGCGGCTCGGATTGGCGCAGGCACTGGTGCATGCGCCGCGCGTACTTATCATGGACGAGCCTGCATCGGCTCTTGATCCCCAAGGCGTGCTCGACGTGCGCACGTTGCTTCAGGAGCTGCGCGCGGCGGGTGCTGCGATCCTTCTCAGCTCGCACCAGCTCAACGAAGTCGCGTTGGTGAGCGACCGAGTCGCCTTCCTGCACGAAGGCAGGCTGCTGCGCTATGGACGGCTGGATGAGTTGCTCGCGTCTACAGGCGAGATGGAGATTGTGCTGCGAAACTTCTCGCCAGATACCGAGTTTGCGGCGCAATGGGGCGTGCCAGGCAGCGCTGCGACGTGGAGGATCAAGACAGATGAGGTGCGGCAATTTCTGGAGTCGGTCTGGACGCGCGGAGCCGAACTGGTGAGCGCAACGCCGGTGCGCGGCGATCTGACTACTTTGTTTCTGCAATGGACAAAGGCGGGGGACACGAAGGAGAAGCACAGCGAGGCGCAGGGCGCATGAAGAGCCTGGGAATTTCGTGGCGATTGCTTTGGGCGAATCGCTGGCTGTGGCTTTTGCTGGTGCTGTGGCCATGGGGCATGGCGGCAATCCTGCTTGTCGGCAGCTTGCATCCTGCGCCAGAGGATGTCGAAGCCGCGCTGGAGCAGCAGAGCATCTACGGACTGGCGCTTGTTGCTTTTGCGGGCGGTGCGCTGCTGGGCAATGAACAGCGTTCGCGACGTATTGTGCTGGTGCTCTCGCGTGCGGTGAGCCGTCGGCAATACCTGGGAGCGCTATGGCTGACGGCATTTTTGCCGCTGGTGCTCTATGTGCTCGACCTGGCGCTGACAGGGCCGGTGCTGGGCGTACCGGCATTCGCGTTATGGCAGACGCTTGGAGCACTACTGATACTCAGTCTGACGGCCGCATCCCTGGCGGTGCTGGCATCGTTAACGCTGCCCGGGGTAGTTGCCGGAGTGTTGAGCCTGGCGGCGCTCAGCCTGCCCCTGCTGTTGCCGCCGGGCTGGCAGCTTGCCCAGGGCCGTCTGCTGCAAATCCTGTTAAGCGGGCCGATCACGGAGCACACGCGGGTGGTCTTCGGCGCGGGTTTGCTCGAAGGTCTGCTGTTGAGTGGAGCGATCTTCGAAGCGGCGGTGCGGATCTTCGAGCGAAGAGACCTGCGCTTGAAGAGTGAGTGAACGCTCCTAGAGCGGATTTTCTTAACGGACAAGCCGCGCAATCTTTGTTGGCTCCGGTGTGCGCCTATGGGAAATCCGCTCTAATTGCCCTTCAAAGCGGGGTTGGCCCTCAAAGCAGGTCCCGCGGATGCCGGCGGCGGTGGCGGCGGAGCTGCGGCAAAAAATGTGGAGGCACCGCGCTGCGCCAGATCGAGCGAAGAGCGCGGCACGATGCCCAGCAATAGAGTCGCTGAAGCGGCCAGCAGAATCGCGAAGCCCAAGGTCACGGACATGCGCGGGACGGCGAGGACCGGCGAGCCCTCGGCCGGCTTCGCATAGAGGGCGGTCAGCAGGCGTAGATAGTAGAACGCCGCGATGCCGCTGTTGATCAGGCCGATGATGGCGAGGCCGACCATGCCATGTTGCAGAGCTGCGGAGAAGACATAGAACTTGGCAAAGAAGCCGCCGGTGAAAGGAATGCCGATCAATGAGAGCAGGAAGAATGCCATGGCCCCCGCGAGCACAGGGGAGCGGTAGGCAAGGCCACGGTAGTCGGTGATGGACCAGAGGTGGTCATCGTAACCGCCGACGTGGCTGATGACGGCGAAGATGCCGACGTTCATGGCGACGTAGCACAGCACGTAGAAAGCGGCAGCGGCGACGCCTTGTGGGGAGAAGCTGGTGAAAGCGACCAGCAGATACCCGGCATGGGCGATGGATGAGTAGGCCAGCATGCGCTTCACGCTCTGCTGGCGAAGCGCAGCCAGGTTGCCGAGCGTCATGGAGACGGCGGCGAGAATCCAGAAGAGGCTCCACCAGTGCTGCTGGATCGACGGATATGCGCCGTAGAAGATGCGCAGCAGGACGGCAAAGGCTGCCGCCTTAGGCGCGGTCGACATAAGAGCAACGACAGGCGAGGGCGCGCCTTCGTAGACATCAGGCGTCCAGACATGGAAGGGCGCGGCGGAAACCTTGAAGCCGAGTCCGATGAGGATGAGGGCGACGGCGGTCCAGGCGAGGATGGGGGTGGTGGTGTGCGGGAGCGCGGCGGCGATTGCCGCGATGCGTGTTGTGCCAGTCGCGCCAAAGGTGAGCGCGATGCCATAGAGGAAGAATGCGGTGGCGAAGGAGCCGAGCAGGAAATATTTGATCGCGGCTTCGGGACTTCTGCCGGTGCGCTTGCGGAAGCCCGCGAGGATGTAGGTGGAGATCGACGAGATCTCGAGACCGATGAAGACCAGCAGCAGCTCGACGGCTGAGGTCATGAGCAGCATGCCGACGGTGCCAAAGAGGATGAGGGCGAAGAACTCGCCCATGTCATGCGTCTCCGGACGCACAGAGTCGATCGCGGCAAGCAGCGCGATTAGGACCGTGCCGCAGATCAGCAGATGGAAGAAGACGCTGAAGGCATCGGTCTGAACCACTCCAAAGTAGGCGGTGCCGGCAGGGAGGGAGAGCTGCCAGGCGCTGGCGGCGAAGGCGGCCAGAGTCGCGAGCACGCCAAACCATCCGACGGCTTTGCGGCTGGTGGTGCGCGGCAACAGCGGATCGACCAGCATGATGAGGACGCCGGCGAGGGTGAGGATGACTTCGGGCAGGATGCGGTAGACAGAATAGACCGGCATGTTATTGCGCCTCCTCATCATGCGAGGGGCCGGATGCGAGTGCCGCCGGATGGGTGGCGGCAGGTGCGTTGCTCAATGCATGCACGCCGCGATCGATAGCACGTATCCAGTAAGGCGAGAAGACACCCATGATGACCATCAGGGCAGCCATAGGCCACAAGGCGAGATGTTCGCGCGCTGCGAGATCATGAGCGGGTGAGCGATGTACCAGCGGCGATTCGGGACCATAGAAGACGCGCTGCACCATCCACAGCATGTAAGCCGCGCTGAGAATGACGCCGACCGTGCCGAGGGCGCCCCAGAGGTGGCTGGTGGCAAAGCCGCTGGAGAGAGTGAGGAACTCGCCGACGAAGCCATTGAGTATCGGAAGCCCGATGAGCGCGAGCACGGTGAGGAGGAAGAGCGTGGCCAGCCGCGGGATCCTGGCTGCGAGTCCGCCGTAGCGCTCAATCTCGTAGGTGCCATAGCGTTCGTACATCACGCCGAAGAGGACCAGCAGAGCGCCACCGGTGATCGACTCGCTGAGGATGTGGAAGACCGCGCCATCGAGACCGTTGATGGCGAAGGTGTAGATCCCCAGCGTGCAGAAGCTGAGGCTGGAGATGGTGCCGAAAGCGAGCAGACGCTTCAGATCGTTCTGGACCAGCGCGACCAGCGCGCCGTAGAGAATGCCGAGCACGGCCAGCATGATCATCCAGTGCGCGACGCGGCGGGACTCGAAGGGAAAGAGTCCGAGGTGAAAACGGATCAGCGAATAGAGGCCGAGCTTGCCGGCGACGACCATGGCCATAGCGGTGGGGGCTTCGCTGAAGACATCGCCGAGCCAGCCGTGCAGCGGGAAGACAGGCACCTTGACGGCAAAGGCGACGAGAAACGAGATCGAGATCAGCCACATCGCCGCAGGCGAGAAGAGCGATGGGTTTTGGACGAGCTGGGATTTCAGCTCGAGATAGTCGAAGGTGCCGGTGCGCGTGTAGAGCGCGAGGATGCCGACCAGAAAAAGTGCGGAGGGAATGAAAGTATAGAGGAAGAATTTGATGGCTGCCCGCGAGCTGTTACGGCTGCCCGGATCGCGGCCGAACATGGCGATCAGGATCGCCATCGGCACAAGCGTGAGCTCCCAGAAGGCGTAATAGACCATCAGGTCGAGCGCGAGAAAGACGCCCAGCATGGCGGTCTGCTGCAGGAGAAAGAGGGAGTAGAACTCCTTCACACGCGTGTCAATCGCGCGCCATGAGGCAAGCACGCCGATGGGTGCGAGAAAGCCAGTGAGGACGACCAGCCACATGGAGAGGCCATCGATGCCAAGGTGATAGCGAATCGGTGGCGAGACGATCCAGAGCCGGTTGATTTCGAACTGGAACCCGGGGTGGTTGTAATCGAAGTGCGTGGGCAGGTGGAGCGTGAGCGCGAAGGTGGCGAGCGCGATGAGCAGCGTCCAGCTCTGCACCAGCTTGCCCCGCTCTGGCAGAAGCGCCGCGACCACTGCGCCGAAGGCGGGCAGCAGCAGGATCCAGGTGAGAATGGAGTGGTCTATGGAGCTCATATTCACCGCACCCCCACGTGGAGATGCGCTCCAAAGCCGAAGAAAGAGAGCAGCAGAATAGCTGCGGCCCCCAGGGCGAGCCAGCCGGCGTAGGAGCGAATGTTACCGGACTGGATGCGACGCAAGACAGCGCCCACGCCTTGCGTTCCACCGGCGAGCGCGCGGCTGCCGCCACCGATGACGCCGCGATCGAATCCGCCCCAGAGCACGTAGCGAGAGACGATCAGCAGCGGCTTGACGAAGAGGAAGCCGTATATCTCGTCGATCCAATATTTGTTGACGATGAGGCCGTACAGTGCACGCGAACTCGCCGCCAATTTGGCGGGAAGCTGCGGCTTACGACGGTAGAGCGTGTCTGCGAGCAACCAACCAAGCAGCGCGGCTAGAACGGAGCAGCCCATCAGCACGCGTTCGGTTTTCGGGTCTTCCGGCGTGGATGGAGGCTCGGTGGTGGGAATTGGGGCGCCTGTGCGCATCGCAATTGAAACCTGCTCGAAGGAGGCGGGAGCACCGGTGCCATGGGTGACCGGATCGAGGAAGCGGGCGAAACGATCCACACCACCGAGCGAGTGCGGAACGCCGATCCACCCTCCTGTAACGGAGAGGACAGCGAGCAGCACGAGTGGAAGCAGCATCGACCAGGGACTCTCGTGAATGCCGTGGGCATGCTCATGCGCCTGCGCGTGATGACCGTTGGTGGAGTGCTCAGCGGCGAGCAGCTCATCGTCCAATGCAATCGGCAAAACCTCGTGGTGAGCGGTCTCCCGCTGCAGTCGCAGATGGCCGAAGAAGGTCATGTACCAGAGGCGGAACATATAGAAGGAGGTGATGCCGGCCGTAACCAGTCCGACAGCCCACAGCAGCGGACCGCCGTTGGGCGAGTGGAAGACCTCGGCGAGGATTGCGTCCTTCGAGAAGAATCCCGCGAAGGGTGGAAAGCCGGAGATGGCGAAGACCGCCATGGTCATGGTCCAGAAGGTGACCGGGATATAGCGGCGCAGGCCGCCCATGACGCGCATGTCCTGCTCGCCCCCGACGGCATGAATAACCGAGCCTGCCGCAAGGAAGAGCAGCGCCTTGAAGAAGGCGTGCGTGAGCAGGTGGAAGATCGCGGCCGAGTAGGCTGCGGCGCCGCACGCGAGAAACATGTAGCCCAGCTGCGAGATGGTGGAGTAGGCGAGCACGCGTTTGATGTCTGTCTGCAGGACGCCGACTGTCGCGGCAAAAAATGCCGTGGCTGCGCCGATGACGGCGACGACGCTGAGAGCGAGCGGTGCGCGATCAAAGAGCGCATGCGTGCGCACGATCATGTAGACGCCGGCCGTGACCATGGTGGCGGCATGGATGAGTGCCGAGACCGGGGTGGGACCTTCCATGGCGTCTGGCAGCCAGACGTAGAGGGGAATTTGTGCGGACTTGCCGGTTGCGCCTAGCACCAACAGCAATGCGATTGCAGTCAGAACGCCGCCGTGCCAGTCGGGATGCTGGGCGATTTGGCTGGCGACCTCGTTGAAGCTGAGCGTGCCGAAGTGGGTGATCAGCAGGAACATCGCGAGCAGGAACCCGAAGTCGCCAATGCGATTGACGACGAAGGCCTTGATGCCGGCTTTCGCGGCGGAGTGTTTCTTGAAGTAGAAGCCGATCAGCAGATAGGAGGCGAGGCCGACACCTTCCCAGCCCACAAACATCAGCAAAAAGTTTTCCGCCAGCACCAGCGTGAGCATGAAGAACATGAAGAGGTTGAGATAGGCGAAGAATCGCCAATAGCCGTCTTCGTGCGCCATGTAGCCGACCGAGTAGAGATGGATGAGGAAGCCGACTCCGGTGACGATGAGCAGCATGACCAGCGTGAGCTGATCGAGTGCGAAGGCGAAGTCTGCATGAAAGGCGGAAGTGGCGATCCAGGAGGAGTGCCGCTCGATGTAGGGAAGCGAGAGCGCGGAGAAGCTCGTGTAGACGTGGAGCACCAGCAGGAACGGCGCCGCGCTGAAGACGAGCGCGATGGTCGAGACCAGTGCCTTCGGCAGACGATTGCCGAACAGGCCATTCAGCAAAAAGCCGAGGAGTGGCAGGACCGGAATAAGCCAGAGATGGAGGCCGTCGTTCATAGTTTCATCAGATTGATTTGGTCCACGTTGAGCGTGTTCCGGGTGCGGAAGATTGCGATGATGATGGCCAGCCCCACAGCGGCTTCGGCCGCCGCCACCACCATCACGAAGAAGACAAAGATCTGGCCGCTGACCTGATGCCATCGATGGGCGAAGGCAACGAAGGTCAGGTTGACGGCGTTAAGCATCAGCTCAATGGACAGGAAAACGGTGATGATATTGCGCTTGATGAGAAAAGCGGCGACGCCGATGGAGAAGAGAATCGCGCTGAGCACGAGGTAGTAAGCGATAGGGACAACCACGTCAGGACTCCTTTCGCGCCAAGGCCACGGCGCCGAGGATGGCGATCAGGATCAGGACGGACGTGACCTCGAAGGGGAGAAGCAGGTCGCGGAACAGGACACGGCTGAGCTCGGATGTAGTGACCAGCGATGCGCCGCCGAGACGCGCGTTCCCCAGCGGCGTACGAACGGAGAGAAAGATGTACGTGAGCAGGCCTAGCAGCGCGGCTACACCGGGAAAGCCGACCATGTATGCGGCGCGGCTACCGCGCGTCCGCTCCTCTCTACCGGCGTTCAGCAACATGATGACGAAGGTGAATAGCACCATGATGGCGCCCGAGTAGACGATGACCTGCGCGGCGGCAAGGAACTCGGCTCCGAGCAGCAGGTAGAGGACCGCCAGCGACGTCATGACGACGATCAGCGAGAGAGCGCTGTTGATCGGATGCCGCTGCAGCAGCAGATTCAGCGCGCCGCCGATGCACAGTGCTCCGAAGATAAAGAAGATGACTAGATACATGCCGAAAGCCGTTCACTAGCAGGAAGGACTACAGACCGCGGAAGCTTCATAGTAAATCACCGTGGCGCGAAGATCAGGCTGGCGACGATGATGTTGGCGATGGCAAGCGGCACGAGAAACTTCCAGCCGAAGCCCATCAACTGGTCATAGCGGAAACGTGGCGTGGTGCCGCGTACCCAGATGTAGAGAAATACGAATAAGAAGACTTTGAGAACGAACCAGAAGACCGGCAGCAGCGCCTGAATGACGATCCAGTGGGGCGTGGGAAGCAGGTTGCCGAAGGGGCTGGTCCAGCCCCCGAAAAAGAGCAGCGTGGCCACGCAACCGACTGTGATCATGTTTGCATATTCGGCCATGAAGAACATGGCGAACTTCATGGAGCTGTACTCGGTGTGGTACCCGCCGGTTAGCTCGCTTTCCGCTTCGACCAGGTCGAAGGGCGCGCGATTCGTCTCTGCATAGGCGGAGATGAGGTAGATGAAGAAGGCAATGATCTGGAATCCGCCAAAGACATTCCAAGAAAGGATGCCGTGCGTAGCCTGTATGTCGACGATATCGCGCAGCCGCAGAGAGCCGGCGCGGATAACGACGCCGATGAGCGAGAGACCGAGCGCGAGCTCGTAGCTGACCATCTGGGCGCTGGAGCGCAGGGAGCCGAGCAGCGAGTACTTGTTGTTGGAAGCCCAGCCGGAGAGCGCGATGCCATAGACGCCGATGGAAGTAATGCCGAGGATGACCAGCAGACCGATATTGAGATCGGAGATCTCGAAGAGATCGATGCCCATGCCGTGATAGTGGTACTGGATGTTCGCGCCGAAGGGCACAACCGCGATCGAGATCAGCGCGCAGGCAAGCGCGATGACCGGCGCCAGAATGTAGAGCGGCCGGTAGACCGACGCCGGCATGATGTCTTCCTTGAGGAAGAGCTTCAGTCCATCGGCGAGTGGCTGCAGAAGGCCGAAGGGACCGACGCGATTTGGTCCAAAGCGGTTCTGAATGCGACCCACCACTTTGCGCTCAAGCAGGACGGTGTAGGCGACGCAGGTGAGCAGGATCACCAGCACAACGACGATCTTGGCGATGCTCAACAGCACGTATATCAGCAGCGGACTCACTCAGGCTCTCTTTCCAAAAATCTCTACTGCCAATGATTCGAGGGCTTAATCAGCCGCACTCTCTGTGGGCGACTTCCGGTGTGACTCGTGAACTTCGGCAAGTTTGGCGCTATAGTGACCGAGCGTGCCGGAGGTGAAGAGCGCGTCTTCCGCGGGCAGGACAAGGTCGCGCCGGGTTGCGGGGGCAGCGGGCTCGATGGATAGCAGCCGGGTTGGGACATCGTTGCCGGCAAGCAGGTTCATACGCTCGACGTCGTAGCCGGGAACAAGCCGCTCAATCTCGTCGAGCACTGCATAGGGATCGAAAGGGCTGACCTTGGGTTCGATCTGACGCGAGGCAAGCCAGATGGAGTGGCGATCGGCCTCTCCCGATTGCGCGCCGCGCGACTGGCCGGTATCGGCGCGCAATCCCCGACCGAAGGAAACGAGCTGCTGTGGCTTGGCGCCCATGCGGTCGGCGATGCGCACGATGAGCTCCAGATCGCTGCGCACGCCAGCGCGGTCGCCGGCCTTTTTGACGAGCTGCAGATCGCCGTAGCTGTTGGTGACGGTTCCGCCTTTTTCGTAAAGGTTGGCAACAGGGAGGATGACGTCGGCGATCTGCGCTGTTTCCGTGAGGAACATCTCCTGCACGACGACGAAGGTATTTTTGAGCGATGCTGGATCGATGTTGTAGCGCGAGACCGGATTCGCGCCGACGACATAGAGCGCGCCCAATTCGCCGCGCTCGGCGTCGTCGAACATCTCAATCAGGTCTTTACCGGGGGTCTGCGGCAGGTTGGGGAACTCTTCGGCGAAGGGCCCTGGCGCGCTGACATGCCGGTAACCGGGCAGCATATCGGGCAGCAGGCCCATGTCGGCTGCCCCTCGCGAGTTGGCGTAGTCGGCGAGGCAGGCGAAGCGTGTGTCGGGCAAGGACAGCCCAAAAGAGACCAGCGTATCGATATCGTGGCCGCGGAACTCCGAGCCGAAGAGGATAAGCAGCTTCTGCTCGGCACGCAGCGCATCGCGGAAGGAGGCGGCGTCTTCCACGCCGGCGAGCTCACTGTCGTTGGAGCCAAGGAAGCGG
This sequence comes from Acidobacteriaceae bacterium, assembly GCA_036378335.1. Taxonomy (GTDB): domain Bacteria; phylum Acidobacteriota; class Terriglobia; order Terriglobales; family Acidobacteriaceae; genus KBS-83. Next base: position 9,796 of record DASUWP010000071.1, on the reverse strand, counting down.
ACGGCATCGGCGTAGCCGCCCTCCGGGATCTGGAGGAAGGCTTTGGCTTGACGGCGTAACTTGATGTCGTTCGTGTTGACCAGGAAGAGCTTCGCTGCGTTGAGCCGGACATTGGTGCGCAGCGCCCATGCGAGCGCGGGATGCTGCTCGGTTGGGTCGTTGCCGAGCAGCAGGATTGCGGGGGCAGTGCCTGCATCGCGCAGGGAAGCAGCGCGGTCGCCGTGGCCGGAAAGAGCGCGAACGAAGCTGACGTAATCGGCAGTGCGGTGGTGATCGATATTGTTTGTGCCGAGCACGGTGCGCGCAAACTTCTGCAGCAGGTAATTCTCTTCGTTGGTGGTGCGATTGGAGCCGATGACGCCGATCGCGCCGGGACCCTTCGTGTCGCGAACGTCTTTCAGTCTCCTGGCGACGTGCTCGAGCGCCTGCTCCCAGGTTGCGGTGGCGAAACTGCCGTCGGCCTGGCGGATGAGGGGTTTGGTCAGACGATCGGGGTGATTCGCAAAGTCGAATGCGTAACGGCCCTTGATGCAGAGGAAATCCTCATTGATGCCGCTCTTGTCGCGGTTGTCGCCACGCACGATCTCCATGCCATCATCGGCCCGGCGTACACCGAGCGTAGTCTTGCAGCCATCTCCGCAGTGGGTGCAGACGGTGGCGACGTGGTTCATCTCCCAGGGCCGCGTCTTGTAGCGGTAGGTGCCGGAGGTGAGCGCACCCACCGGGCAGGCATCGATGCACATGCCGCACTCTTCGCAATCCAGATGGTCTTGACGATTGGGCGCGATCACGCTGGAGACGCCGCGGTTCTGCACGCCCAGCGCCCAGACATCCATGCCCTCGCCGCACATGCGGACGCAGCGATAGCAGAGAATGCAGCGGGGCCGGTCAAAGAAGACGACGGGCGACCATTGCTGTTCGTCGCGGTGCTGCTTGATCTCGACATACTGCGAGGTCGGCGCTCCGTACTTGAAGGTCATGTCCTGCAGCTCGCACTCGCCGCCCGCGTCGCAGACCGGGCAGTCGAGCGGATGGTTGCCGAGGAGCAATTCGATAGTGGCTTTGCGGGCCTGCGCGATCTCCGGCGTCTCCGTCTGCACAACCATGCCTTCGGCGACAGGGGTGGTGCAGGCGGTCTGCAGCTTGGGCATCTTCTCGATGCGCACGACACACATGCGGCAGGCGGCCTGCAAGGAAAGCCCGGGATAGTAGCAGAAGGCAGGGATCTCGATGCCCCCGGCGCGGCACGCTTCAATGAGCAGTGTGCCCGCGGGTGCGGTCAGCTTCTTGCCGTCTACAGTGAAATTTACGTCAGCCATGAACTCTCTTTCGCGCTGTGTGTTCAGGCCAGCGCGGGTATCTCGATCTCTTCCGCAGAGGAGGTCGGTTCGGGGATAGCTTCGCCGTGTGCACGCATCGCGCGGATATGGGCAGGAATACCTTCCAAAATGAGCTTCCGCGTCTCCTCAAGTGTGGGAGTAACGACGCCAAGGCCGGGTAGATCCGGAACGTACGCTCCATAGCCGTTCGCGGACTTTTCGTAGATAACGGTATATTTCATTATTTCTTCAACCCCGCTTGTTTGAGCATAGCGTTCAGCGTGCCTCTCGGGATGTCAACGTTGCCAATGCCAGCCACCGTCACCGGCTTCTGTGGATGGTGATAGTGCCGGTGACTTCCGGTTGTACCCGTCCAGAACCCAACCATCCTGTTCAATAAGCCGTATAAATTCACGATACTTCACGCAGTCACTAATTCGACCAACGCCTGCGACTCGGCCGCGGCGGGATTGGCCTTGATGTATGCTTCGAACTCTTCGCGGAATTTTTTGAAGAAGCCGATCATGGGCATGGCGGCCGCGTCCCCGAGCGGGCAGAAGGTGCGACCCAGCATGTTTTCGGCGAGATAGCGCATGTTGTCGATGTCCTTCACCGTGCCATATCCCTCGTAGAAGCGGGTCATGGTTTTCTTCAGCCAGTCAGTGCCCTCCCTGCAGGGGATGCACCAGCCGCAGCTCTCGTGCTGATAGAACTTGATGGTCCGGAGCGCGAACTCGACGATCGAAACTGTCTCATCGAGCACGACAACGCCGGCCGAGCCGAGCATGGTTCCGGCTTTGCCCATCTGGTCGAAGTCCATGCCTACATCGATCTCGTCGGCGCGCAGGATGGGGCAAGATGCGCCACCGGGCACGACCGCCTTCAGCGCTTTGCCGTTGGGAATGCCACCGGCAACCTCATAGATCATCTTTTTGAGGTTGTAGCCCATGGGCAGTTCGTAGACGCCGGGGCGATTCACGTGGCCGCTGATGCCGAACAGGCGCGTGCCGCCATTGCGCTCGGTGCCGATTTTCGCGTACGCGGCGCCGCCCATCTCAATGATGTAGGGCACGCTGGCGATGGTTTCGGCATTGTTGATGACTGTAGGGCCGCCGTAGAGGCCAACGACTGCCGGGAAGGGCGGTTTGATGCGGGGCACGCCACGCTTGCCTTCGAGCGATTCCATCAGCGCCGACTCTTCGCCGACCTCGTAGGCACCAGCGCCGGTATGCGAGATGGCGTCGAAATCGAACGCGCTCCCGAAGATGTTCTTGCCCAGGATGCCGCGCTCGTAGCACTGAGCCAGAGCTCGTTCCATGATCTGGATGAGATAGCGATACTCACCGCGCAGATAGATGAAGCCCACCTTCGCACCGATAGCGAGGCCGGCGATCATGGTGCCTTCGATGATGGCGTGCGGATCGTGCAGAAAGATGAGGTGGTCTTTGCAAGTGCCGGGCTCGCTCTCGTCGCCATTGACGAGGACGTATTTCGGCTTCTCGCTCTGCTTGGGCACGAAGGACCACTTCATGCCAGTAGGGAAGCCGGCGCCGCCACGCCCGCGCAGGCCGGAGGCTTTCATCTCATTGATGACCCACTCCGGGCCTTGTTCGATGCACTTGCGCAGCGCAGCATAGCCGCCCAGTTCGATGTACTTGTCGATGTCCGCGGCGCCCTGGCCCCAGCGGCGCGAGATGACCTTGACTTCCTCGGGATGCGAAACGAGTTCAGGCACTAGCGACCGCTCGCTTTCTGACGGTAGCTTTCGAGCACGGCGTCCATCTTCTCGTTGGTCAGGTTGTCGTGGAAGTCATAGTTGACCTGCACGGCCGGTGCCCAGCAGCATGCGCCGATGCACTCAACTTCTTCAAGTGAGAACAGGCCGTCTGGAGTGGTCTCCTTATTGCCGATGCCGAGGCGCTCCTTGCAGTGCGCAAGCATTTCGTTGCCGCCGCGCAGCATGCAGGAGATGTTGGTGCAGACCTGGACGTGAAACTTGCCATGCGGCTTGGTGTGCAGCAGCGAGTAGTAGCTGATGACATTGCGTACATCGAGCTCGGTGATGCCGATGCGGTGCGCGATCTCGGCGATCACTTCGTCGGTGACGGCGCCGACCTCATCCTGCGCATAGAGCAGCATGGGGATGAGCGCCGAGCGACGCGCAGGGTAGAGCGTGACCAGCTTATCGAAGCGCGCTGCCAGTTCCGGAGAAAAGATTGTCTTGGGTGCTGCATTCATCGCATGATCTCCCGCGCCAGCCGCTCTGCCACCATGTCCATCTCCTCAGGACTGCCTTGCGTGATAACCCGGCCGTGCTCGTCGATGGTGAACTCTGTGGCTGATCCGGTCTCACGAGTGAGGCTTCCGTGCTCGCCGTCGAAGCGGATGCTCAGAAGCCGCTCACCCGCACGGACCAGCAGATGATCGTCGCTCACTTCCAGCACTGCCTGTCTCGTTCCATTGAGTCCGTGGGCCGCTGTGTAGCTCCGCAGGAGCGAGATGAAGGAAGTCCACAACTCCCGCGCAACGGCCGGATCGATTGGATCGCCCACTGCAGTCGCGCTCACCGGTCAATCTCCCCGAGGACGATGTCGATGGATCCGATGACCGCGACAACATCGGCCAGCAGCCGCCCGGCGCACATCTTGTCGACCGCCTGCAGAGTTGCAAAGGACGGATTGCGCATGTGCACACGATACGGTTTCGCTGTGCCATCGGAGACGACGTAGTAGCCCATTTCGCCGCGCGGCGATTCGATGGCCTGGTAGACCTCGCCTGCAGGCACCGCAAATCCTTCCGTAACGATTTTGAAGTGGTAGATGAGCGACTCCATCTGGGTCTTCATGACTTCGCGATCGGGCAGAACGACTTTCGGGGCATCGGCCTTGATCGGGCCTTCGGGCATGCCGTCCAGCGCCTGCTGGCAGATCTTCACCGACTCGCGCATCTCGTCCATGCGGATGACATAGCGCGCCCATACATCGCAATCGTTCGAGATCGGCACCTTGAACTGGAACTTTTCATAGCCGGAGTAGGGCATATCGCGGCGCAGATCCCAATCGACCCCGCTGGCGCGCAGCGGTGGTCCGGTGACGCCGAGGGCGATCGCATCTTCTGCAGACAAGTGCCCGACACCCTTGGTGCGGCTGATCCAAATGGGATTGCCGGTCAGCAGGTTCTGATACTCGTCGATTTTCGACGGCATGATGTCGAGCAGCTTCTGCACCCGCTCATAGAAATCGACCGGCGGCTCCATAGCGATGCCGCCCACACGGAAGTAGGAGGTCATCATGCGCTGGCCGGAGACGTGCTCGAAGATCTTCAGCAACTCCTCGCGCTCGCGAAAGCAGTAGAGAAAGACGGTGAGCGCGCCGATATCCATCGCGTGCGTGCCCAGCCAGACCAGGTGCGACTGGATACGGGTCAGTTCGTTGAGCAGCACACGCAGGTACTGCGCGCGGGGCGGTATCTCAATCTGGAGAAGCTTTTCGACCGCCAGGCAGTAGCAGAGATTGTTGGTGAGCGGACAGAGATAGTCGATGCGATCGGTGAGCGGCACGACCTGCTGATAGAACTTGGCCTCGCAGGTCTTCTCGATGCCAGTGTGCAGGAATCCGATGTCGGGCACTACGCGCAGCACGGTCTCGCCGTCGATCTCGAGCACCAGGCGCAGCACGCCGTGAGTCGAGGGGTGCTGCGGGCCCATGTTCAGGATCATGGTGCGGTCGCGCGCACCCTCCTGGAGTCTGGGTTCGAGCAGGGGCGCGATGGCAAAGTCGGCCGCGTACGGCATCACCGGCGTGGGCTCGTTCGGACCGGCGAAGGTGGAGCTCTCGGTGGTCGCGTTCGTGACTTCAGCGACCGGGGTTTCAGGTGTTGTTGCCATCAGCGGTAGCCCTCCACCGGATAATCCTTGCGCAAGGGATAGCCTTCCCATTCATCGGGCATCATGATGCGGCGCAGGTTGGGGTGCCCGCCAAACCGGATGCCGAAGAGGTCGAAGACTTCACGCTCGTAATAGTCGGCCGACGGCCAGACCGGCGTAATGCTGTCGATCTCGAGGTCCATGCTGACGACCGGCGCGGCGAGACGCACGCGCGACTTCAGGCTGTGCGACACGATGTGATAGATGACCTGAAAGCGCGGCTCGACCGGATAGTAGTCCACGCAGGTGACGTCTTCGAGGAAGTTGTAGCTCGCCTTCTGCACCAGCGCGGCTGTCGCGCGGATGTGTTCGCGCGCAATCTTCAGTGTCAGCTCGCCGCGATCGAACTTGGCATCGAGCAACGCATCCGGCAATGCAGCCTGGATGGCCTGGATTGCTGGATTGGTGCCGTGTTCCGCAAGGACTGCGGCTTTGTCATAGGCATCCTGCATGCGTTAGAGGTCCCCCCTGTCTGCAGCCCAGTCGAGAATGCCTTTTTTGACGATGTAGAAGAAACCGACTACCACGAATCCCAGGTAGACGAGCATCTCCCAGAAGCCGAAGAAGCGCGAACCGGTGATTGCCGGGAGGTGACGGTAGATCACCGCCCAGGGCAACAGGAAGACGGCTTCCACATCGAACAGGATGAACAACATGGCGACCATGTAGAAGCGGACCGAGAAGCGGCCGCGAGCGTCCCCTTCAGCGACGATGCCACACTCATAGGTTTCGAGCTTCGAGATGGTCCGGCGATGCTTGCCGATAAAGAAGGAGCCGCTGACCATGGCCGCTCCCATGCCGACCGCGGCAAGGATCTGCAGGAGCAGGGGAAGGTAATTCCAGAAGTAATGTGTTGTCTGCATGCGGTCTTTGCTCGGGGAGGCCGTATCTGCACCGCGCGGCGTCTCCTTCGAGATTAGGGTGACGCTGCAACTCAGTCAAGCAAGTGTGGTTAAGTGGCATGTTTCCAGTGAAAGCGGCGTCCCCGAAACTCCCTTTGGTGCCTCAGGCGAGAGCGCGGCGGGTTCCCGATTCGGTGTCCCCTTCCCGTGGAGGGAACGGCGAAGAAAAAAAGAAGACAAATCATCACCGCTCTCCGATAACTGCCGATATGTTGCAAGAGGTAGGCAATTCGCGGAGGGTCCCCCGATGGCAGCATCTCCTTCTCTTCCCAATCTGAAAGCATCACCTGCGGCGAATCCCGGCACAGATACGAATCGTGTCGTCGATATACAGAAAGATATTCAGAGAGACATCCCGAAGATCCATCCTCCGGTGGTGCGTACGACTGTCCATGCCATGCCCACAGGCATGGGATCGCGTTCTGCGCGGCGGCGGACCACACCTGAGGCCGGCTTTGCGCTGGAGATTCTCGGCCATGCCATCGAATACCTGGCGGACGAGTACGCGCATGAGTCAGGTTCGCTCTCGTCCATCCACAGCCGGGATCCACGCGTGGAGGCAATGCAACTGCTTATGGCCGCGAATCGCCAGGTCTATTACGCCTGTCCGTTGGTGCCTTCGCTTTATAAGCGTATCGTTGGCCGCCTGTTCGGCCGATAGCCTCGAAGAGGACCGCAATCGCGCGCGATACGACTGATACTCTCGGATGATGGAGATCGTTCTCAATGGCCAGCCGCGCGAGGTCAGCATCGAACCGCAGGCTGCAACCGTTGACGCCTTGATTCGAGCGCTGGGGATGAAAGCGGATCGCATCGCCGTCGAGCGCAATGGAGAGATAGTCCGCCGGGATATGTGGGCCACGACTCCGGTGGAGAGCGGAGACCGTTTTGAGGTCGTCCACTTCGTCGGGGGAGGGCTGTGAGACCAATGGCCGCTCGGCGGCAGTGGCTCGCGGCAGCTACTTTGGCGAGCTTTCTCTTCGCCTTCCTCATGCCGTGGAGAGCAGCGCGCGGGCAGTCGTCCCTCGACCATCCGGATCAGCCGACATTCGTGGTGCCGGGTATTAGCCCGCAGCAGGATCTACGCATCCTGGTGTACGGCGATATGCGCTTTACAGACCCCTCCAACACCAAGGACACGAATCCGCGCGCGCGAAAGTGGCTGGCGGAGAAGGTCGGGACTCTGCACGCCGACGCGATGCTGATCACGGGCGATGTTCCTTTTCATGGAAGCGATCCTCGCGACTGGGAGGTTTTTGAAAAGGAAGCGGCGTCCTGGGCCAAGGGGGATCGGGTATATCCGACGGTGGGAAACCACGAGCTGCGGCTCCACCCTCGTGAGGGGCAGGTGAACTGGGCCGCTGCATTCCCGCAACTGAAGGGGAACAGCTTCTATTCGGTGCTGCTGGGAAATGTGTTCATCATCAACCTGAACTCGACCGAGCCGATGTGGGCCACTGGAGAACAGGCCGAGTGGCTGCGGAAGCAGCTCGACCATATACCGGCGCAGGCGGACTTTGTGATCCTGCAGATGCATGTGCCATTGATCGCGGACACACAAAGCGAGTTCATCGCGAATATTCCGGCGCCGGAAGGCGTCGCGCTGCGGCGTTATCTGGAAGCGCGCGCGCTCACGGCACGCCAGAAGTTCCTTGTCGTATATGGGCACATCCATAACTATGAACGCTTCGAATTTAACGGCATCACGCACATCATCAGCGGCGGCGGAGGTGCGGCGCCTTACCCGGTGCTCGTGCGCGGGCCGCAGGACGAGTATCACGATCCCGCTTTCCCGGTGTTTAACTATGTCATCCTGACGATCCACGGGAAGCAAGTCGAGGGAACGATGTACAAGATCGCGGATCCGAATGCGGCCGAGTACAGCGTGGTCGCCAAGGACCACTTCGTCGAAACGGCGCAGTGATTCCGCATTCGGCAGTGAAAGTGTCACGGAGAGAGTGGCTTAAACCCCTCTCATCGGCCACATTCGCCAAACATAGACTCCGCAGACTCAACCCTAAAAATCGCTGCTCCTTTGTTGTCTGCCACACATGCGTTCGTGCTCGTGATACAACGTTTGCAGCGCGAGGGGCGCATCCAGTCCGCGGAAAGGGCCGTGCCCACCCACTGAGTTGGTCGATCTAAGTCGCGAATTTTCTTTCTGCCTGTTGGGTGCGGACTCCGGGCATGCATGAAAGGAGATTCGTATGTCGTACGCGATTCCGCTGCCGGCTCGTCCTCGTCTGGATTACTACAAAAAATTAGCCAAGGAACTGCTGCGGGCGTCTTCGGTTACGCCGTCGGGGGAAAGTGTGCGCGCGTGGGCGGCGCGATGGCTGGAGGCTTCCGGCTGGTTCAGTAGCCGCCTGGCGCCGGCGCATTCTGGCTTCGATGGAGAACGCTCGCCCATCGCCGAGCGTGCCCGATGGGTCGAGCAGCGCTGGGTGGACCTGCGAAAGAAGAAGGCCGGTGCGCGGGCGGCGCTCGCCGATGCGCAGTTCTTTCTCGCCCGCGAGCATGGCTTTCCGACCTGGCCGCAGTTTGCTGAGCAGCTGCGGGCGCAGGAGAATGCGCAATCACCAGTTACGCATTTTGAGGCTGCCGCGGACGCGATTGTTAGGGGAGACGAGCAGGCCCTTGCGGCCCTGCTGCGCAGTGATGCTTCGCTGGTAAAGGCGCGCTCGCTGCGCGATCACCGCTCGACCTTGCTGCACTACTGTTCCGCGAATGGGGTGGAGGATTACCGGCAGCGGACTCCGGCGAACATAGTTGCGATTGCGCGTTTGTTGCTGGACGCGGACGCGGAGGTGAATGCGGAGTCGGATGCATACGGCGGAGGTTCGACCACTCTGATGCTCACCGCGACGAGCGGGCATCCGGAGCGCGCGGGAGTGCAAATTCCTTTGCTCGAGTTGCTGCTCGAACGAGGTGCGGGATTAGACATCGGAAACAGCAGCGACGTGGTTGTGTGTCTGCGGAATGGGCGCGGTGTGGCGGCAGAGTTTTTGGCGAGGCATGGGGCGCGGCTGGATTTAGAGGGCGCGCCTGGTGTGGGCTTGCTCGATCGAGTGAAGGCGTTCTTTACAGAGGATGGCGGATTGGTGCCTGGAGCTACGGCACAGCAGCTTGCAGATGGATTCGGTTGGGCTTGCGAGTTTGGACGCTTCAATGTCGTGGAGTTTTTGCTCGAGCACGGCTTGCGTGCGGACACGACGTCGCGGGCTGATCGCGTTACACCGCTGCATTGGGCGGCGCTGGGCGGTCATCCGGAGATTGTGAAAATTTTGCTGGCGCGCGGCGCGGATGTGAACGCGCGGGAAACGAGATTTGATGGAACGCCAGTGGGCTGGGCGTTGCACGGATGGGGCCATCGTGCAGATGGGGACGACGGAGAACGCTATTACGCGGTGGTGGATGCGTTGGTAGCGGCAGGTGCGCAAATTGGCTCACTGGTGTCGAACGATCAGCGCATGACGGCTGCATTGCTTGGAGAGTCGTCGCGATGACGGACTAGGTACGAACCGTCCGGGCAATTGCATGGCCGTAGTTGGAGGTCTTTTGGGGAATGTAGCCGAGATTTTGAAGGAGGTTGAAGATTTCCCGTCTAGAGTGCCCCTCCATCCGAATTTTGTAGCCAGCCAACTCGTTGC
>DASUWP010000070.1:0-12266 GCA_036378335.1 Acidobacteriaceae bacterium | reverse complement strand
AGGAGACGGTGTTTGTGCGCGGCGGTGGATCGATTCCGATCGTGGGCGATATCGAGCGGCATCTAAAGATTCCCGCAGTGATGATGGGCTTTGGTCTGCCCGACGATAACCTGCATGCGCCCAACGAGAAGTTCCACATCGCAAATTTCTATCGCGGGATCGCATCGGTGATTCGCATGTTCGAGATGCTGGGCGGCTGACGCGATGGACGCCGAAGGCTGGGTGCTGGCCGGTGGCCGTAGCGTGCGGATGGGGCGGGACAAGGCGGGCGTTGCGCTTGCTGGACGTCCGCTGCTGGAGCACATGCTGAGCAAGCTGCGCGTGTTGGGCCTGCGGGCTCGAGTGGCTGGGCTGCGTGCGCCGGTGGCGAATGTTGCCGCTGAGGTCTTAAGCGATGCGCATCCGGAGTGTGGGCCGTTGAGCGGAATAGAGACGGCGCTTGCGACGAGCGAGGCCACCCTGGTGCTGATGCTGAGCGTGGATCTGCCGCTGGTTGAGACGGAGTTTTTGGCCTGGATGCTGCGGCGTGCATCGATTACCGATGCGGTGGCGACCATCCCGTCGCTGCTGGGTGAACCGCAACCGCTCTGCGCGGTGTATCGCCGCGAGATGCTTGCGGATGTGAGGGAATCGCTGGCGGCAGGCGATTACAAGGTGATGCACGCGATGGAGCGCGCAGCGACACGCGGCCTGACGGAAGACTGGTTCGATGCGGAGCGCGCGGCGACGACGGGCGCGTGGCGCTCGGCGATGGCCACACACTGGATGGCCACGCATTGGCAGTTCATGAACTGCAATACTCCGGAGGATCTGACGATCGCGGAGAGCTTGCTTGCATCACGCCCTATCCTATGAGCATGGATGACGACGAAGCGAGAGATGACGGGCACTCCGCGGGGGGGCAAGACTCGTCCTCTGGTGAGAACACGGGCGAGAGTCCGGCGGAGGAGATGCTGCTGCGGAATGCCGAGCCCCGAGGAGGAACTGATGTTCCGCTGCCGCCCCAGGACGAGACGCCGCTGCAGATTCCGCCGGAGCTGATTCGCGAAGATGCGCGCGAGTCACAGGAGAATGGCGCTCACCCGCAGGCCGGGGCGAAGCGGCCGGAGCCATACATTGTTTTCGATCACGTATCGAAATCATTCGGCAATCTTCACGTGCTCGATGATGTGAGCTTCGAGGTGTTGGCCGGGGAGACGCTGTGCATCCTGGGCCGCTCCGGGGTAGGCAAGTCGGTGTCGCTGCAGCAGATCATGGGTTTTCTGAAACCGGACAAGGGGCGCATCCTGGTTGCGGGCGAGGACATTACGGGCTTCAACGATCAGCAGATGGAAGAGGTTCGCAAAAAGGTCACGATGGTCTTCCAGAGCGGAGCGCTGTTCGATTCGCTGAGCGTGGGAGAGAACGTTGCGTTTCCGCTGCGTGAGCGGAAGGAGCTCGAAGAAGATCAGATCCAGAAGATCGTCAACGGACTGCTGGAGATGGTGGGCGTGACGGGCATGACCGATTTGCTGCCTTCCGATCTGTCGACCGGGATGAAGCGTTCGGTGGCGATAGCGCGTGCGATGGCCTCGCAGCCGCAGGCGATTCTCTACGACGAACCCACGACCATGGTCGATCCTCTGATCGGCCGGTTATTGGGAGACCTGATTCAAAAGCTGAAGACACAACTGCTGCTGACCAGCGTCGTGGTGACACACGACATGCGTTTTGCGGAGCGGCTTGCCGATCACGTGGTCTTCCTCCACCAGGGCAAGGTGCTCTTCTTCGGGACGATGGATGAGATGAAGCGGAGCAATGATGAAATTCTGCAACAGTTTCTGGAGCTGGATTCGCTCGTTCTACCTAATGTGTAACTTTCGCTCTTGCGCAATGACTCAGAAGTGTCATCAGGCGATGTGGAAATCTGCAAGGAAAAGGTTGCACACTGCGAGAAGCGGTGGGATGGTGAAGTCACGGGGCCTTGCAGAGTGGCGGGGAACATCGACTCTGGCACCAGGTGATTTTTGCGTGGCCTTTCAGGCAGAAATTGCGCGATGGAGCGGCTTGGGATCGGCACATTGTTCATAGTCCCGCATCATCAGAGTGCTAGACTTTGCTTAATCAAGCGGTATGCGCAGGGACTTCCTGGCGCAGCCTTGCAAGCTCATCATCACGCATGCACTGGCGAACAAGGAGCGCAAGAAGAGTGAAACAGGGCGTTCGGATCGCGGTAGGAAGAAAAATTTTCACCAGTGTTCTGAACGCGTTAGAGGAAGTGTGTTTTTCACCTGCTGCAGTATGCAATCCCATTGCGGCCAGATTGCATCGTATTTGTCGTCCCCTATGCGTAATCGTTTGACAGGAGTAGCCAGGTCCCCCCGATGAGCACCCCTGAGTTTGTCCCTCGCCTGCAAAGTGCAGAACGGTTCCAAGCAGTAGGAACCCGACCGGTTCCCGCGGGCCGCGCCCACATATGGTCCCATTCGGCCCGGGTAGCTATGCTGTGGGTGTTCTGCGACACCCTGTGCGTGATGCTGGCAGCGGCCCTGGCGGTGCGTGTTCGCCTGGGAGATTTCATTACAGATGATTCCGTCCTTCAGACCCAATCGATGCTCAGCAGCAGCCCATGGCTGTCGCTTTTCTATCTGTGCTGGTTCACGCTGGCGTTGATCCTGGTCAGCCGGCGTCTTCATCTCTATGCACCCATCCAATTGCGGAATACGCTGCACGATCAGCGGCTGACGATCCAGGCTTGCTGCACTGCCGGACTGCTGCTGTCAGGGGCACTGTATCTCTCGCGCGGAGAGGTAATCTCGCGCGCCGTGGTGGTGTTGACCATTTTCTTCACCGCGGTGCTGTTGTGCGCACGGCGGCTGGTGTCGCGCGCGATTGTGTACCGCCGCTATAACCGTGGCATCGAGACGCGGAATATTCTGATTGTCGGCACGGGCCGCGTGAGTCAGGCACTGCGGCATCACATCGAAAGCATTCGGCACCTCGGATACACCTTCAAAGGTTTCGTGCACCTTCCCGGGCTCGATCCCGATGCAGCGGCGGCGAGCGCGGACGTTCTGGGGACGATCGATGAAGTGCTCGATCTGGCGCGCAAGCACTTCGTGGACGAGATCTTCCTGGCGGCACCGTGCGAGCGCTCGCTGGTGAAGCGTCTGGTGCAGCAGGCACGGGAGGCGAGCGTTGACATCCGCGTGGTGCCTGACTTGTATGACGGATTGGCGTGGAACAGTCCGATTGAATACATCGGGCAGTTCCCAACCATTCCCCTGCATCGCGGCGAAGTCCCGGTGGTGGGGATGGTCATGAAGCGCCTGCTGGACATCGCGCTTTCGAGCGTGGCGCTGGTGCTGTTGGCGCCGGTGCTGCTAGCGATCGCTATCGCTGTGCACATGGATACTCCCGGACCGATCTTTTACCGGTCGGAACGGATCGGCAAGAAGGGCCGCGTCTTCGGATGCATCAAGTTCCGTACCATGGTGCCCGATGCGGAGAGGCGCAGGACAGAGGTCCTGCACATGAACGAGCGCGACTCCGTGCTGTTCAAGATCACGAACGATCCACGCATCACGCGCGTGGGGCGGTTCCTGCGCAAGTATTCGTTGGATGAATTGCCGCAATTGATCAATGTGCTGCGCGGCGACATGAGCCTGGTGGGACCGCGGCCGCCAATTGCCAGCGAAGTGAGGCGCTATGAGCTGAACCACCTGCGCCGGCTGGATGTGATGCCGGGCGTGACCGGTCTGTGGCAGGTGCAGGCGCGGCAGGATCCATCGTTCGACAGCTACATCTCGCTGGACACGGCGTATATCGAGAACTGGAGCTTGTGGCTGGATATCAAGATCCTGATTCGCACGGTCGGCGTGGTGATAGCCGGGACCGGAGCGTAGCTGTTTCGTAAGTGAACGAAGAGGTCAGCCTTGGCGGCTGGCCTCTTCTGCGTTGTGTTCTCCGATACACTGACTATGTGAAGATTGCGCTGGCGCAGATTGATCCGACGGTTGCGGATTTTCGAGGGAACACAGCACGAATTCTGCAGAATGTGCGCGAGGCGGAGAAGCGTGGCGCAGACTTGGTGGTCTTTCCCGAGCTGAGCGTCTGCGGCTATCCGACGGGCGATTTCATAGAGAAGCCCTCGTTCGTCAAGCTGGCGGGCGAAGCAGCGGCGGAGATTGCGCGCGAGGCTACCGCGGGTAAAGCGATCTCCGTGATCTGCGGCACGCTGGTGCCATCGCCGCCGGGCGCCGGCAAGCGCGTGAGCAACGCGGCGGTGCTGATGCAGCGGGGCGAGATCACCTTTACCCAGCGCAAGATGCTGCTGCCGTTCTACGACGTCTTCGACGAGCAGCGATACTTTGCGCCGGCCGAGTGCCAGCAGGTGGTCAAGATCGGAAGCGAGACGGTGGCGCTGACCATCTGTGAAGACGCCTGGAACGACAAGGGCTACTGGAAGCAGCGGCTGTACAAGGTCGATCCGGTAGAGGAGCAGGTTCGGCAGGGCGCCACGCTGATCCTGAACATCTCGTCATCGCCGTTCTGGCAGGGAAAGCGCGAGCAACGCGGGGAGATGCTGGCCGCCGCGGCACGGCATCACAAGCTGCCGATCCTGATGGTGAATCAGACTGGCGGAAACGACAGCCTGATCTTCGATGGCACCAGTCTGGCTTTGAATGCGCAGGGCGCGGTGATCGCGCAGGGGCGTTCGTTTGCCGAAGACATGGTGATGGTGGACACGGCCGCGGGTACGGGCGATCTGCATCGCACGGTCGAAGGCGACGACGCGGCGACCTATGCAGCGCTGGTGATGGGGACGCGCGACTACATTCGCAAATGCGGCTTCAAACAGGCGCTGATCGGATTGAGCGGCGGCATCGATTCTGCGCTGGTGGCGGCGATCGCGGTGGACGCGCTGGGCAAAGAGAATGTCATCGGCGTGGGGATGCCGAGTCCCTACTCCTCGCAGGGATCGATCGACGATAGCCGCGAGCTGGCCAGCAATCTGGGAATTGCGTACGAGACGATCCGCATCGATGGCATCTTCGGCCAGTTCACCGATGCGCTGGCGCCACTGTTTGCCGGGCGCGCGCCGGACCTCACAGAGGAGAATATTCAATCGCGCATCCGTGGAACGCTGCTGATGGCGCTTTCGAACAAGCTGGGTGCGCTGGTACTGACGACGGGCAACAAATCCGAAATGGCCGTCGGCTACTGCACGCTGTACGGAGACATGGTGGGGGCGCTGGCGGTGATCGGCGACCTGGTGAAGACGCGGGTGTATGCGCTGGCGCACTACGTGAACCGCGAGCGCGAGGTGATTCCGCGAGAGATTCTGGAGAAGGCGCCTTCGGCGGAATTGCGCCCGGGGCAGCTGGATACAGATTCGCTGCCGCCTTACGAGGTGCTGGACCCGCTGGTGGAGGCATACGTGGAGCGGTATATGCCGATGCAGGCGATTGCCGAGCAGCAAGGGCTCGACCTCGCGCTGGTGCAGAAGATTGTGAAGCTGATTGAGCACAGCGAATACAAGCGGCAGCAGGCAGCCCCGGTACTGAAGGTGACGGCCAAGTCTTTTGGCAGCGGGCGCCGCTTCCCGATTGCAGTGAAAGTACAGGTTTAAGTTTCTGGAAGTTCCTGGAGGGAACTCGATGGATGGATTTGTGCGCGGCAGCCTGCTGGCGACTTTGTTATGCGTAACTTCTGCGGTGACGATTCCTTTGGCGGCGCAGGCGAATCCGCCGGAAGCTCCTGAGGCGCCGCCGGCCCAGAGTGCTGCGCCTGCGCAGCCCAGCGCACCGGCACAACTGCCGCCGCTGCCGCCGGCCGATCCAAAGAACTTTACCGCGGCGTCGCCAACCAAGGAGACAGTGGAGGCATTTCTGCGTGCGAGCTGGGGATACGACGCGAATCGCATCTTCCAGGTGCAGGCGATTCAGCCAACGCAGGTGCAGGGGATCAGCCGCGTAACCGTTCTGGTGGAAGAGAAGGGGACGCAGCAGAGCCAGCCTTCGGTGCTCAGCTTTTTAACGCTGCCGGATGGGCAGCACCTGATCGCGAACGACGAGATTCTGCCTTTCGGCGAGCATCCGTTTGCGAACTACCGGAGCATTCTGGAGCGGGATGCGAAGGGGCCTTCGCGTGGACCGGCGAACTCGCCGCTATTGCTGGTGGAGTTCGCGGACTTCGAGTGTCCGCACTGCAAAGAGGCGCAGCCTACCGTGGAGCGCCTGCTGAAGGATTACCCGCAGGCACGTTTCGTCTCGCAGATATTCCCGCTGCGCAGCATTCACAGCGAGGCAGAGAAAGCAGCGGAGACGGGCGTGTGCGTTGCGAAGATCGGCGGAAACGACGCCTTTTTCAAGTACAGCGATGCGGTGTATGCGAATCAGACGCAGTTGACTCCGCAGAGTTCGGCGGAGGTGCTGTCGTCGGGGGTAAAGGCTGCCGGTCTGGATGACGCGAAGGTGAAGGCCTGCGTGGCGGAGCCTTCGACTAAAGCAGCGGTCGATGCGTCGATCCACGTTGGCGAAGAGGTTGGCGTGAACTCGACGCCGACCCTGTTCGTGAATGGCCGCGCCCTGCCGCTGGGCGGGATTCCGTATGACCAGTTGAAGCTGATTATCGATTACGACCTGAAGCAGAAGTAAATCCGGAAACGGATAGCGTCAACCCACCCGGCTAATGATCTGCCGGTATTCGTCTTCGGTGAAGGCGCGGCAGGTTTCCGAGGTGATGCTGCCCAGAGAATCCGCCTTCAGCATAGCCACGGCGACCGATGCATCATCGGGGGCTTCCATAATGGCGATGTTGTCGTAGCGTCCCATGACCATGTAGAAATCCTTGATGGTGACGCCCGCGGATTCGAAGTTTTTTCGAGCCACATCGAGGCGAGAGGCACTGTCCTTGATGTCTTTCAGTCCTTGCTGCGTCCACTTCACCATTGCGATGTAGGTTGGCATAGCTATCTCCCGGCTCGCGAATTCTACTCTTCGAGCTGACGCGTTGGCGCGGTGTTATTGATGGGTGGGTAGGAGCATGACCTGGCTGGCTCCGCTGGGGTGCGGCAGGCGGACTACGTGCGGGGTGATGAGCACGACTAGCTCGTCGTTCGTCCGCTGCGCGTTTTTGTTGGTAGTGGATTGCAGGCCGGGGATTTCGCTCAGGCCGGGCAGTCCGCTGACGGCGTTCGCCTCCTGCGAGCTGAGATCGCTGGTCACCATCGCGCTGGCGCCGTCTTTCAGATTGAGATCGGCAGTGAACTGGCGATTGGTCAGGATGGGGATGTCGTTGATGGAAGTGCCGCCGAGCGCCTGAATCTTGAGATCGAGTTTGAGCGAGACCGATTGATCGCGATGGATGTATGGCGTGGCCTTCATCTGCAGACCGAGATCCTGATACTGAATCTGCGGAATGGTTTGCTGATTGAGGCTGGAAGAGTTCAGACCGAGGGCGGCGAGCTGGCTGGAGAGGCCGGCGCTGTTGAGCCCCGGGATATTGACGCCGCTGCCAGTAAGGTTGGAGTAACTGGACTGGATAATCGGGTAGTGCATGCCAGCAAGGATGTTTCCGGTCTCCTGGTCCTGCAGGCGAAGCTGGAGCTGATCGACGGCGCGGCTGTCGCTGGTATTGAGCCCCAGATTGGCCGTTGTTGTGCCGAGTGTGACCCCGGTGGCGGTGAGGCCGCCGCCGAAGACGGCGAAGGGCTGGCTGAGAATCGAACTCGAGATCTGGCCGGAAGCGAGCAGGATGGCGGCGATGGCCTCGAGGTCATTGGCATTGGCGAGTCCACTCGAGACGATCTGCTGGATCAGGCTCTGATTGCCATTGAGAACCTGCTGGATCTCCGAGTTGAGATTGAAGGCATTGAATTGCTGGGGCGTCTGCACGCCGATATTGGTGTTGTGGGTGCGATTGATCTCGTAAATGCGGACCTCGAGCAGCACCTGGCTGCGGCCATCCATCAAGCCGTGGAGCGTGCGATTGAAGAGTGCGAGCCTGCTCTCCGGCCCGCGCACGGTCATAGTGTTCTGTGTGGGATCGGCAACGACCTGTGCGATCTCGAGCACATTGCGCGCGAGATTGCTGACGTCGGTGAGTTCCTGCGTATTGAGCCCGGGCAGGTAGACGGTCTCCAGCAGGAGGCGTTCGTATTCCTGGCGATTGGCTCGCGTGTCCTTGGCGACGAGGACGCGATGGGGATCAAGCGGGACGAAGAAGCTGTCGGTTTCCAGCCGCAGCATCTGCTCGGCCTGATGAAAGTCCACATCGTCGACATCGAAACGAACAGGATTTGCGGTGACGCTGGAGTCGAAGCTGGGCGCGAGGCCATAGGCGGAGAGCACCTGACGCAGCAGACTCTGAGCGTCGGCGCGGACATGAAAGCTGTGTTTGCCGGGTGTGGGTTCGAGGCGGATGGCGTCGGCGATGCTGGACGTGATGTCGTCCGGCTTGATGGAAGTGTCCTCGAGACCTACTGCGTCGCCGATGTGCTGCTGGACGATGGGGTTGGTGGGATCGATCTCGAGCGCTTCGGCAAGACGGGCGTGGGCAACATCGTTCCTGCCGAGAATGCGGGCCTTCTCTGCCTGCTGGATGAGGTCGGTGACGAAATGGGCTTTCGCGACTACGGCGGCATTTTTGTAGTCGGTGTTGGTGGGGTCGAGGCTTGCGGCTTTGCCAAAGGAATCGTAAGCGGCGCGGGTGTTGCGCTCCTCAATCGCGCGCGCACCGGCGAGATAGGCTTTGGCGGCGGCATGCTTGTCGTGCTGCGTGGGCGCCGAGATGACCGGCGTCTGCGCGTGCGCGGTCAACGCGAGCGCGAGCGCGCACGCAGCGGCACGGAGTGGCCGGCTCATGCGGACACATCCTTCTTTGCGACATGCGCGCCATTGTTTGGTGCGGTGCGGGAGGCGAGCAGCAGCGCGTTGAGATTTTCCGCGCAGATCTCCGGTGTGTGCTCGAGGAGACGGTCGAAAGATGAGTGGCCGGTGGCGACGGCGATGATGGGCAGGGCATTGGCGCGCGCGGCTTCGATGTCGGATGGCGTGTCGCCGACGATGACCATGGAAGCGCTTGCGCCGGCAAGCTCGCGCGCTGCCGCGGCTGCCGCGGCGATCATCTCGGCGCGCTGCTCGTGCGCATCGCTGAAGCCGCCGAAGGTGAAGTGCTCGCGCAGACCGGTGCGCTCCAGCTTGAGCCAGCCAATGGATTCGAGGTTGCCGGTAGCGACGCCGAGCCACTTGCCCTGCGCAGCGAGATGGCGAAGTGCATCGATTACGCCGGGCATGATGGTGAGCTGCATGCTGGCGGCGTCGCGCTTGACCGCGGAGCAGATGGCATTGAGCAGGCGAGGCCGGTGCGGGCGCCAGGTTTCATCGGCGATGCCGGCGGCGGCAAAGGCATCGCGCAGGATGCGGGGATCGGTGGAGCCGGCTACGGTGACGGCGTCGAGCGAGAGGGGATGGCCGAGGACTTCGATGCAGGCTTTGGAGAAGGCGTGATAGTGGACGCGGCCGGGATCGCGCAGCAGGGTGCCATCGATGTCGAAGAGATAGGCGTCGTAGTGGTCCCAACGCAGGCCGGGACGCCAGGCGACGCTGCCCTGCGAGGTGGCAAGCAGGTGGTATCCGCTCAAGTTGGCGGGTGAATCGATGACAGAGTTCGGCAAAGCGGCCGGCAGCTCCTGAGTTGAATCGGCGAACGCCTCCTCAGGATAGCTGAGCGAGCATCAGCCCTGCTGGCGCATCACCTGTTTTGGCTGTTCAAGCAATGGACGCACCGGGCGGGGCGGACGCTTGAGGCCATTGCGGATCTGGGCGGGATCCATGTGGAGCTCGGAGATGGTGCGGCTCAGCGTGTTGCGGTGCATGCCGAGCTCCTTGGCGGCCTTGCACTGGTTTCCGCGGTGCGCGGCGAGCACCTCCAAAATGAAGCGCTTTTTGAACTCGCGGATGGCTTCGTCGTACGTGATCCCACCGGCATGCATCTGGTTAACCAGGCTGTCCAACTCGCGTTTCACAGAGTCCTCTTTCTTGACCTCGGACCGGCTCTGAGGCCGGCCTCTTGATTGAGTAGTGCTCAGTTCAGTAATGCTGGTCCAGTCCTGATGCCTCGCGGCGAGCAGCGTCTTCGAGAGAATGCAATCCGGACTGAATTCTAACGCCCAGGTCCCGCGGCAGCACAGTAACACTTCCGTGTGCCCCGGAAAAAAAGTATGGCACGAGTTGCGACTGATCGAACCACGGTTGTCGAGGAAAAAATGCGGCCATGGCGGCGATGCCCAGGACCACAAGAACGTATCCCTTGAGCAGGCCGAAAGCCCCCCCGGCAAGGCGGTCTGCCCAACCCAACCCCAGGCCGTGGAGTATCCAGCGTAGCACCCGCCCGAGGATTGCGGCGGCCAGCATAACGCCGAATGCAATCAAAAGGAAAGCGATTCCGGCGGCGGCGGCGTCTTCGTGCACGAAATGCTGTATCCAGGGCACGAGCTGACGATAGAACTGGCCGGCCAGGATGATGCCGCCGACCAGCCCGATAAGGGCGCAGACCTCAACCAGAAAGCCATGGATGAACGCCATCACCGTGGAGAGGATCAGGACGGCGAGGATCGTCCAGTCCAGTGGGGTCAGCGTCTGCATGGAGGGATGGTAGACCATTTTTCCTGTTGCGAGGCACGCATGTAGAAGACGCTCCGTGCAGCCTTTCCTTGAAGAAAGGCTGCGTCCACTTCGTCTCCCCGGCTTAGACCTACAGGAAAAATGGTATCTCAGGCTCAGCCGAGATTGAGCTCGCGGCCGGTGAGCAGGCGGTAAGCATCCAGGTACTTGCGTTGCGTTTTTGCAACGATCTCGTCGGGCAGAGCGGGCGCGGGGGCCTGCTTGTTCCACTGGATCTGCTCGAGATAGTCGCGGACGAACTGCTTGTCGAAGGAGGGCTGCGGTTCGCCTGGGGCGTACTGGTCGGCTGGCCAGTACCGGGAAGAATCAGGGGTGAGGACCTCGTCAGCGAGGACGATGCCCTCGGAGGTGACGCCAAACTCGAATTTGGTGTCGGCGAGAATGACGCCGCGCTTGGCCGCGTAGGTGGCGGCGCGATTGTAGATGTCGAGGCTGAGGCCCTGCAGCTTCGTCGCCGCTGGCTCACCGATGCGGGTGACCATCTCATCGAAGGAGATGTTTTCGTCGTGTTCGCCCCCGAGGCTCTTGGAGGCAGGGGTGAAGAGCGGTTGCGGCAATTTGTCGGATTCGCGCAATCCCTTGGGCAGCGCGATGCCGCAGACGGCGCCGGTGGACTTGTAGTCCTTCCAGCCGGAGCCGGAGAGATAGCCGCGCACGACGCATTCGACAGGGAACATCTGCGCGCGCTTGACCAGCATGGAGCGGCCTTCGAGCTGACTCGCATAGGGGCGCAGGACTGCAGGGTATTGCGCGACGTCTGCAGTGATGAGGTGATTGGGCACGACATCGCGCAGCAGCTCAAACCAGAAGAGCGAGAGCTGGGTGAGGATTTTGCCTTTGCCGGGAATGCCGGTGGCGAGCACGTGATCGAAGGCGGAGATGCGGTCGGTGGCGATGAGCAGCAGTGATTCGCCGACAGCGTAGAGGTCGCGAACTTTGCCACGCGCGAGCAGAGGGAGGCCGGCGAGATCGGTCTGGGTGAGTGTCTGCAAAGGGAATTGTTTGCCTTGGAGTGACTGTATTACTGACTCCTCGATTTTCGGAGCGGGTTTGGGCTTTGTCAACGCGGGTGGCGCTATAGTTTGCGCACACTCGAATCAACTGCAAACAGGAGAGACAGCAGACGTCGATCGAATCTTTGGCTAGCTGATGGTGGTGGGTGCGCTGACGAGCGCGGCCTGACGCATCGGCCATGTGCTCTCTCCTCTTGACAATCATGAGGAGGCAAGTGTACCTCTAGGCAATCAAGAGGAGCATGCGATGGCCCTGTTGCGAAACCTGAGGAGCGGGATTCGGGCTCTTTTCCATAAGGAGCAGCGAAACCGCGAGATCGATGAGGAGCTGCAGGACTATTTCCACGCTTCCGTGGAGGCGAAGCTGCGCCGTGGCATGCGCCGCGAAGAAGCAGAGCGAGCAGCGCGCGCGGAGATAGGCAGCGCTGCGGTGATCCGGCATCAGGTGTGGTCGGTGAGCTGGGAATCCGCGGTGGAGTCGCTGGGACAGGATGTGCGGTTCGGCGTGAGGCAGCTTTTGAAGTCGCCGGGATTTTCGCTGGTGGCGATTCTGTCGCTCGCGCTGGGGATTGGCGCGAACACGGCG
>DASUWP010000069.1:0-16594 GCA_036378335.1 Acidobacteriaceae bacterium | reverse complement strand
GGCGTCGCCACCGCCATCATGGGCGGCCGCAAGATGTCCGGTTGGGTCCGTGCCACCCCCGAGGCCTACGGCAACGACGCGCTCCGTCAGAAGCTCGTCAAAGCGGCCCTCCATTTCACCGGCTCCCTTCCCAGAAAAAAGCCATAACGCAACCGGGTCAGGCCGGGTGCGCCACATCGCAACGAGATGTCGGCTCGTTTGAGACACCGGCACTGCCGCGGACTATGAGCCACCGCGGATTCATCTGAAAGACTCAAGCGAAAGCGGAACCAACTTCGAGCGCACATCATCTCGATACAGCACTTCTATGTGAACGATTGTGGTGTCGATCAGATCAAGCAGAATCATCCCTTGCGCAGGTTGGACTTCGAGAGTCCGGCGCTGCTTGCCATACCTCTCGAACGGCTTGCGAGCCGTATAGAAGCTCGCGCAAAAGTCGTCATTGCAATCGCACTTGGCCACAATTTCTAAACGATCAACTTGCGCCGCCAGAGCGGTCTCGCCAGCTGTGATGAGGAGTTTCGTCAGCTCCCGAGAAAATTCCGGCAACGACTCGACGAGAAGCATGACCCATCCTGTCTGGCAGTTTTGTAAATCCTGCCGGATGCCCCATTCTAGCGAAGCTAGGGTGGGCGTATTCAGCCGGCCCAAAGGGCCATCCTTGAATCAGGTAAAAACCCGAAGCAGCTCCCCGGGCGGGAGGTGTTTGTAACTCCAGTCGACCCGAGGGCCCACCGAAACCACTTCCCAACCAACATTTCCCAAAACAGAATCCAACCGCAAAAACCTGCCAGTTAATTCCCCTCAATTTGCTACTCTGGAAATAGAGCGATACCTCCGGTCAACCGGAGCAGAAACCCCGAAAAGCCACCTTAACGGTGGCTTTTTCTTTTTTACTGACTCACTGCATCGCTGCCTTGGTGACTCGTTGCGCGCCGCAAAGCGGCGCATAACTCCAATCACAAGACGAATTTAGCCGTAAGCCCTTTAGAAAGACGAATTTGATGTTCGGAAGAGCTCTCAACTTGTTGATGCGCCACAAGATATACCGAGCCCTCCCGCACCGGGAGGGGGGAGGGGTCCCCCGTGACATCGTCACCGGCTATTACAACCAGGCGCTCGTGCGCGCCCAACTCAGAAAGGACCTTCAATGTATCCGGAATGTCGACATGTTCTCACTTCTGGCAACCCATGTAATGCGCCTGCACTCGCGACGAGCAACTGGTGCTACTTCCATTCCCGCCTGTATCAGAGACAGGGCGAACGCCAGGCCGCGCGTCACACGCACCGCCGTCCCGACGGTCGCTTCGCTGCTCTACCCGCACCGGACGGAAATCCCACCGAAACCATCGACTACGGCCCCTATCCCGTCAGTGCAGCAAAACCGGGTGCCCCGTATCTCGCAGAGATGCGGGAAAACAACCCACCGCTCGACCTCCCCCCGGTCGAAGACACCGCGTCTATCCAACTCGCCCTCATCGACGTCCTTCAGGCCCTCGCCGCCAATCAACTCGACCCGAAACGAGCCGGTCTCCTCCTCTACGGTCTGCAGGTCGCCTCATCCAACGCCGCGAAGATGCGCCTCTCCATCGGCGCCGTCCGCACCGTCACCTACACCGAGGAAGGCACAGCGCTCGCCCCGCAGGACTACGGCTACGATGTCGAGGACTACGAAGCTGAGCATGACGAGGAAGACGAGGAAGTCGAAGACGAGTACGAAGAGGCCGATTAGAACCATGCCGGACGCGAGTGCCCCACATCTCAACTGGGGCACTCAAACAGCGCCTACGGCTTCCGCATAACCCTGAGCGGCTTGCAAGCAGCAGAAGGCCGCGAGATCCAGACACTCCCATCCCCCAGCCGCGCCGTCTTCACCGAAATCGAAACCGAATGCCGGCGCGCACCCGCATACCCGAAATCAAATGAATACTTCTGCCCCGGATAGAAGAGCCCGCGCTCCATGTGACAGATCGAGCCCCGCGCCTGCCCCTCGATCGGCGGCGAGCACGCGAAGCTCAGCTCCTGAATCGGCATCTTGCCCTTGTTCCGGAAAGACAGCCGGATGCTGTCGCGACCGGCATCCCCGCTCACCAGCATCACCGGGCACGGAATCTGCATACGCGTCTGCTGCGCATGCGCCGGCGCAGCGATCATCATCAGCATGGATGTAGCGACCGCAGCCTTGAACACGGCAGGAGTCTACCATCGCTCGCGCACCCGCCGCTGTCATCTCCCCTCGCCATTCGAACAGGTAGTATTGAGTTCCAGGGAAGCGATTCCCGGCACATCGACGCGAGGCAGAGCATGCAGATTGCAATGGTAGGTTTAGGACGTATGGGCGCCAACATGGTCCGGCGCCTGATTCGTGCAGGGCATCAATGTGTTGTCTTCGACCGTGGCACGGAAGCCGTCGCCGCGATGGTCAAGGAAGGCGCAACCGGTTCCAGCTCACTCGCCGACATGGCATCGAAGCTGCAGAAGCCGCGCGCCGTCTGGCTCATGGTGCCTGCAGGCGCGGTCGACGAGACCGCCCGCCAGCTGCAGCCACACCTCGAAGCCGGAGACATCATCATCGATGGCGGAAACTCCTACTACATCGACGATCTGCGCCGGTCCAAGCAGGTCTCCCAGGCCGGCCTGAAGTGGGTCGACGTCGGCACCAGCGGCGGCGTCTTCGGCCTGGAACGCGGCTACTGCCTGATGATCGGCGGCGATGACCAGGCAGTGCAGTACCTCGATCCCATCTTCAAGGCGCTCGCCCCCGGCCGTGGCTCGATCGACCGCACGCCGGGAAGAGACAAAGCCCCCGCCACCACCGCCGAAGAAGGCTACCTCCACTGCGGCCCATCCGGTGCCGGCCACTTCGTCAAGATGGTCCACAACGGCATCGAATACGGCATCATGGCCGCCTATGCAGAAGGACTCAACATCCTCAAGAACGCGAACATCGGCAACCATCCCGAAGAGATAGATGCAGAGACCACGCCGCTCCGCGAGCCCGACCACTACAGATACGAGATCCCCATCCCCGATGTAGCCGAAGTCTGGCGGCGGGGAAGTGTGATCTCCTCCTGGCTCCTCGACCTGACCGCAACGGCACTCGCGGAGTCCCCCGACCTCGACGGATACGGTGGCCGGGTGTCCGATTCCGGCGAAGGCCGCTGGACCACCATCGCCGCCATCGATGAGGGGGTGCCGGTAGATGTCTTGAGTGCCGCCCTGTTCTCCCGCTTCAGCTCGCGCGGCAACGCGCTCTATGCGAACAAGCTCCTTTCAGCGATGCGGTACCAGTTCGGCGGCCACAAGGAGAAGAGCTAACACTAGCGATTCGCGTCACCCCAGGTGACGCGATCGCCGGCCACCAGCACAACCTGGACCACGCCTTCATCGGTTCTGGGAAAAGTGATCGGTGCGAATCCGCCGTTCGCCAGCGCTCTCTCGACGCGCAAGGACTTCAATGCCGGCCGTCGCTCAGCGGGCAGCCGCGCCAGAACCAGCCCCAATTGCGTGCCCAACGGGTACTCCGTCCGATGCCCATTCATCCACACCGGAATCAACAGACTCGCGGACGCTCCGTTCGCAATAGCCGTACAGATCACCGGGTGGCCAACGCCCCCGCACGATGTTCTGCCGCTGGACTGAACCGCGCGTGTTGCCGCGTTCAGCGACTGCACGTCAGACGCTCCCAGCAGCAGCGGATTGTGCTGTGAATCGTAGTCCGATATTCCCTGAAGAAACAGCCGGAGGAATCTGACGGAGGCGTAGTTGCTCACGATATCTGGATAGCTCCCATGCGCGCGCGAGCCTGACACCCGCTTGATCTGCACACCGCCGCTCCTGCGCCCTTCAATGCGAAGCCGCAGATCGCTGCCATGAGCCCTCTCGGACGACGGCTTATCCCGGATAAGGATCTCCATCCCGGGCGCCAGATCCACATATCCATCCTTGTCATTGGAGTACAGAAATGCATCCACCTCCGTTGCCGGCAATGGAGTAACAGCTGCGAGGCTTCGCTTGATGGAGAACACATCCTCGTCTGCCGAGAAGCAGCCGGAGTACTGGGAAGAGCTCAGCCTCTGCAGAAATACCTTCCAGTCCTCGTACACATCGCTCGATTCCCGGGCCCAGCCGCCAGCAGTCAGCGACCAATACTCCCATTCATCCGAACCTCTTCTGCTTGGGGTGAGACGAAAGGGCGCTGATGCAATCGAGCTGTGTTCGCCCGTCGTTCTTCTCAAGGGGCCATCTTTCAGGCGGATGACCACACTCTGCGTATCTCCCTCCCGATGGAGTGAATCGACTGAGGGAACCAGGAACGGCAGACCGGCTTCATCCTCGATGGCGTAGCTTGCACGAATCGGCGTTCTCGGATGGATGCAGCCGGTGCAAGTCACGATCAGGCTTGCCAGGAAAGACATCGGCAACAAAGTCAGAATCCTGCGCAGGCCAGCGTTCATTCGCTGCGCAGCGCTTCCATCGGGTCAACGCCGGCCGCGCGCCGCGCCGGTAGATAGGCCGCCGCCAATCCACCCGTCAGCAGCATCAGCGTCACCGCCACCATCGTCCACGGGTCATGCGCCGTCACTCCATAGAGCAGCGTGTGCAGCAATCGCACGCTGATATAAGCCAGCATCAGCCCCGCGCCCACCCCGCACAGCAGCATCCGGCCAGCCTGCCACAGCACCATCCCCATCACGCGGCCACGTTGCGCGCCCAGTGCAAGCCGTATGCCCAGCTCGCGCGTGCGCTGCGTCACCAGGTACGCCAGCAATCCGTAAATGCCCGCAATGCACAGCACCAACGCTGTCCCGCCAAATGTCTCCAGCAGCCGCGCCGCCAATTGCTGGCTGCCGTAGCTATCCTCCACCACTTGATCCATCGTCGTGAACGTGCTGTTCGCCAACTCCGGACTCGCCTCGCGCAGCACCCGTCGCAACTCCGGCGTCATCTCCGCCGGATCGCGCTCCGTCCGCACCGCCAGGTCCATCGCCATCCCCGCCGGCTCATAGAACATGCTCCCTGGCGTGACCTGCGGCAGGCATACCTCGATCTCCGCCTGCGACGGTCTGGCGACGGCGACCTGCCGCTCGTCATCGAGCACCCCCACTACCACAGGCTGCTTCTCCTTTCGAGAGCCCAGCAAGGGAGTGCCGAGAATCTCTCCCGGATCGCCCTCGTGGCCTTCATATTCCCTGACGAACTCGCGATTCACCACCACGACTGGCGTGGAAGTCGCCGTGTCGCCATTGTTGAAGAACCGTCCGCGCAGCATGGAGAAGCCGAAGACCTTTTGATTGTCCGGCGTGACGCCGCTGGCCTTCGCCCGGATCTTGCCGCGGCGCAGATCGACCGCGCTGCTGTTGCCGTCGCCAAACGAAAACACGATGTTGAAGGTCTGGCCCAGCGGCACCTCGCTCATCAGCGATGCGCTGTCGACCCCCGGCATGTGCTGCACTCGCCCTAGCAGCGGCCCATATAGATCCTTGTACAGATCGCGCCCCGCGTACTTGTAATTCGGGATCGACATATTCGCCACCATCACGTGGTCCGTGCGGAAGCCCAGCGGCACATGCCGCAGCGCGTAGATGGTGCGCAGCAGCAGCCCGCAGGCCACCAGCAGCGTTAGCGACATCGCAATCTCCGCTACCACCAGCAGGCCGCGTAGCCTGTGCTGCCTGCGTCCCGTGCCGCTCTGCGTCGCGCCCTCCCGCAGCGCCGGATCAATCGCGGCTCGTGCCGCCGCCATCGCCGGCCATACGGAGGACACCAGCGCGCTCATCACCGTCAGCACCAGCAATGCGCCAAGCACACGCAGGTTCGGCGTCAGCGTTGTGTAGATATGGAACTGCGTCTTCAGCCCATGCTCGAACATGCGCAGCGTCAGCATCGCCAGCCCGATGCCCAGCGCTGATGCCACAACGCTCAGCATGAGCCCTTCAATCACCAGTTGCTGGACGATCCGCCAACGGCTCGCGCCCAGCGCTCCGCGCACGGCAATCTCCCGCTGTCGCGCCGCCGCCCGCGCCAGCAGCAGGCTGGTCACATTCACGCATGCAATCAGCCAGAGCACTCCCGATGCGCCGCCCAGCGCCAGCAGCGACTTCCGCACATCCTCATTCACCAATGAGTCGCCATATCGCTGCATCCGGATGGAGGCCACGTGAGCGCGGTACTCCGCGTCGGGGTACTGGCGCGCCACGCCTGCCTGGATGCCTTTCAACTCGGCAGCCGCAGCGCTCAGGCTCACTCCCGACTTCAACCGCGCAATCGTGTCATGTCTCGGCGTCTCGTCTCCCTTCCGCGTCATATCTGCGGCGACAGGCACTATCGGCTTCCAAACGGCAGACCGCTGTATCCCGTAGGGAAAGGTGAAGCCGCGCGGCATCACGCCGATCACTGTGAACGACTCGCCACTCACCCGAATCACTCGGCCGATGATGTGTGGATCTGCGCCGAAGCCACCCCGCCACACAGTGTCGCTCAACAACAGCGTGTGCGCATCTTCTTCTCGTACCGCCCCGCCCTTGCCCTCCAGAAACGTGCGGCCCATCGCCGCACGCACGCCCAGCGTCGGAAACAGGTTCGCACTTACGTGTGGCTCTGCGACCTGCGTCGATTCGTCTTTCCCCTCGATAAACGCCAGATGCGCGTTGCTGCTGTCCGCGTCGTAAAACGCGATGCTCTGAAGAGCATGGCTGCGCGCCTGCCACTCCTCGATGTCGATCAATGGCGAACCGCCATTGCTGGTCATCGTCTCGATCTTTACCAGCGATCCCGCATCCCGGTACGGCAAAGGCCGCAGCAGCACCCGGTCAACCACCGTATACATCGCCACCGTCGCACCCAGTCCCAGTGCAAGCGTCACCACCACGGTGACAGAAAAACCCGGCGCACGCCGTATCTGCCGAAGCGCATACTTCATGTCCTGCAACACGCGTTCCAGCCACATGCCGCCCCACATAGCTCGCGTCACGTCTTCAATTAGAGGCAGGTTGCCCATCTCCCGTATCGCGTTCTGCCGCGCCTCATCCGTGGTCTCGCCGCGCTCCATGCGGTCAGCCACCGCCATCTGCAAGTGGGCACGCAGCTCCTCGTGCAGCTCGTCCTTCCGTCGAGCAAAGCGAAGCACCCACGGCCTCATGCGTCGCTTCCTTCCGGCTCTCGCTCCAGGATTGCGCCCACCGCCTGCACCATCTGCTGCCATCGGTCCACATTGGCAAGCAATTGCTTCTTGCCCTGTGGCGTGATGCGGTAATACTTCGCGCGTTGCTTGCTCTCCGTCTGCTTCCACTCCGAGCGCACCCATCCTTGACGCTCCAGTCGATGAAGCGCTGGGTAGAGCGAGCCGGTCTCGACCTGCAGCACGTCACCAGAATGCGTGCGCAGTGCCTGCACCAATCCATAGCCATGCTGGGGGCCCCACTGAAGAGACCGAAGGAGCAGCATGTCCAGCGTGCCCTGCACCAGCTCGATGCGATTCTGGTAAGAATTCTTCGTTCCCATGACCTAGGCAATCTACTCCTCCAGGGGGTAGAGCGTCTACGGAGCGCCATGCCGGGGCAGCCACCCCGCAAGCCCAGCCGCCTGCTGGGAATTACCACCAGGTTGCCCCATGCAGACTGTGCTTTACCAGGGAGTTACAGGGGCATATAGTTGAGAGACATTCCAGGCTAGGCATTTGGCTTAGGGGAGCAGTCGGGGGGCGGCTCGCACCGGGCAAATCTTCACATTGCATCCCCACGCGTGCGGCGATTCAGGTCATGAGCGACCCAAAAGACCGGAAATACGGGGACGAGGCTCCGACGCTCGCCGGGTCAAATGTCCCTCCTCGCTATGCGCGAAATACCGCCGCCGCTACTCAGACACCTCCGCCGGTTTCGTCAAAGCAATCTCCCGGATTTACCGAAGCGCCCACCCTGCTGAACAACGGATCGCCCACCATGGGGGCCACCGGATTCGGGTTGACTCCGGTCGCCGCGTGGGCGGCCGCGCTGCTGGAGCCGGGAGCCATTCTTGCGAATCGATACGAGATTCTCCAACTCCTCGGCGAAGGCGGCATGGGCGCCGTCTATAAAGCGCGAGACATCCAACTGGAGCGGGAGGTCGCGCTCAAAGTCATCAGGCCTGAGCTGGCCAGCGATGCTGAGATATCGCATCGCTTCAAGCAGGAACTGATCCTTGCCCGCCAGGTCAGCGACCGCAACATTATCCGCATCTTCGATATCGGCGAAGCGGAGAACATCAAATTCATCACGATGGAATATGTGGAGGGTGAGAGCCTCCACGCCCTCCTGCGAGATCGGGGCAAGCTGGAGGTCGCCGAAGCCGTCGACATCATGGAGCAGGTTGCCGGCGGCCTTGCTGCCGTCCACCGCGAAGGAATCATCCATCGCGATTTGAAGCCGGGCAACATCATGCGCGACAAGCACGGCCGCGTCGTCGTGATGGACTTCGGACTCGCCCGCTCGATCGCGAGTGACGGCATGACGCGAACCGGCGCCATGCTCGGCACCATCGAATACATGTCTCCGGAGCAGGCGCAGGGCAAGGAGCTCACCGCCAGCTCCGACGTCTTCACCTTCGGCCTGATCCTGTACCAATTGTTAGCCGGAGTTACGCCGTTCTACTCGGAAAGCGTGATCGCCAGTCTGCTGATGCGCGCACAGCAACGCGCCGCGCCTTTGTCGGATATTGACAAGCTCATTCCCGGCATTCTGAGCAACATCGTTGCTAAGTGTCTGGAGACCGATCCAGCGCTCCGCTATCAAAACGCGGAAGAAGTTCTCGGGGATCTTCACGCATGGCAAGGCAAGGGCGGAAAATCCAGGATTTCTGCTTCTTCCGCTCGCCTGCGGATGAATCGCCTCCGGGAGGTGCCCTGGCCACGCTTCGCGATCACAGCCGTGCTCATGGTTCTCACCGCAGTGGGCATCACTTTGTATCTGCGCACCAAGCCACGGGCCAGCAAAGTGTCCACCCACGCTCCCGTATCCGTTCTGGTTGCTGATTTTCAGAACAACACCGGCGATACCCTCTTCGACGACACCCTGGAACCCATGTTCAACGTCGCGCTGGAAGGAGCCAGCTTCATCAACGGCTTCAACCGGGGCGCCGCTCGCAAGGTAGCCGCCACACTGCCCAATCCAAGCAAGGTGCTGGATGAGCAGACTGCCAGGTTGATCGCGGTCAAAGAAGGCATAGCCGCCATTGTGACCGGCTCTCTCAGCAAGCGGGGCAACGGCTATAGCTTGTCGGTAAAAGCGATCGATACTCTGACCGGAAAAACGCTTGCCAACACCACGGTGAATACCGCGGACAGAGATGCGCTCCTGTTGGAAGTTCCCAAAATCGCGGTGCCGATTCGCCAGGCGCTCGGCGACACTACGCCGAAGTCGGTGCAGCTCACTGCCATGCAGGGAACCTTCTCTACCGACAGCCTCGAGGCAGTGCATGAATACAGCATCGGCATGGAGCGGCAGTTCCAGGGCAAATGGACCGACGCGTTGCAGGCGTTCTCGAAAGCCTCGCAACTGGATCCGAACTTTGCCCGCGCCTACGCCGGAATGGCGGCTGCTGCCGGCAACCTTGGCCAGACCGAAGCCGCTGAAAAGAATGCAAAGCTGGCCATGGAGCATGTCGATCGGATGACCGAGCGCGAGCGATATCGCGTTCGCGGCATGTACTACATCTGGACTGAAAATTGGCAAGGCTGCGTCGACGAATACGGCGAGCTCGTCAAGCAGTATCCCGTGGACAACATCGGCTATAACAACCTGGCCGCCTGCTACGCCCGCATGCTCGACATGCCCAAGGCCATGGAGGAGGCGCGCCAAGGCCTGGAGATCACGCCCAACGACGTCCTGGCGCGAATGAATTTCGCGCTCTACGCCTGCTATGCGACAGACTTCAAGGCTTGCCAGACCGGCGCGAACGACGTTCTGAAGCTCAATCCCAAATATGAAGAAGCCTTTCTGGTCCTTGCCTATTCTCAACTGGGACAGGGTCTGCTGCCTCAGGCGTCTGACACCTATCAGAAGCTGGAAAAGATCAGCCCCTGGGGTGCATCCCTTGCCGCATCTGGCCTCGGCGATCTGTCCATGTACCGCGGCAACTTCCGCGAGGGGGGCCAGATTCTGGAGAAGGGGGCAGCTCAGGACCTCGCCGCAGAGAACCGCGACGCGGCCGCCGATAAGCTGGTCATGCTCAGCTACGCGAATCTTTCGCGAGGCGACAAACCAGCCGCGGTCTCTGCCGCTGAGCGCGCACTTGCTGACAGTCAGAGTGTAAAGATTCGATTCCTGGTAGCCCGGACTTTCGTCGAGGCCGGAGAGCTTCCCAAGGCGCGAGCGCTGGCCGCCGAGCTCGCTTCTGACCTCCAGAAGTCTCCCCATGTTTACGCAAAATTGATTCTCGGCGAAGCCGCCTTGCAGGAGCACAACCCAAGCCAGGCGATCCAGATATTTACCGAAGCCAAGGAACGGAGCGACACATGGCTCGGCCGCTTCGACCTGGGTCGCGCGTATCTGGAAGCGGGAGCGTTTACGGAAGCCGACTCGGAATTTGACCGCTGTACCCAGCGTCGCGGAGAAGTGCTGGAGCTCTTTATGGACGACAACCCCACCTACAGCTATCTGCCGCCCGTGTACTACTATCAGGGTCGAGATCGCGAAGGGCTGAAGAGCCCCGACTTCGCCGGGTTCTATCGCACCTATCTCACCATCCGCGGTCAAAGCGCCGACGATCCGCTGCTGACGGACATCCGTCAGCGCCTCAAGCAGTAACTCCATTACGGACTAGGACGGGGAATCGCCTCGCACGCCATCTCGCGTTTCCTGCATATCATCAACCGCGGAAATACCAGTCCATCGCATCCGTTTGAGAGATCTGCGTCGCCTGCCATCGAAGATGGAGTGACTGAATCGCCACGAAGGATGTGCTCACTGCTCGTACCAGCGGAGCACCCGCAGCGCGCGGAGCGTGTTCCACCGGCTCGGCTCGCCCACCGATTCACCGAACGGGATGGCAAGCGCCTCGTCGTAGGAGCAATCGAGCAGCCATCGGCCATCCGCCTGCCGTTTGTTCTCAACGAAAGGGACAGCATCGCTGAGGCGCGCATCGGACCTGACGTTGGAGTGTGCGTGGGCATCCCTGAAGTAGTCGAGCGCACGGAGAACGTCGTAGTGGTAGCGGGGCGGAAACGCCAGTTCCAGGAACTCAGAATTCGCCACATCGCCAGTTGACCGCCGGCGGAAGAGTCTGCGCTCCAGCAGGTACTCCTCGCCGCGCCGTCTGGACTCTGCGATCTGGGTTGCGATTCGGGCTGTAGATCCGGCAGCACGCTCGTATTCGAGCAGGCCCTCCAGCACGCAGATCGTGGTGTGGAACGACGAGCGTGTGCTCTTCGGCGCTTCGCAGTTCCAGCCGCCATCATCGAGCTGCTCCCGGAGCAGACGGCGCGCAAGGCTCTCCGTCGGGCGCCCGAAGCAGGCGCCAAGCGCGAGCGCGCCCCCGTTGATGCACGGCTCCTCTTCGCCTTCAAAGAAGGTGTTCCCGCCGGTTTCCGCGGGACGCAACTCCCAGCAGTCGCCCTGGTCGTTCCACCGCAAGCCTGCCTCGAGGCGTGCCGCCGCTGTTTGGACGGCAGCTTCCGCGGGGTCGATGCCGGTCGCACGCAACAGAAGCAATGTGAAGAGAGTCGATAACCACGCAGGAGCATCGGCCCGGCGCCATGCTCCGTCCGATTCCTGGTGTGCGAGAATTTCCGCCCCGAGACCTTCGCGCGCAACGCGTGCGCGCTCCGCGGCAATAGCCGCCGGCGAGGCATCCGTTAGATCGCGCATCGCCTGCCAGCGTATCGCCGGATCCGAATCGAGCAGCCAATCGATGGTGTCCACGCCGCGATATTACCTTCGAAACAGGAAGCGCTCCCCATGGATGCACTCCTTAGCGCGTCGAGTTGGACAGAATGAGTCCCCACCTCACCTGTTCAGATGGTCATCGACAGATCCTACGACGCGCTGGCGCTCCATAGCTCGCTAGTGTTTGATGGTGACCACAAGCAGGTTCGAAGGTCCACTCGCAGCTCCCTGCTTGTTCCCAACGGTGATGAAGTATGTGTAGGTCGTGTTGCTTTTCACGGTCGTGTCGGTAAAGGACTGCGTAGGCGGTGCGCCGGTCAGGGTCTTGAGAGCCGAGAATGCCGGTAGATTTGCAAGTACCTGCTCGGTTGTTGCGAAGGAGCCTGTCGCACGCCAGATTGTGTAACTGCGGATCTGGCCAAAGCCCGGCCCTGCCCAGGTGAGCGGAACACCCTTCCCACTCTCCTGCAGAGTCGCGCCCGATGCCACACAAGCGGGAACATTGCCGATGGCAACTTGGCATGTCAGTCCACTCGCAGGGTCCGCCGTAGAGGTAGCCGTGTCTTCGTTTTGATCGATGCCTCCGCCGCCGTACTTGACGCCGCCGCCCCCATATTTGACGCCGCCGCCCCCGTACTTCACGCCTCCGCCATCGTTGTCAACGCCGCCTCCGCCATACTTGACGCCGCCGCCGCCGTACTTGACACCGCCGCCGGAGTACCCGAATGCATTTTCTCGCGCCCCGATCTGCTGCAGGTTCATGGCTTGTGAGTCGTCAAAACCGGAGAACGCAGCATCGCTTGTGCTGCCGTTGTAGTTCACGTCAATTCCGGGCGAGTGCACCGCATCAGGCGCGATGAGGTCATTGTTCCAGTCAAGCGGCGCGGAAAATGTCCCGCCCGCGGCAACTGTGCCATCCACCCGCACCTCCGGCGCCTCATTCGGGCCAAGCGCGGAACCATCGCAGTGGCTGCCCGCGTAGCGTCCGCCAGTAGCCTTTTGCAGCGCCTGATCTAGCGCATTCGGAGTGGAATACCACCGCGTCAGATGGAGAGCATCCTGATGGGTATTGATATCCGTTCCGATTCCGCTCGATTCGCTCAGCAACGGATACGCTTCGTTCAATGGCTCAAGCGTTTGTGATGAATAATCCAGTCCGCCTTCGGCAAACCCGCGCACCTGGAACAGATAATTCATCACGCTCAGATAGTTGGGCTTGCAGTTCAGCTCATAGGTCGGCAGGCTTGGATTGTTGGCATCCTCATAGAACGTGCCGCCGTGGGTAAGCGATAAGGTGTGACCCAGCTCATGCATCAGCGTGCCGGTTTGCACCTGTGTGGTGCCCACGTCATTGTTGCAAGAGGCTTGCCCGGCCGAGAGTGTCTCGGACGGATCGGGCTGACAATTCGCCGGATCGTCCGCTCCCCACAGGCCCAGCGTCACCGCTGAGTCCGCGCCGCCACCAAACTCCGATTGTCCCGATGTGCTCGTCGGTCCCAGATACGTGACTGCCAGTTGTGGCTCGGCGCCATAGTTATAGGTGCCGCTGGTCACGCCTTGTGTGCTGATCGTGAAGGAAGTCGTCGTGAGATTGTTCACCGTGCTCGAGGCAGCGTTGCTGAAAACATGACTGCCGTTCAGTGCGGTCTGGTTCAAGGCGCCCGTGATACTTATCCGATTGCTGTTGATACTGCCGCATCCAGGGATAGAAGCGTTGATGCAATCGCCCGGCTTTGTCACTCCCTGCGGAGACACCAGCGTTATGGTTGCGGTGCTGCCCAAATCGACAATCGAAACCAGTTGGGGAATCGTCGGATCTGCCAGAGCGGCACCCACCGTGCTCCAGTAGGAGATCGGCGTTCCCATCGAGTGACCGAACAGAATGTAGTGATAACTCTTCGACCGGCCGGACTGAAAATTCCCCAGCGTGGTCGAGTTCTTGATGGACTCGAAGCTCCCCTTCCACCCAATCGCAGGCTGGCCTGGATAGGCACAGAGCGTTGCTCCGTCCGCGCACAAGATCAAACCTTCGGAGATCGCGTTCCCACCAGCTCCCACCTGCGGAGGAGATGTTCCCGGCGGAAGCGGGTTCGGAACCTGAACGGGATAGGGGATCACGTATGGATCCCCGGGATAGATTCCCGAGCCCAGATCGAAATGCACATTGATGTTCTGGTTCCCAAAAGCCGTACCCACTGCATCCAGTGCTGCCTCCTTGGGCAGATGAGAATGCAGCGCCGGCCCGGCCGAGCCATCCAGATTGCTCAAATAATCGAGTTCGACAAACAGATCTCTTTTGTTCGGGTTCGCTCCCGGAAGCGCCACCCACTGCCCGCTCACCGCGTCGGTGTATCCCTGATTGTTTTCCCAGACATCCAGCAGCCCATCCTTATCCGTATCCTGAACCGTGGTGCTCATGATCACGGCTCCCCAGGACACACATCCGCTATTGGTCCTGGACGGCGACACCAATGTGGTCTCGGAAGTATCGGTGTTCTTCACATATCCGTAATGACTCAGCACCCACGTTGGATTGTCCCAGGTACCGTATACGCCCGGAAATGGCGGTAGTGCTCCGTAAAGCGACGGAAGAGGCTGCGAAGTATTGTTTAGATAGACCAGCTCGCCCTTATTGGCTTGGCCATTGGCGACGATGTGCGTGATCTTCGCCACCGGTGTTGTCGCCGGCTGGTAAAAGCCGATGACGTTTTGGCTGATATTCGTCCCGGCATTGCTGGGCGCGTACACGCCATCGTAGAGAACGATGGCATTCAGCGGAACCGCAGGCGACAACACGCGGTAAATGACCACCAGCGTTGCGCCTAGTGCGAGCGGAGCGCCGTTGCCATTGCTTCCGCTATCTGCCAGGCGGACCGGTATCTTTCCGTTGGCGATGGTCGCTCCAAAGGTCACGGAAGCCGGGTTCTTGTCCAGCGGAAGGTAAGGATGGACATCCGCGCGGTAGGTCCGCATCGTTTTCGAGCCATTCGCCGCGCCGGAACAACCGCCCGCACTCCAGGACGTCGGCGCATTCGGATTTCCCAGCACCGTTCCGGTGATCGGATAACCATTGAAGTAGGCGGTCTGCCCGGCGAAGGAGGACTGGCCGCTTTCTACCGTTGCCCAATACAGATAGGCCGCAACAATATCGGCTCCTTTCGGCACACTTGTCGGTACTCCATCCTGAGTCGGTTGCAGAGTGTCCGGAACGCTGATCGTGCCCGGCGCATAGCCGCTGCCATCCGCCGCTCCCTTGCTCCAGCCGGCAACAACGTAATCGCCGGTCACGAAGTAGTTCTGAGATATCGTGAGCGGATTGACTCCGCTCTGTCCCTTTGCCGCCCGGCAAACTCCTCCGGCCAGCAGTAATCCCAGGACCATCGGAACAAGCATCGCCACACGCGGCGAGCCGAGGAAGCGCGACTTCTGCATGATTGCCTTCCAAGTGACAGATTGTGGGGAGTGTCTGAGGCTAACAACCTATTCAATCGAGTGTCAACCATACCCCAAAGAGGGATAACCCTTGCTTGCAGCGTGGCGAACATATCATCCCGGCATAAGTCGCTGTGGCAATGAATTGACGGTTAATTAAAAGTGCTCAGTTATGGCTGACTGCGCCGCAGGCGCGCTGACATTTTGGTTGCTGAGGGAGGCACAGTGATACAGCTAGTCCGACTTAGCAGGACTAATCGATTCGATCCATGATTGAGTTGGCGATTATGCATCAATCGAGGATGCTGCTCATTCTCTGAATGTCAGTCATTCGGTCCGCAACGCTTGCATCGGATCGATGCGCGAGGCACGCCGGGATGGAACATACGCCGCAATCAGTGCGACAATGCAGAGCAGCAAACTCACGCCGGAGAAGACCGCCGGGTTCGTCGGTGTTGTGCCAAATAGCAGAGAAGCGATCCATTTACTGAGCGCGAAAGAGCCTAGCGTGCCCAGCGCCACGCCGGCGACGGTGAGCAGCAGCGTCCTGGCGAGAACACCTCGCTGCACGCGCCACGGACTTGCTCCCAGCGCCATGCATATGCCGATTTCTTTTGTGCGCCGATTCACTGAATAAGAGATCAGCGCGTAAATCCCCAGCGATGCCAGCAACAGCGCGAACCCCGCAAATCCTGTCAGCAGCAACACCACAAAGCGCCGTGGCGACACCACTTTGTCGACCAAGCCCTGCATCGTTTGGAACTCACTAACCGGGAGATTCGGATCGATCGGCCGCAGCGCCATCCGAATACCCGCGGCCAAGCTTTCGGGCGGAAGCGCGGTTCGCACCACCAGCCTCATGGCCGCGTAGTCGCCGGTTTGTCGCATCGGAAGATACATCTCCAACCCGCCCGACAACTCGGGTCCTCCGTGATGCACATCGCCAACCAAGCCGACTACACGCCGCCCGCCGTCCTGCGTCATCATCTTTCCGACTGCGTCCTGCCCGGGCCATAGCGTGCGAGCCAACGTCTCATTCACCATCACCACCGGTTCGCTCGTTTCTCGATCGCTCGCAGTGAACTCTCGCCCCGACTTCAATGGGATACGGAGCGCTTCGAAGTATCCATCAGTCACCACGCGGATGTATGCCTCAGGGTGATGGTTCTTGTCATAGACCACTCCTTTAGCACCAACTTGCCACGACCTGTCTCCATCCAGCGGCAGGACATCGCTGATCCCCGCCGCGCTGATGCCGGGGACCGACCGTACGCGCTGCAACACATCGTCGATGAATCCGTTCG
>DASUWP010000068.1:0-2752 GCA_036378335.1 Acidobacteriaceae bacterium | reverse complement strand
AAGGAACTGCCTGTGGCGGGCTCGTTGCCGCTGGGCATCTCCAGCGAGCCCGGCTATGACGAGCTAACGTTCCGGCTCCTTGAAAATGAAACGCTGACGGTCTATACGGACGGCATCATCGAGGCGCGCAATGCGAAGGGTGAGCTGTTCGGCTTCGAGCGATTGTCGGAGATGCTTGCCATACGACCTGAGGTCGCGAAGATCGTGGATGCAGCCGAGCTGTTCGGGCAACAGGACGACATCACGGTCTTGTCCATCACCCGGCATTCGGCTGCGGAACCCAAAGCTGCCACGGTGAGTCTGACGGCGCAGATTGCCACCGTCTGAAAGTGTGATGACTATGCTGACTGCTTCCTCTTCCAATTATCCACACGCAGATGTCGGGCTTGCCGATCTACAGCAGCAGGTGGCGCGATTGCAGGCGCTGCTGGAGACCTCGCGCCAGGTGCATTCGACAGTGCGGCTGGACGAGCTGCTGAATACTGTTCTGCGGATTGTGGTTCGCGAGCTGGAGCTACCCGGCGCATTGATTACTAAGCCGTACATGATGTTCGGTGCGATGCCGCCAGAGCCGTGGGAGGGCTGCCCGCGGTTTCCGCTGCAGACCAAGGACGGACATGTACTGGCGGATTTGATTGTGGCGCCGCCGGCGAGCCGCGAGCTTTCAATCTATGAGCAGGATTTTCTGGAGGGGCTGGCGCTGCAGACCGGGGTTGCACTGGAGAATGCGCGCTATCACGAACGCAACCTGGAATGGACGCGCGTGCAGCAAGACCTGGAAGCTGCACGACTGATCCAGCGCAGCCTGCTACCGCAGGAGATGCCGCGGATTGCGGGCTACTCGATCGCCGTTCGCTCGACCACATGCTATGAGGTGGGCGGGGACTACGTCGATATTGTCGAACTGCAGGGTGGGCGGCAGATCATGGCAGTGGCCGACGTTGCCGGTAAGGGACTCGCATCGTGCATCGTGGGCACGGCGTTTCGCTCGGCGTTCCGGGCCATTGCCACAGCGGACGTGCCGCTGGCGGAGCTTGCGGCGCGGCTGAACGAACAGCATTGGGCGGAAGGCGAGGAGGCTCGCCGGCGGTATGTGACAGCGATCTTCCTCAGGTTGGAGCCGGTGGCTCATCTGCTGGAAGTCGTGAATGCCGGCCATAACCCCGGATTCCTGTTTCGCAAGGGATGCGTGCCGGAGATGCATCAAATTGTTTCCAGCGGCACGCCGATCGGGCTGGTGCCCAACATGCATTATTCGGCGGAACAGTTCGCCTTTCCCGCAGGATCGAGGCTGCTCTTCTACACCGATGGGCTGACGGAGGTCTTCCGGGGCAATGACGAGTTCGGGACAGACCGGCTATTGAACGCATTCCAGGGCTGCAAGTCGGATGAGAGTGCCGCTGTTCTCGAATCTTTATGGCGGGAATTGCACGATTTTAGCGGCGGCGCACGCCAGGAAGATGATATGACTGCACTTGCACTCCTGAGAGGACAGGCATAACGCGGATTTCAAGTAAGCGTGATCTGGGTGACGTGAGTCGCGGCTTTTCGTAGAAAACCGCTTTGAAGATTGTTCTTGAACGGGCGTTACAGGAAATTCGCTCTAGCGAGGACCACATGGTCAACTTGAAGGGCAAACCGGTTGAGCTCCGCGTACCCTCCCGGATGGGATACGAGAAAGTCGCCATGGGCACGGCTGCGAGCGTGGCGAAGTTGATGGGCTTTCCGGATGCGCGCATTGAAGACCTGAAGACGGCCATCGCCGAAGCGTGTATCAATGCGATCGAACATGGCAACCGTCTGAACGATAATCTGTGCGTCGGCGTGACCCTCTCCGCACATGATGACAGCCTAGAGGTGACCGTCCTTGATGATGGGGCGGGTATCTCGAAGGTGCCGCCGAAGCCGGATATCGACCGCAAAATGCATGGCGAAGAGGATGCGCGCGGCATGGGCATGTTCCTAATTCAGTCGCTGGTGGACGAGGCCGAGTGGGTGAAGGCCGGCAATGGAAAAGGCAGCTATGTGCGGCTGGTGATCCGGCTGGATAAGGAGAGCGACTAAGTGCAAACGGAAACAAAAGCGAATATCGATCAAATCGCCGATGGGAATGGCGGCCGGGTGACCGTGCTTCGCTTCAGCGGTGATATCTCTTCCGGCTCGCACGACGCACTCTTGGGAACATATACGACGGTGAGCAAATCGCAACCTGTTCTGCTCGATTTCTCGAAGGTGGAGTACATCAATTCCAGCGGAATCGCGCTGGTAATCCAGATGTTGATGGAAGCGAACAAGAACGGGCAGAAGATCGCCGCGTTTGGCCTGACGCCGCACTTCCAGAAGGTCTTCACGATGGTGGGGATCACCAAGTATGCCTCG
The DNA here is from genome assembly GCA_036378335.1 of Acidobacteriaceae bacterium. Taxonomy (GTDB): domain Bacteria; phylum Acidobacteriota; class Terriglobia; order Terriglobales; family Acidobacteriaceae; genus KBS-83. Next base: position 373 of record DASUWP010000068.1, on the reverse strand, counting down.
CTCTACCAGGACGAAGCGGCAGCCAAAGCATCGATATAGAGCAATCTCGAGTGAATCCAATACCAAAGGTTTCGCACCGAGGCGTCGTAGTCAACGGATGACCGGGCAGAACCATGATTCATTATTCACCTCGTCGACTTTCGCGGAGGCGACAGTGGGACCACTAATTATCCGAAACTCGAAATAATAACGCGTTAATTCTTTGGAATTACTGCACAGTTGCGTTCACCACGGTGTTCCACTTTGTCCCGGCTGTGTTCACCGCATAGAACGAGAAGCGGTGGCTACCGGAAGCAAGGCTGAGCGAAGTGCTCAAAGTCGTGCTGTTAAAGGTGCTGAACTTCTTCACGCCATCTACCCACACCTCCATGCG
>DASUWP010000067.1:0-8985 GCA_036378335.1 Acidobacteriaceae bacterium | reverse complement strand
TGGAACGGAGTATCTGTGGATCATCGACTACAAGACCGCTGCACTTCCCGCCGGCATCGATCGCGATCTCTTCCTCGCTGCCGCTCGCGAACAGTACCGCACGCAACTGGAGTCCTATAGCGAACTCTTCCGCAAGCTTCTTGAGTTGGACGAAGCAGCGGCGCGGCGGCAACACCGGCTTGCGCTCTATCACCCCATGCTGCCGTGGCTCGACTGGTGGCGGCCCTAGGAGGCGCTTCGTTGACCTTCGGGACGCGGAGTTCGCGTATTGTTGTCCTGATTGTGCCGGACGTCCGCGCCGCGCACCCAGAAGATCACGTCTTCCGCGATGTTCGTCGCATGATCGGCAACGCGTTCCAGATTGCGCGCGATCACCAGAGCATTCAATGCCTGTGCGGTAAGAGCCGGCTGATCCTTGATCAGAATCGACAGCGAGTAGTACGCGGCCTCGTTCATCTTGTCGACCTGGTCGTCCATCGCCAGCACAGTTTGCGCCATCTCGGCATCGCCTTCGATAAATGACTGGAGTGCCTTGCGCACCATGCCGGACGCAACCGAGGCCATGTGTGGGATATCGACCGGCATCTCCGCCGCGGCAAATGCATTCAGGTCGCACACACGCTCCGCGATGTTCACGGCCTGGTCGCCGACGCGTTCGAGATCCGCATTGATCTTGATGACCGCCAGAATAAAGCGCAGGTCGATGGCCATCGGCTGTTCCATCGCGAGCAGGTCCAGAGCCGTCTGATCGATCTCCCGCTCCAGCCGGTTGATCGCCAGCTCACCGTGCATCACCAGGTCGCAGATCGACGTGTCACGCGTGCGGTAGGCTTCAATCGCGCGCTGGATCGCCTGCTCAGCCATGCCGGCCATGACGAGCAGTTTCTCTTTCAGTTCGTCCAGGCTCTGATGAAACCGTATCCGCATTAATGCGTTTCTCCCAAGGTTGTGCCGTGCACTGGTTAAGTGAAGTGCCGCATTAGCCGAACCGTCCGGTGATGTAATCCTCCGTGCGCTTGTCACGAGGATTCGTGAAAATCTTGTGGGTGGAATCGAACTCCACCAGCTTGCCCATCAGGAAGAAACCGGTGCTCTCCGCGACGCGCGCCGCCTGCTGCATATTATGGGTCACGATCACGATCGTGTACTGCGATTTCAGCTCGAAAATCAGATCTTCGATTTTAGCGGTTGAAACCGGATCCAGCGCCGAGGCTGGCTCATCCATCAGCAGCACTTCCGGATCCACGGCAAGTGCGCGGGCAATACAGAGCCGCTGCTGCTGGCCGCCCGAAAGGCTGGCGCCCGATTTCTTCTTCAGATCGTCCTTCACCTCGTCCCACAGCGCCGACTGGCGCAGAGAGCGCTCTACCACTTGGTCGAGTACCCGCCGGTTACGGAAGCCGTTCAGCTTCAGCCCCGAGGCGACATTGTCGTAAATCGACATAGTGGGAAATGGATTCGGCCGCTGAAAAACCATGCCCACTCGGCGTCGGATTTCGACCGGCGATGACCCGGCATAGATATCGACGTCGTTGATCAGCACCTTGCCGGTGACACGCGCAATCGGGTTCGTTTCGTGCATGCGATTCAGGCAGCGCACGAAGGTCGATTTCCCGCAGCCGGAAGGCCCAATCAGCGCTGTCGCGTGATTCGCCGGCATATTCAATTGGATGTCCTGCAGCGTGTGATTGGTGCCATACCACGCGTTCAGATCGCTGACTTCGATGCCGACGCCCAAGCTAACTTGCTCCCTTCAACGTGCCGCGGCTGACGACATAGCGTACCAGCGCAACTGAGGCGATGATGAGTATGATGAGCACCAGCGCGCCCGCCCACGCCAGCCGGTGCCATTCGTCATATGGCGAGACGGCGTAGACAAAAATCTGCAGCGGTAAGGCGGCGATGGGCTCGTTCAAACTGGTGCTCTGAAATGCGTTGCCGAAAGCGGTGAACAGCAGAGGCGCGGTCTCACCCGCCACGCGGGCGAAAGCCAGCATGCAGCCGGTGACGATCCCCGCGGAGGCGGTACGCAACGTAATCGTCAGCACCGAGCGCCACGCAGGCACGCCCAGGCCAAGCGCCGCCTCGCGAATCGCGTGCGGCACCATGCGCAGCATTTCTTCCGTCGTGCGCGTCACAGTCGGCACCATCATCACGCCCAGCACCACGCCGCCGGCCAGGGCGGAAAAGTGCTTTTGCGGCAGCACAATCAGCGCATAAATCGCAATGCCCATCACAATCGACGGCACTCCGTTCAGCACATCCGCGGTAAAGCGCACCAGATTGCCCATGCGGGTTTCACCGGCATACTCGGCCAGGTAAATACCGGCGCCAATGCCCAGTGGAATGCCAATCGCGCTCGCGAGCGCGAGAATAACCCCCGAGCCGACGATGGCGTTCTCCATGCCGCCGCCCTTCTCGCCCACCGGCACCGGAATCTTGGTGAAAAAGTCCCAGTTCAGCGAGGTCACGCCCTGCTTCAACAGATAGAAGAGGATAGCGATCAGCGGCGCGATCACGATGATGGTCGCCAGCACCGCGAGTCCGGTCACGATGTGGCTCGTAAGCCGCCGGCTAAAGACGTTGCTCCTGGAAGCCCGGAGGGGCGGGCGCATTGCGTGTGCTGCCATATCAGGCCACCCTTGCCGGCGCGCCGCGCGTCACGGCCCACACCAGCAGACGGGCGCAGGCGTTCACGACAATGGTCACTAGAAAGAGTGCCAGTCCGATCTCGATCAGCGCACTCAGGTACATGTCGTCGGTGGCCTCGCTGAACTCATTCGCCAGCACGCTGGCCATGGTGTAGCCCGGCGCCAGCAGCGATTTCACTACCTCCGGACGGTTGCCGATCACCATTGTGACCGCCATGGTCTCGCCCAAAGCGCGCCCAAGCCCGAGGATGATCGCGCCCACGATGCCGATCCGCGCGTTGCGCAGCACCCCGATGCGGATCATCTCCCAGCGGGTCGCGCCCAATGCGAGAACGCCCTCGCGCTGCACCATCGGAACAGAGGTCATCACCTCGCGGGTCAACGACGAGATGATCGGCAGGATCATGATGGCGAGCACCACGCCCGCGGCCAGCATGCTGTAACCGGCGTTCGGTCCGCCGAAGAAACCGGTCCAGCCCAGCGTAAACGTCAGTTTCGGGTTCACGTTGTCGCGTAGCAGCGGAATCAGAATGAAGATCGCCCACAGGCCATATACCACACTGGGAATCGCCGCCAGCAGTTCGGTCAGGAACGAGAGCGGCCCGCGCAGCCACTTGGGACACATCTCCGTCAGGAAAATCGCCACACCCAGGGCAAACGGCACAGAGATGAGCAGCGCCAGGAACGACGACATGAGCGTGCCGTAAATGAATGGCCACGCCCCAAAGTTGCCGTTGACCGGGTCCCAGGCCGAGCGGAAAAAGAAGCCGAGACCAAACTTTGAGAGCGTGAGTTGGGAGCGCGACACCAGCTCATACGCGATCAGAAACACGATGCCAAATATGCTGAGCGCGCACAGAAACACCAGCACCTTGAAGGTGCCGTCGGCAATCGCAGAACTACCGCGGCCGCGGAGAAAACCGCGCACCGCAGAAGGCTTGGCGTCGGGCGTTACTTCAGACAAGCGGGAAACCGTTTCAGACACATTTATCTTCGCAGGCTGCGTCAAGGCAGAATCCTGTACTTTTTCGGTCACTCCATGGAAGAGTACCCAGCCATAATGAATAGAAGATGAAAGGACTTAGCCGCAGTGTAAGGCGCAAAAATAGCGAAGGCGCCGCGAAGCGACGCCTTCCGGGGAGGGTTGTTGCCTATTTCAACTGAGCGATGGTTCCCTTCACCTTGGTGGCCACAGACGCGGGTAGCGGCGCGTAGTTCAGCGCCGTCACTTCGGACTCGTGATCCAGCATCCAGTTGAGGAAGTCCTTGATGATCTTGCCCTTAGCGCCATCCGGAGCGGGATTTGGAATCAGCAGCCAAGTGAAGCTGGAGATTGGGTAAGCGTCCCGGCCGGGCGCATTGGTGATCGAAACGCGGTAATCGGCTGGCATCTGCTTCATGCTCGCGGCCGCCGCAGTGACGGAATCGATGGTCGGCTTCATAAAGACGCCCGCCGGATTCTTGACCAGGCCGGTCTCAATCTTGTTCTGTAGCGCGTAGATCAGCTCGACATAGCCCAACGCTCCAGGGGTCTGGCGAACCATGCCGGCCACGCCTTCATTGCCCTTGGCGCCAATGCCGCGCGGCCAGCTGGGCGAGGTTCCCGTTCCCGGGCCTCCCTTCCAGTCCGCACTGACCTTCGAGAGGTAATCGGTAAAGATGTAGCTTGTGCCACTGCCGTCCGAGCGATGGACGACGAAAATTTCCGCGTTCGGCAGTTTGGCGCCGGGATTGTCCTTGAGGATGCGAGCGTCGTTCCAGTTGGTGATCTTGCCAAGGTAAATATCGGCCAGCACATCGGGGGAGAACTTCAGGCCGCCGCCGACTCCCGCCAAGTTGTAGACGGGGACCACCGCACCCAGCACCGTTGGGATGTGCTGAATCTTCACCTTTGAGGCGGCCAGTTGCGCATCTGACATCGGCCCGTCGCTTGCTCCGAAATCAACTGTACCTGCCGTCACCTGGCGGATTCCGGCGCCCGAGCCAAGAGATTGATAGTTGATCTGTATACCACCATGGCTGGCGCTGTACTCGGAAAACCACTTGGAGTAGATCGGATATGGAAAGGTCGCGCCTGCGCCATTCAATTTCTGCGCATTGGCAATGCCGGCTGACATGCACACCAATAGCGCCGCAGCTGCCGATAAAATTCTTTTCACTGGACTTGCCCCCTCGGAATTGACCGCAGCCGCGATTCTTTCGGGGTTATGTGAATGTGGGTTTACGCCCCAGTGAAAAACCGGAGAATGACACGCCTATCCCGCAACCGCATCCGGCAACGCATCGTTGGATTTCGCCAGATCCTCCGGTGACATCGCCAGTGGAAGGGTAAAAACGAACATCGCTCCGTGGCCCAGCTCACTCTTCACCCGGATGTCTCCGCCGTGTGCGTTCACAATGTGACGAGCAATCGAGAGTCCCAGCCCCGTACCGCCGGAGTCGCGCGAGCGGGCCTTGTCCACCCGGTAGAAGCGCTCGAAAATACGGCGCTGATGCTCAAACGGAATGCCCGCGCCGAAGTCCTGAACGTAAAACTCCACCTGCTCTTCGCCGCGCCGTGCGCCCAGCCGGATCTTGCCTCCGCTGCGGCCATACTTGGTCGCATTCTCTACAAGATTCCCGAAGACCTGCTGTAGCGCATCTGGATCGGCCAGAACCGTATTGGGGACAGCGTCGCCGATCTCCAGCGCCATGCCCGCATCCAGCACCACCGGCATCAGCGAATTCGCAGCATCCTGCACCAGCACCGCCGCTCGCAACGGTCGCAGCGCCAGCTTGAAATCCGCTGATTCCACTTGTGCCAGAGTCAGCAGGTCTTCGGTAAGGCGCGTCATGCGTGCCGCATTCTTCAGGATGATGCCCAGAAATTCTCGCGCCATCGGGTCAAGCGAGTGCATCTCCAGCATGGCTTCGACATAGCCGGAAATCGATGTCAGAGGCGTGCGAAGTTCGTGCGACACATTGGCAACGAAGTCGCGGCGCGTGGTCTCCGCGCGCTCGATCTCGGTAATGTCGGAAAGCACGCAGACCGCCCCGCCGCTCGGCATCGCGGCGGCGTGCACCTCAAAAACGCGCCCCGGAGCAACGGCTGTTGCCCGCGCGCGCGCAGCACCTCGTTCACGCAGCGCAGTGGCCACGCAAACCAGCACATCCGGATCGCGAATGGTCTGCACCAGTGCCCGGCCCTCGCGAATCGGTTGTTGAGTCAGCCGTGAAATAGATGCGTTCGACCAGCTCACCAGTCCGGTGGCGGTGACAGCGATGACACCTTCCTGCATGCTGTCGAGCAGCGCCGTCAGCTCACGGCGGCTGCTCTCGAGCGAGTGAAAGGTCGATTCCAGACGGCTCGCCGTCATGTCCAGAGCCCGTGCCACGGCAGAGAGCTCGTCGAGATTATCTTCTTCGATGCGCGCCGACAGATCGCCCGCGGCGATGCGCTGGGCAAACGCCACGATGCGGCCCATCCGCCGCGCCACGCGGTTCGCCATCATCGCCGCCAACATAGTGGCGAGCAAGAAAGACACCAGCGAAGCCAGCAGGATATCCCGCCGTATCAGACGGAGCTTGCCTACGATCTCCGTCAGCGGATAATCCATCCGCACTATCACGCCGTCCTGGCGTGCCGCGATGTACAGCGTTCCGGCGCGCACCTCACGCCCAACTCCCTCATGGTTTTTCAGAGCGGCAATGCCCGGGAGCGCTTCAAGGGAAGGCCGCGTCTGCGCGGAAGTCGAGGTCGCGATCAGCGAACCGTCAGCATGAAACACATCGATCCGTGCGTGGGAGACAGCGGAAGTGCTGGAAAGGAGCTGCTGGGCATTTGCCGCAGATGTGACGCTCAGCTGCGCGGCCAGAAACCGCGCCTCACCCGTCAGCGACTGTTCCGCCTGCTCACGCAGAGCCCGGTCTACAATTCTGCGGATGGAAAAATCCAGCACAGCCGTGCAGATGGTGAGCACCAGCACGAAGGAGAGCAACAGTTTGGAAAAGACCCTTCCGGTCACAATCTGGCTCCAGTGGAGAACAGCGGCCGGCGGGCGATCGCGTCCTTAGCCAGCCTTGGGCACCTCAAAACGGTAGCCCGCACCGCGCACCGTTTTCAGGTAACGCGGGTTCTCCGGGTCGCTTTCGATCTTCTCACGGATGCGCCGCACATAGACATCGACTGATCGCGGCGTAACGAATCGCGCATCGCCCCACACCGCATCGAGCAGATGGTCGCGGCTGAAGACGCGCCCGGGATGCCGCGCCAGATAATCCAGCAGGCGAAACTCCGTAGCTGTGGTCGTCGTCAGCTCACCGCGCACCTTCAGCTGCATCGCACTGGCATCGATAACCACCTCTTCAAAACTGATGACCGACGGCGCGGAGGGGCGCTCGAAGCGACGCAGCACCGCCTTGACGCGCGCAATCAATTCACGCATCGCAAAGGGCTTCGTAATGTAGTCATCCGCGCCCAGCTCGAGGCCCAGAACGCGATCGTTCTCGCCTGCCCGGGCGGTCACAAAGATGATCGGCACGCTGCTCAGGCCCGGATGCGCCCGCAACTTGCGGCAGACCTCCAGACCATCTCCCCCCGGAACCATGATGTCGAGCAGGAAGAGCGCCGGAGCCTGCCGCTCGGCGTCAGGAATCAGGTTGGTGGGCGTGGAAAAGCTGCGCACCGAGAACCCCGCGCTTTCCAACTGGTGCTGTACCAGCCGCGAGATATCGGGATCGTCTTCGAGAACGAAAATGGTCTGGCTCAAGAACCATCCTTGCAATGACATACCCGACTACTACCAGGAGCAGCGTCAGGCGGAGTACTCCATCCCGCCCAGAGTACATGGATGGCGGCTCCCCAAATAAGAAAGGACGGTGAATGCCGGAACAAAGAACGATGAATCGCCCCCCGCCGCCCGACCGGATGTGGCACGGAAGTATCAGATGAAGAACAAACGGCGAATGCTATACTCCGCAGACTAAAGCATTTTTCCTGCTGCCGTTAGGCAGTGGAGATCGTCTCGGCGTGGCCTTTCCTTAATGAAAGGCCATATCAGCTTTTGCGGGCGCTCGACCTGGAGGAAAATGCTGGAGACGACGGGTTTTTCGTATCGACCCAACGATGAGGTCCCATGTGTCGCGCGTGCCGGCCATCCTGTGTATCGATGACGAAGTCCTCGGTCTCGAGATCCGCAAAGTGGTTCTAGAGCGAGAGGGATACGTTGTCCATACCGCCGCCGACGGTCCCACCGGCATTCACATCTTCCGGCAGCATCCGATTGATGCCGTAGTGCTGGATTTTGCCATGCCGGGCATGAACGGTGGCGCGGTAGCGACGGCCCTTCGCGAAATCCGCCCCAATATTCCTATCCTCCTGCTTTCGGCGTACCTGACGCTCCCTGAAGAAGTGCAGCGTATGGTCACCCTCGTGGCCAACAAGGGTGACGGCGCGATGGCGCTGTTGCAGAACGTCAGAAAGATTCTGGAGAGCAACGGAGACCGGTCATGATTGACTCCCCCGTCGGACTCCGCGAATTCAACCGTGTCGTTCGTATTACCTTGCTGGTGCCGGTGACCGTCCTGGCGCTGTTGGCTGGCCTGCTTGTCTGGCAGGTAGAGCAGGCGCTGGATCTCCGCCAGCATTCGATCGTCGATTCCCGCGTCATCGACCAGGTGCTGGTGCTGCAGCAGAACGTCATTGACCAGGAGACCGGCCTGCGGGCCTACCAGTTGACTGGTCTGCCCTCGGTCCTCACTCCCTTCAACAGCTCACAACCCAGAATCGATGCCGCGCTCGCCGAATTGCAGAAGACGCCAGCGACCAGCGTTGTCCGTTCGGAGCAGATCAGCAGGCTGAACCAGGATGTACGCGCTTGGCAGACCTGGGCCAGCGGAGTGCTTGCGCAGCCCGCGCCTGCTCCTGAGGGCGTTTCGGTCGCCTTGACCCAGCAGGGCAAAACGATCATGGATGGGGTGCGGCAGGACTTCAAGGATTTGCTCGGAACAGCGACGCGCAACCGGGATACGTATGACACGAAGCTCAACCAAAGGGTGAGCAGGTTCCTGCAGTTTGTTCTTGCGCTTGCACTTGCGGCTGGCATCACCATCGGCATCTTCGCCAGCAGCCGGCTGCAGCGAGTCTCCAATACCTATGAGATCGCCCTGCAGGAGTTGCAGGAGCAGAACGCCAGAGTCACCGCCAGCCAGCAACTGCTTTCCACCACACTCGAATCCATCGGCGACGCCGTCATCTCCCTCACCCAGGAGGGGAAGGTGCGCTTCATGAACGTGGTCGGCCAGAAGCTCACTGGATGGCCGCCGAGCGCCGCCACCGGGCAGCCCGTAGGTGAAG
>DASUWP010000066.1:0-15095 GCA_036378335.1 Acidobacteriaceae bacterium | reverse complement strand
CCGGACTATTCACCGCCTGGCACGAACCGGCGCACTCCTGAGCGAACTCTTGCGCGACGGATCAGGCCCTCAGGTTTGCCTGCGTCCAAGATTACATGATTGTTAAAAAACGATCTGCACTTCTCAGCGTTGTGTTGATTGGAACAAAAAAAAACTGCAGTCTCCTGACGCAAGTTCCGTTTTGGAATAGTCTGCGCCCGATTGCGCTCGCAACAATTGACACGAATTTGTAGCCCCCCTATGATTCTTGGCCAATTGATGCAGGGGCCGTTTCCCGTCTTTCACACCGATATTCTGTTCATCCTTCGCCGCATCTACTGTCTGCGGTTTCGTGTGTCTTTCGGAGGCTTTATGAATTTGCTGTCCGTTGTGGGCAAGGGCCGAGTAGCGCTCGGCGGCGCCTTAGCGCTCATCATTCCCTTCTCGGTCGCCGCGGCGGGTCAAGGCTCGTCGAGGCAACCGGCGATAACGAAGAAGATCGATGAGACCCAGCTGACGAGGCTGGCCGGCAATGTACGGCCGGAGGCGAATAGCCAGAACGATCGGGGCGCCGTGGGTGATTCCATGCAACTGCAGCACCTGCAGCTGCTGCTGCGCCGGCCCGCCGACAGCGAGGCGGCCCTCTCCGCATACATGGAGCGGCTGCAGACGCCCGGCAATCCGGATTATCACAAATGGCTGACGCCGCAGCAGATGGGAACGAAATACGGCCCCAGCACCGTGGACATCGCAACTGTAACTGCGTGGCTTGGGATGCATGGTTTTCAGGTGAACGGCGTCTCGTCCAGCGGGCTGCGCATCGACTTCTCGGGCACGGCAGGGCAGGTCATCGATGGGTTCAAGACGGAGATCCATCATCTGCAGGTAAGAGGCGAAAACCACTTCGCCAACATGCAGGATCCGCAAATTCCGGAAGCGCTTTCTTCTGTAGTGGCGGGCCTGGCTTCGCTGAATGATTTCAAACCCCAGCCCCTGCGGACTGCAATCGCGCCGCTGACCGCAAAGGGAGCGACCAAGAACGCCGTTTCGCCCAACGACACAGTCAATGCCGACTATCAGCTTGTGGTACCGGCCGATCTCCACACCATCTACGACTTCAGGCCGGTCTATAAATCCGGCGCTGGTCAGGGACAGACAGTCATTCTGCTGGAGCGCACGGATCTCTACTCCAACGCCGATTACACGACCTTCCGCAAGACGTTCGGTCTGGATGCCTATAAGAACAGCAAGTTTTCGGTTGTGCATCCCGGCGGCTGCAAAGATCCGGGCGTGCTCACGGGCGATGACGGAGAGGCGGCGGTGGACGTGGAATGGGCAGCCGCGGCAGCTCCGGCGGCGAACATCGAGCTGGCGTCATGCGCAGACTCCTCCACCAACTTCGGCCCATTCATTGCTCTGCAGAATCTCATCGACCGGCCAAATCGACCGGCCATCGTGAGCCTGAGCTACGGCGGTCCGGAGAGTGAACAGGGCGCTTCCGGCAATCTGTACATTTACCAGCTCTATCAGCAGGCAGCGGCGGAAGGCGTCTCGGTATTCGTTTCCAGCGGCGACTCCGGCGCGGCCACCGACAGCCAGAACAAAGCCTTCGCTCGCCACGGCATCAATGTGAACGGGCTGGCGTCCACACCATTCAACGTGGCAGCCGGCGGCACAGATTACGCGGACGCATTCCTCGGCACCACCGCCAACTACTGGCACAGCACCAACACTGCGGTCTATGGATCCGCCAAGTCGTACATACCGGAGATCCCATGGAACGACTCCTGCGCCAGCCGACTGATCACTCTGACGCTTGGCTATACGGTCCCCTACGGGGCCAGTGGCTCCTGCAACTCTCCAATAGGTGAGGCGGAGTTCCTGGACACCGCCGCCGGCAGTGGTGGTCCGAGCGCGTGCGCGCTCGGCACGCCGACCAAGCCGCCGAGCACCAGCGGCACATGTCAGGGCTACAGGAAGCCAAGTTATCAACGCGGTGTTTACGGCAACCCAAACGATGGCGTTCGCGACCTGCCGGATGTCTCGTTATTCGCAGGGAACGGGGTGTGGGGGCACTACTACGTGATCTGCTACAGCAATCCGGCCGGCGGTGGCGGCCCTTGCAGGGGCGCACCATCCACCTGGGCGGGCGCGGGCGGAACGTCGTTCGTAGCGCCGATCCTGGCGGGCGTTCAGGCACTGGTAAACCAGCGCTGGGGAAGCTTCCAGGGGAATCCAAACTACGCCTATTACCTGCTGGCCGACCTGGAATACGGCTTTCATGGAAGCACAGCCTGCAATTCGACTACCGGGACCGGCAAGGCCTGCGTTTTCCATGACGTCACACTCGGCGATATGGATGTGAACTGCAGAGGAAGCGTGAACTGCTACCATCCGTCCGGAGCAAACGGCGTTCTTTCCGTCAGGTCGAGCCACTATCATCCGGCTTACGCGGCCGCCGCAGGCTGGGACTTTGCGACGGGCATCGGCACGCTCGACGTGAAAAACCTGGTCCAATCGTGGGTGTGGTTCAAATAAGCGCATTCAGTAAAATCGGAAAGCCAGAGGCCGCCTGAACCGGGCGGCCTTTGACCTTGCCCCCTTCGATCTCGGATTTGAAGAAAAAGGGCGAACCGGCACCGCGATTCTGGCATCCTGTGAAGAGGTGCCCATAACGCAGATGGCCACAACCACGACAACCCGACCCTCGACTGCGAGCCGGGCCGCGACTGCAGGCCGGGGAAGCCGCACTGCCTTTCAGCACACCCTGGACAGTGCAAAGCGCACCATTCTGCTGCGCGAGATCGCGATGCTGGCGATCGACAGCTTCCGGGTGAATAAGGTCCGTTTCGCGCTGACAGCGCTTGGCATGGTGATCGGTTCAGCTTCGCTGATCCTGGTGGTCACAATTGGGCTGACGGGCAAGCAGTACGCGATGAAGCTGCTCGAAAACATTGGGCCGAACATGGTGGAGATCGAGTATTCCGGCGGCTCTTCGGGCAGCGTCGGCGAGTACCGCAACGATCTGCTGACGATCGATGACGAGCGTGCGGTGGACTCGCAAGTATCGGCGATCGCTGCTTCCTCACCGATGCTGGAGATGCACGACCGCGTGAGTTTCGGCGGCGGCCTTGCCAAGGACGTTCTGGTGCTCGGGGTATCGCCGCAATATAGCGTGGTGCGTCACCTGATTGTCACCGCAGGACGCTTCTTTGACGATACGGACGAGGCCACGCACACCAAGGCCGCCGTGGTCACTGTGCCGTTTGCGACGCAAATGTTCGGCAGTCCGGAGGCGGCGATCAATCAGACTTTTCAACTGAGCGGGATGCCGATCACGATCGTCGGAACATTCAAGGAAAGTGTGAGCACCTTCGGCATGTCTGAGGTGGCGGACCAGACCATCCTGATTCCCTACTCTGTCGCGCGCTACTTCACCGGAACGGACAAAGTGAAGCAGATCTTCTTCTCCATCCGGGACAAGAACGACATTCCGTTTGCAACGAAGGACATCCTCCGCATCATCCAGAGCAGGCATCAACCGAACTCCGTGTACACGGCCAATACCCTGGTGGAGATCCTGCGCGTGGCAGGACAGATCGCGGACGGCCTGACGGTGATGCTGCTGCTGCTGGCGACTGTAACCCTCGCGGTTGGCGGGGTCGGCATCATGAATATCATGCTAGCGAATGTGCGCTCGCGCATCCGCGAGATCGGCATCCGCAAGGCACTGGGCGCCACCGCACGCGAGATCAAGCTTCAATTTCTGATGGAAGCAGTCTTCATCTCGCTCGCCGGCGGCATCATTGGCGCAATCCTCGGCCTGGCGCCACCACTGGCAGCGCGGTTCTTCACCGCTTACAAAGTTCCCATTTCGTTCATGTCGGTAGTCATAGCACTCGCGACGTCTGTGCTGGTGGGCGTGATCTTTGGAACTCTGCCCGCGACACGCGCAGCGCAGCTCGATCCGGTCGAGAGCCTCAAATACGAGTAGGCCGTGCCAGCGGTCCTCTACTGGACATAGGCAACTGCTTCGAGTGCGTTCTGCAGGCAATCGAGCGAGCAGCGCGACATTTCAATGCTCGTGATCAGCACACGCACATTATCGGCGCTGGCGCCATAGCCATGCCCGGCGAGGAAACTTGCCGCAAGGTCAGCGGCCTGCCAACTGTCGAGTTGGACATGCAGCAATTCACTGCGCAGGTTGGTCAGTTCCGCGGCGCTGAACTTCTCGATCTGCGGCACTGGCACTGGCTGCGCTTCCGATGCAAGCGGAAGGTCCTCGGCCCGGTTTGCCTGGACTGGATCGTGTCTCACCTGCTCTTCCATGGCCTTCCTCCTTCCACTCGAATCGCGTTGCTATCTGTATTAACCCAGTACGCAGAGAATGTCGCGCCGGTTTCAATGCGTGACCCAATCTGTATATAAAGAGACGCTGACTTACCCTATTGGTATGTATGGAGAAAATGAATCTCTGTTTACTGTCGTGAATCGCGAGGCTTCGGCATGACTGAAGCCCGCAGGTCGAATGGGCAAGAAGATGAACAGAAGCCCGATTTCCTGGAGAAGCGCGGCTTCACCTGGGGAGCGCTGGTGGTTCTGCTGGTAGTGACGCTGGTTGCGGCGCTGGTACTGGCCTATCTGATTACCGTGCGCAATTTTCCTGCGCACTGAAAAGTCGATTACTGCCGCGCAGCATCACTGAGTAGTACAGGCAACCCATCGCGGATGGGATAGTGACGGCCGCAGCCGGTGCAGAGAATCGTGTCCCGGTCCGGCGACGTCAATGCGGCGTGGCACACGGGGCACACCAGCAGGTGAAGAAGAATTTCGTCGGTGGGCCGGTTGTGCATCGTTTCCAAAGTATAGAGCCAGCGTGGAGAAGCGGCGTGCGCGCGCCACGGCAATTACCATAGAAGCAGCGTGACTGCGATCCATTCAAGGATTCCACTCACGAGGAGGGGCATGGGGGAAGCGCGCAAGTTGGATGGCACGGCGATCGCAGCAGCGATTAAGGAAGATGTGGCACGCGAGGTAAAGGCGCTGGCTGCGCAAGGCATTCGACCCGGGTTGGCGGCGGTGCTGGTGGGGCATGTGCCCGCGTCTGAAATTTATGTTCGCAGCAAGGTACGCACTACCCAGGAACTGGGATTGGGCAGCGATCTGATCACGCCGCCAGAGACAGTCACAACAGAAGAGATGCTGGCGTTGGTGGCTGAGTTAAACGGCCGCGATGATGTGGACGGCATTCTGATCCAACTTCCGCTGCCTCCACAGGTGAATGCGAAGCGGCTGCTGGAAGCAGTGGCTCCGGAGAAAGATGTCGACGGCTTTCATCCGGTGAATGTTGGTCGGCTGCAAACCGGTCAACCGGCTCTGGCGCCATGCACGCCGGCTGGGCTCATCCAGATTTTGAAGCGCAGCGGCATTCCAATTGCCGGGCAGAATGCGGTAGTGGTCGGGCGGAGCGACATTGTCGGCAAACCGGCGGCGATCCTGCTGCTGGCGGAAAACGCGACGGTCACCATCTGCCATTCGAAGACACGCGATCTGCCGGCTGTCTGCCGCGGCGCGGACATATTGGTGGCCGCCATCGGGCGTCCGGGATATGTGACTGCGGACATGGTGAAGCCGGGTGCGACGGTGCTGGACGTCGGTATCAATCGCATCACAACGCCGGAAGAGTTTGACCGCTTCTTTCAGGGCAACACACGGCGTGAGGAGTTGTTCCGCGCAAAGGGATCGACGCTGATCGGGGATGTGCATCCGGCGGCGTATGCAATATCGGGCGCCTACACGCCGGTGCCCGGTGGAGTGGGTCCACTGACCATCGCGATGCTGATGGCGAACACGGTGCGCGCGGCCAAGCTACGCCGCGGCCTGCTGTAAGGCACGCGGATGTTGCGCGTTGGCCTGACCGGCGGACTGGGCAGCGGCAAGACCACCGTGGCGGCGATCTTCCGCAGCCTGGGCGCGCAGGTGATGGAAGCTGACGAGGTGGCGCGCGCCATGATGCAACCCGGTCAAGCGGTATACGAGCAAATCGTGAAGAGCTTCGGGCCGGCTGTAGTGCGGGCGGATGGGACGCTGGACCGGCGTAGGCTGGCGAAGATCGCTTTTCGCGAGGGGCGCCTTGCGGAGCTGAATGCGATCGTGCATCCGCCGGTAATTGCCGAGCAGCGGCGCTGGATGGAGGCGCTCGAACGGGAACAGCCGGATGCCGTAGCGATCTATGAGACGGCGCTGCTGTTTGAAGCCAGCAATGCCGTGGGAACGCGGGACTGGCAGCAGCGTTTTGACCGCAGAATTCTAGTGACCGCGCCGGAGGCGTTGCGCATCGCACGGTATGTGGCGCGGATCGGGGGTCCCCATGCCGACGCTGCCACGTGCGCTGCCCTCGAGGAGGAGGCACGACAGCGCATGGCCGCCCAGATGCCAGAGGAAGAAAAGCTGCGACTGAGCGATACCATCATCCGCAATGATGCGTCTCTGGAAGATGTGGCACGGCAAACCGAGGCCGTGTATCAAGAGTTGCGCGCGCTGGCTGCGGTCTCGCGATGAACAGAGTGCAGCAGAAGTAAGGAGAGAACGACCCGCTTATGAAGCTTCGCCGTCTTGCCGTGCTTGTTATTTTGATGGTCGCCGGATTCTGGCTCATCACGACCTATGGTGTTCCGGGCGTGCAGGAACTGCCGCGGCTCGCTCATCGCGAGCTGCCGCTGCTGACCCATGAGGTGCATCTGAATCACTCGGTCGATCTGACCGAGGCCCAGGCGCAGAGCAGCTACGACAATGTGGAGCAGAACAATATCTCCGTGTACAAGCGGGTGCTGCCGGCTGTGGTGAACATCACTTCGACAGCGGTCGCCTATGACTGGTTCTGGGGCGCGGTACCGCAGCAGGGGCAGGGCTCCGGTTTCATTGTGGACGCACACGGCCACATCCTGACGAACAATCACGTGATCGAAGGCGGCCGGCAGATTGAAGTCACGTTGGCGAACAAGAAGAAGTACAAGGCACAGGTGGTGCTGACCGATAAGCCGCACGACCTGGCGCTGCTGCAGATCGATGCGCCGGGACTGACGCCGGCCGTGCTCTCCAATTCGCAGAACCTGCAGGTGGGACAGAAGGTCTACGCGATCGGCAATCCCTTTGGGCTGAATGGCACGATGACGACGGGCATCATCAGTGCGCTGCGTTCGGTACGCGGTCCCGAGGGCAACCTGATCGAGAATGCAATCCAGACGGATGCGGCGATCAATCCCGGCAACTCCGGCGGCCCGTTGCTGAACTCGCACGGCGACGTGATCGGCATCAACTCGCTGATCGCGACCAACCCGAATGAACAGATCGAGCAGAGCGCCGGCATCGGATTCGCCATCCCTATCAACACGGCAAAGGCGGTGCTGGAAGACTTCGCGCATTATGGGCGCATTCGCCGGCCGTCGCTGGGCATCACTTCGCTGCCCATCGGGCCGGACCTGGCGCAGCAGATGGGACTCGCCGCAGACTATGGGGTGCTGATCCAGCAGGTGCTCCCCGGCGGAGCCGCAGAGCACGCGGGACTTCGCGGAGGCGACAAGCGGGCATACCTCGGCAATACGCCGATCTACCTGGGCGGCGACCTCATCATCGACATTGATGGCAGACAGGTGGCCAGCCAGCAGGACATCTCGCAGATCATGGACGAACACAAGACGGGCGATACAGTGACGGTGACATTCCTGCGCGGACAGCGCAAGATGAGCGCACAGGTGACGCTGGCAGAAGCCGGCACGCGTACGGCATAAGCTGTGGCGGCAAAATTGGAACGGCAAAACTAGAGCGGCTGAAAGACAAGGAGCGCCATGAGCAAGTGGACACCGCGGGAATTGCCGCCGCAACAGGGACGGCTTGCGATCGTAACCGGCGCCAACAGCGGGATCGGCTACCAGACGGCACGGTATCTCGCGCGTGCAGGAGCAACGGTGATCCTGGCCTGCAGGAGCCGCGAAAAGGGTGAGGCGGCGCGCGCGAAGATCGTCTCGAGTAATCCGGCGGCGAACGTCGAAGTGCGGGTTCTCGATGTCGCGGATCTCGATTCTGTGCGCAGCTTCGCGTCTGAGTTCCTCCGCGAGAACAAACCGCTCGATCTGCTGATCAACAACGCCGGGGTGATGGCGATCCCGGAGCGTCGCACCACTCCGCAGGGCTTTGAGATGCAGTTTGGCACCAACCATCTGGGCCATTTCGCGCTAACCGGGTTGCTATTACCGATGCTCCTGCGCCAGCCCAACAGCCGCGTGGTGACCGTGGCATCGATTGCGCATAAAGGCGGCAAACTGAACTTCGAGGATCTGAATGCCGAACGCAGCTACAACCCGCGGGGCGCCTATCAGCAATCGAAACTGGCGAACCTGGTCTTCGGTTTGGAATTCGATCGCCGGCTGCGCGGCCGCTCGATGCAGACGAAGAGCGTGATTGCGCACCCCGGCGTCGCGGTGACGAACATAGTGAGCAACGGCATGGGCACCGGACTGAAGGGGCGAATCGTGAATGTGCTGATGCCGTTTGTCGCGCAGTCGGATGACCGTGGCTCTTGGCCGCTGCTCTATGCTGCGACTTCGCCGCAGGCGCATGGCGGCGGGTACTACGGGCCGGACGGTATTGCCGAAGTGAAGGGCACGCCCGTTGAGGTGAAGCCCAAGCCGCATGCACTGGATCCGGTGGCTGGTCAGCGGCTGTGGGAGATTTCTGAAGCCCTGACAGGTGTGCGCTACGAAGCGCTGAACGCATAGCTAGAGCGGATTTCCCATTGCTATGCATCGCCGATTTCACCGCAGAGCGGCCTTTCTTAACGGAAAAGCCGCGCAATCTTTATTGGCTCCGGCGTACACCTATGGGAAATTCGCTCTAGCGCTTACGCACGTACCGTCGCCCTTCCACGACATACTCTCCGGACAGCACGCGGGCGATCGCTTCCGTATACGCGATGTGTTCTTCTGCAAGAATGCGCGCGCTCAGCGCGTCCGCGTCATCGTCTTCGTGAACAGGCACGACGCGCTGGAGAACGATCACGCCATGATCGAGCTGCTCATCCACGAAGTGCACAGTGCAGCCTGCGACTTTGACTCCGTAGTCAAATGCCTGATGCTGCGCGTCGAGCCCCGGAAATGCGGGCAACAGCGATGGGTGGATGTTCAGGATGCGCTGCGGGAACGCTTGAATGAATCCCGTGGAAAGCAGGCGCATGTAGCCGGCGAGACAGATGAGGTCGACCTGATGCTGGTGAAGCACGGAGATGATGGCAGCATCGTGTTCGTCGCGCTTACGGCCGTTGGCCTCGATCGCGATTGCGGTGAGGCCGCGTTCCTGCGCAACGGTGAGCCCGGGCGCGTCTGCTTTATTTGAAATAACGACAGCAATTTCGGCATTCGAGATGCGGTCGGCGGCCACGCTGTCCGCGATGGCGAGAAAATTCGAGCCTCGGCCGGAGAGCAGAATACCGAGACGATGCGGCGTGCTCATGCGCGGTAGCGAACGCTGCGGTCGCCCTTTATGGCCTGGCCGATCACGTGGAAGGGCTCGCCGAGGCGGCCAAGCAGCGCCTGGGCGCGCTTCCACTTCGCCTGCGGAATGACTGCGATGAGCCCGATTCCCATGTTGAAGGTGCGCAGCATCTCCTCCTGCGGCACGTTGCCGAGCTGCTGCAGATAAGCGAAGAGCGGCGGAAGCGGCCAGCTTTCGACATCGATTTCGGCAGAAATGTTCTTCGGCAAAATACGCGGCAGATTCTCCGTGATGCCGCCCCCGGTGATGTGCGCCATGCCCGCCACAACGCCTGCGCGCGTGAGCTGGCGGATGACCGGGAGATAGCTGCGGTGGATCTTCATCAGCACCGCGCCGGCTTTTTCTTTGAGGACAGGCACGCGATCCCCCGGCCTGTGGCCGGCGGTCTCGAAGATGAGCTTGCGGGCGAGCGAGTAGCCGTTGGTGTGCAGGCCGGTAGAGGGCAGGCCAATAATCACGTCACCGGGGCGGATACTTTTCCCGGTGATGAGCTGGTCGCGATCGACAATGCCGACGATGAAGCCGGCCAGGTCGTATTCGCCGTCCGAATAGAAGCCGGGCATCTGCGCTGTCTCGCCGCCAATGAGCGCACAGCCATTCTCCTTGCATGCCTTCGCGAGACCGCTGACCACCTTCTCGATGACTTTGTTTTCCAGCCGGCCGGTGGCGAGATAATCGAGGAAGAAGAGCGGTTCAGCACCCTGCACCGCGATGTCGTTGACGCAATGATTCACCAGATCTTGCCCGACTGTATCGTGTATACCGAGCCGGAAAGCGATCTTGAGTTTGGTGCCGACACCATCCGCACTGGAGACGAGGACCGGATTTTTGTAGCGTTTCAGATCAGGCGCGAAGAGCGCGCCAAAGCCGCCGATGCCGCCGAGCACGCTCCGGGTGAAGGTCTGCTGCGCGAGCGTCTTGATGCGCTCCTTGGCCTGATCGCCGCGGGCGATGTCGACGCCGGCGTCGGCATAAGTAACTTGATTCATCTTTGCTGCTGGCAACGGAGCTCTTTCTAGACCATTTTCACAATACAGCGGGCTCGCTCGCGTCTGCGAGGAGCAGCTTTTCTTTGCGGAAAAGCTGCGTCAGGAGTCGTTAGAAGCCTACACCCATTGTGAAAACGGTCTGTGCGCAGGGATGGCGAAGAGTCAGTTTATCAGTGCAGATCGGGCTGTTGCGCCTGCTCGAAGTGGCGGAAGCGCTGCTCGAGCTGCCACTGTTGCTGCGCCTTCGCACTGGCGGCCAGCAAGGCGCCACAGGCTGGGGCGGGTGGGCCCCCGCTGCTCAAGCTAGTCTCGCAAGCGAACTGCGGATGCCGATAGTCATGGTCGCTCCACAGGCTTGGACCAGGCAGAAAACTGTATTCGATGGAGTTGCGGGCCATTTCTTTGAGATCGGGATAGGTGAGGCCGAAGGTCTCGGCGGCTTTGACATATTCGTGCGTGATGTCGATGCGTGAGACGCCTTCGTCGTCGGTGGATAGCGCGGCGGGCACACCGTATTTTCGATAGAGCGGCAGCGGATGATCCTTACCCTGGGTGCCGAGGATGATGTCGTTACTGGTGAGATTGATCTCCACCATCACGTGGCGATCGGCCATCATCTTCAGCAGCTCATAGGGCTGATCTTCATACATCACGTCCACTCCGTGGCCGATGCGCTGTGCGCCGGCGACCTCCACCGCCTCCCGAATGTGGAAGCGGAGGCCCTCCGGCGGCACCAGACCGGGCGCGAGCTCGCCCGCATGCAGGGTAACGGGCACCCGCGGATAGAACGGCCGCAATGCGGCGATCATCTGCATGTGGAGCGTGTAATCGGCCATCGAGTACTCGGTGTCCTCCGGCTGGACGAGATTGAGACCGACATAATGCGGGTGCGCAGAGGCGAGGTCGGCTGCTGCGACTTCAAAGCCGAGGAGGATCTGCGCGAAGACCGCTGGCGCCGGCATGTTGCGCAATACCTGATAGAGGTATCGCACCTCGACCGTGCAGGCGGGCGCGGGCAGTGCGGTTTCACATCGCTCCTGGTGGCGGCGTGTCTGCTCGAAGCGATCCATCTGCTGGCGGACAGCAATTGCCTGTTGGACGAGGCCGTTATCGAGAAGTTGCTGACGCCAGGCAGCGTAACCGGTGCCGGGCGGGACGGGCTTGGATCGCGCGATGACCGCGAAGGCCGCGTCGGGCGTATCCATCAGCTCCAGATACTGTTCGTTCTGCGCGGCGGCGCGCTGGGCTACTTCGTCCACCCACTCTGGTTTGTGTCTCTCGGCTAGTCCGATGAAGTGATCGAAGCTGGCGAAAAAGTGATCGTGACCACTGTCCCCCGTCGCAGGCGCAAAGGTGCGCATGGAGAAAGCATCAACCAGCTTGTCATAGAGCAGTTGATTTTGCTGCAACGTGGACGCGGCGACGCCCGCAGTGCAGGGCTCCGTGCCAAGCGCGGCGCCGCGATGGGCGAAGTCGAGAGCCTGCGGATCGATGCAGAGGTGATCAGCGGCAGCATCGCGGAGCCAGGTCTCGGCGTAGACGGCGCCGGCGAGATGGTTGTGCAGATCGCCGCCCTTCGGCATTGCCGCAAGAAAGGCGTGCAGGGCGAGTGGGCCGGCGGCGCGCGCCTGCTCCATATTAGCTGCGGCCTGCTGCTCCGGCGTGCGATCCTGCGCACGCGCAGGAAGAAACTGGAGCAGAACGGCAAGCAGCAGAGTAAGCTGCGTGAGGCAGGACAGAGGACCTTGCATGCGCGACATGGCTCGAGATGGAAATAGGTTGTTGCGTCGAATGGCTTCCAGTGTAGGACAAAGCTTCGTATTCTTCCTCGCAATTTGCGCCACAGCGAGCGCGCAGAGCTGGCTGGTGCCGCTCGAAAACTTTGCGCCGGCCGAGAGTGCATTGCGCCTGCAGCAACATGCCGAGCCGGAAAAGCCATTTACGGTTGCGGGCGAGTGCGGAGCCTTCATGGGGCAGCAGGATGGCCGGATTGAGGCGTGGCTGTTTCCGGTGAAGGTTCTCAGCCACATGCACATTGAGGCGCAGGTGGAAGGCTATGACGTGCCAATCGACGTGAATGCGCACGCCGCAGAGATCGATGTCGAGCCCGACCACACGACGATTACGTATTCGCACATTGCGTTCACGCTGCGGGAGACGTTCTTCGCAACGCAGTGTGGGCCGCAGAATCCCAAGAACTCCAGCACCGGTGCGATGGCCGTGTTCACCCTCGACAGCATCCGGCCCACGACGCTTACCTTCAGCTTCACTCCGGAGGTGAAGCCGATGTGGCCGGCCTCGCAGCTAGGGCAGACGAATGCGGAGTGGGTTCCCCTCAACCCGCACGGCCCGAATGCGCTGACAGAGCCGGGATGGTACATGCTGCACACGGACTGGCCTGAGCTCTCCGCCGCGGTGGCCATGCCGGGCACCCTGCCGGGCATTCTGCCGCCGTACCAGGAGCGGCCGAAGTTCTATCCGACACAATTCATCCTGCACTATGACGCCAGGTCCGACCGAGGTAAGACGTATCCGCTGTTGATGGCGATGGGACGCACGCGCGAGGCAGCCAGCCGTGCGAGCCTGGAGGCTGCGCTGCGTGAACAGAATGCACAGGCACTCACGCTCTATCAAAAGACTTCCGGCTATTACGCGCATTTCTTCGATACGCGCATGACAGTGGACACGCCGGATGCAGCATTCAACGAAGACTTCCGGTGGGCGACGATCTCGATCGACCAGTTGCGTGTACGGCACGGCAACGAAACCGGTCTTGTCGCGGGTTTTTACTCTTCGGGCGACTCGGCACGGCCGGGCTTTGGATGGTTCTTTGGGCGTGATTCGCTCTACACCATCTATGCAATTAACAGCTACGGCGACTTTGCGCTGACGCGAACAGAACTTGAGTTCCTGATCGCGCGGCAGCGCGCTGATGGCAAGATGCCGCACGAATATTCGCAGACAGCGGAGTCGGTGGATTGGGCCTCGACGCCGTATGAGTACGCGGCCGCCGACTCCACACCGCTCTTTTTGATGGCGATGGAAGACTACGTAAACGCCAGCGGCGACACGGCATTCCTTGACAAGAACTGGCCAGCTGTCGAGAAGGCTTGGGATTTCGAGCGCACGCACGATACGGATGGAGACGGCATCTACGACAACTCGCAGGGCACCGGCTGGGTGGAAAGCTGGATTCCCAAAATGCCGCACCAGGAAATCTATCTGGCGCTGCTGGATGAGCAGGCCAGCGGCGCGATGGCTCGCATGAGCCGGCGGGCGCAGAAGACGGATTTCGCAAGCCAGGCAGAAGAGCGCACGAAAAACATCGCAGCCAAAATTCCCCAGGAGTACACGCAGCAGAAAGGGATGTATGCCTTCAGCTACAACACGACCGAAGGCGTGGACCACACCGCGACGATCTATCCGGCGGTCGCGTGGTGGGACGGGCGCGCAGCGCTGCCGCAGGCCGACGAGATGTTCGCGCGCTGGGCGTCGGACGAGTTCTCGACGGATTGGGGCACGCGCGATGTCGGCAATCACGAAGCAATCTACGATCCGGTCAGTTATCACCAGGGATCGGTGTGGCCGCTATTCACCGGCTGGACCTCTGTCGCCGAGTACAGGACAGGGCACACGCTGAGCGGCTATGCACACCTGATGCAAACTGCAAATCTGACCACCTCCCAGGATTTGGGAGCGGTGACCGAGCTGCTCAGCGGCGACTTCTTCACGCCGTTTGGCCGCAGCACGACCCATCAGTTGTGGTCATCGGCGATGGTGGTGATACCCGCGGTGCGCGGGATGTTTGGCATCACCATCGATGCCGCGGCGCACACCATCACGGTCGATCCGCGTCTGCCCGCGCAGTGGGATCATGCTGCGCTGCACAACCTGCACCTGGGCGACGAACTAGTGGATCTGCGCTTCGAGCGCTCTGCGGCTGGCTGGAAGGTCCGCGCACAAGCGCAGGACGGCAAGCCGGTCATCTTGAAGACCACTACGGCTGACGCGAAGACGCTTGCAGGCGCGCTGGAGATTCCAACGCCGGCGGTGGAAGTGGGGATGGATTACGGAGCGGATGCTGCGCTGCCGCTGCCGGGCGCACGGACCGCGATGCTGAAGGTACTGCGACAGGATGTGGGAACGCGTTCGCTCACTCTGCTGCTGGAGGCCCAAGGCAACAGCACGCAGACGCTTTTTCTGCGGCAGCACGAGCGGCGCGACCGGCTGCATGTGGAAGGCGGAACCGTTGCTGGCGATGGCAAACTCGCGGTTCATTTTCCTGACGGAATCGGCTATGTTCGCCAACAGGTGATCGTGCGCTGGTAAGCCCGGAACAGGCCGAAGCTGTCCAGTCCGGATGGTATACTGACGCAGTTGTCTCGCTCGCTGATTCGCCCCCGAAACACATCTGGCCCCGGCCCTGGAGTCAGAGCGGAAGGTGAAGCGGCATCCCGATGGAAGAGTGAACAGCACTTCCAGCGCACGCGTAGTGCGAGAGCTGGCCAGATAGCTCAGTGGTAGAGCGCGGCCCTGAAAAGGCCGGCGTCGGCGGTTCGATCCCGTCTCTGGCCACCA
>DASUWP010000065.1:0-4626 GCA_036378335.1 Acidobacteriaceae bacterium | reverse complement strand
GGATGAACTACATCCAGATTTCTGATCCTGCGGAACATACCCTGTACAACTGTGAGACGGCGACAAAGCAGTGCTACCTCTTGCGCTATAGCGGATCGACCGAAGCCGCCTATCAGCCCGCACTCGTCAAGCCCGGTCCTCTGCCGGACGGAACTGGATTCACTACGCATGAAAATCTGGGCGCTAACACGATCGAAGGATTCGACACAATTGGCTATCGTGACTCCACAACACTGAACCCGAACACTTACGGAAATGACCAGCCCATGGTGACAACGCGCGAGTTCTGGTACGCCAAAGAACTTGGTATCAATCTCCTTTCCACTCTCAACAGCCCGTCCGTCGGCAAGGAGCAGTTCACCGCCACAAACGTGAATACGTCCGAGCCGGACCGCCGATACTTCGTAGTTCCAGAGGGCTACACCGTCATTGACGAGAGAAAGACGGGGCCACCTGCCCGTTAACCATATCCCGATGGGAGCCGGACATTCACCGTGGAATTTAGCTAGGCAACACCCGCCCCAGGAAGCGCCATCTCCCTGTAGGCGAATAAAAAGCGTAAGGAGTGATTGATGGCAGTTCAGGAAAAAGACTTACAGGACGCGGTGGCGCGCGCGGAGCGAGCCGAAGCAAAAGTGGCCGAGCTCGAAGCTCGTCGCCAAGACTCAAAGGACAAGGCGCAACCCGAATCAACCGCGCCCTCTCTGAGCGGAGAAGAAGAGCTGCGCAAGGATTCGATGATGGCTCATCTCCTCGACTCCTTAAACGAAGGCAAGGACATCGGACACTACGGCAGGCTGGTTTTCGCGATGGTGGCCCGTCATTTCATGTCCGAAGAAGAGGTCATCTCCTGGCTGACGCGTGACGAAGATTTCTCAGAAGCTCAGGCGAAGGTAATGCTCACGCAGGTCGCAGGCCGTGACTACAATCC
Source organism: Acidobacteriaceae bacterium (assembly GCA_036378335.1). Lineage (GTDB taxonomy): Bacteria > Acidobacteriota > Terriglobia > Terriglobales > Acidobacteriaceae > KBS-83. Next base: position 3,695 of record DASUWP010000065.1, on the reverse strand, counting down.
TCCGCGGCGCGAGCGCATCCTCGAATGGCAGGCGCAGCAAGAGTTTCCCATCCTGCCTCATCCGGAAGATCCGGACTGCGGCAATCTCTATCGCAATCTCAAATTTCCGGACTCCATCTACGGCCACATCGAACAGTATCAGGAGCAGAAGGCGAGCGCCGAGTGACGCCGCCTTCGTCGCACATCAGAAGCGATACAGCGTCACCTTCTCCGTGTGCAGCGCGTGCGGATCGAAGCGCCAATACTCGCCCTGATCGTTCTCGTCCCCGTTCAGCCGCCGCCCGGCAATCCACCTACCGTCTTCATACCGGCCTTCGTCGATCGTGCCGATGCCCACTCGCTTCGCACTCGAATCTCGCGGCGTAAACTTCACGCGAAAGCCCTTGCCCACTCCCAGAAATGCATCCGGCCCCGTCGCCATGATCAGGCCGTAACCATTCTCCGCATGACCGCCGAAGATTTCATCCAGGCTCACCTCGACCTCGTACCCCTGCATCACAAACAGCGCCTCGGACCGCGACTTATCCAGAACAAACCCGTGCACCTCACTCTTGCTCTGCGCTTCCAGCAGCATCGGCGCGATGGCGGCAATCGCGTTATAACTCACCCGCAAAGCATCCTCGCCGGCTTTATCTTTTTCCGCCATCTCACCCGTCGCCGGGGTCGCCCAGTTATCAATCCCGAACGGCGAAAAACCGATCGCTGCATGCTCGCCCAGGATGTAGAAGACATTTGCGGCGCCTGCCTCGCCATCGCGCGTCTCCGGCAGAAACAGCGGATTGTCCGCGCGATGGTAGCGTTCCGCCCATCCATACACATCCGGCGAATACAAATCCGGGGCATAGATATCGATCGCGGTTCCCGCCGCCTTCCACACATCGATCACGCGCGGCTGCGGCCCGCCACTCGGATAATTGCCGGGAATCGCTTCCGGGCCGCCCAGCCATGTATTCACATACATTGGCAGGTCGTACGCCGCTTTGCCCTTCGCGGCCACCGCCTGCACATATTTTGCGTAGTGCCATGCCATGAAGATCTCATCCGTGCGCGGCGAATCGCCGAAGACCTCTGTCCACGTTCCGCCAGTCTTCGCGCCGTGTTCCTCCCACAGCGCGCGCAATTCGGGATTCAATGACTGATGGTGCTGGTCGAGATATCGCAGCAACTCTCCGGGCACTGGTCCCGCAAATGCGCGATTCGCCACATCGGAGTGATCGCGGGTGCTGCCCAGCACGCCTACTTCGTTCTCCACCTGCATCATCAGCACGGTGTGATCGTGCGCATCCGCTTCCCGCAAGTGCTGCATCAGCGCCGCGAACGCGCGTTCATCCGCCGCACGCGTCTCCTCGCCAAAGGTGCTCAGGATGTTTATCGGTCGCCCGTCCTCCACCACGCGTGGAAAGCGCTTCGCATCCTCTTTCACCCACACCGGCGGATAACTCGACATACCGTTCTTCCACGACGCCAGCCATAGGAACACGATCCGCAGATGCTGCTTCCGCGCGGCAGCCAGTAATCCATCCACCAGCGTGAAGTCGAACTTACCCTCGGTAGGCTCGACCAGCTCCCAACTCACCGGCGTCACAACAGTATTCAGTCCCATCGCTGCCAGCCGCGGCCACTCCGGATCCATATAGTCCAGGCTCGATGAGCTCGAGTTATGGATTTCCGCGCCCAGCACCAGATACGGCTTGCCGTCGACGATCAGCTGCGTCGCCTCGCCGCGTTTTTCCAGGTGCGGCGCACTACCCTGCCCATAGATCGCGACTGTGGAAGCGCAAAGAAAAAACGAGAAAGTAGAGAGCGCAAGAAAACGGTATTTCATGGCACCCAAAATCTACCACCTCGCCGTCCGATGTGACCCGCTCACTATCTTGTAAACCGGTCCCAGTAACTTGGGATCACGCGGCGATTCGTGTTACCCTCGACTTACAGATGAAGCGTCTCGCCCAGTCCGTCCGCTGTTGTTGTCGATAGGCGCTGAGATGCCGTCTGCCCTTCCATCGCAGTTGAATGCTCTTACATCGCAATAGCCTGCAAAGGTAATAGAACCACATGCATCTGTTCTCTCTATTCAGATCACGAACCGTGCTGCCGTCCCGTCGCGCGTGTTGTCGCCTCGCGGGATGTTGCGCCTGTTGTTGTCCCCCACAGGCGAACTGGGAGCGCCGCCACCGATAGATCACCACCAAACGCGCCGCTCCTCTTCATCCATGCTTCACGTGATCTGGAGTTCAGCGCATGCGCTTCACCACTGCACCAGCCCTCGCCGGCATCTTCGCAGCACTCGTACTCACCGCCGCGCCATCGCACGCACAAGTTGTCGGCGGGTCGATCGGCGGAGTCATCACCGATGCGTCAGGCGCCGCCATTCCCGGCGCCACTGTCGTGATTCGCAATCAGGAGACCGGCAGCGAGCGCCAGCTCGTCACCAATGGCGAAGGCCTCTACAGCGCTCCGTCGGTTCCCGTGGGCCGCTATTCCGTCTCCGCCACCGGCCAGGGATTCGCCACACAACAGCACGATGGCATCATCGTCACGGTAGGCCAATCCGTTCGCGCCAATCTTGTACTCTCCGCAAGCCAAGTCAGTCAGCGCGTTGAAGTCACGGACAAGCCCGCGCCGGTCGATCTCAGCACGCAGCAGACCAGCGGCCTGGTCGACGAGCGCCAGGTAAAGAATCTGCCGCTCAACGGCCGCTCGTACGACCAGCTCCTCACGCTCAATCCCGCCACCGTCAACTACACTGCGCAGCGCTCCGGCGGCATCGGCACCTCCAATTCGTCCGTGGGCAACATGTTCTCCGTCTCCGGACGCCGCCCGCAGGACAATCTCTACCTCCTCAATGGCGTGGAGTACACGGGCGCATCGCTCATTAACGTCACGCCGGGCGGCACCAGCGGCCAATTGCTCGGCGTCGACGCCGTGCGCGAGTTTAACGTCTCCAGCGACACTTACTCCGCGGCATTCGGCAAGCGCCAGGGCGCGCAGATCAGCATCGTCACTGCCAGCGGCTCCAACCAATTGCATGGCGCAGCCTACGAGTTCCTGCGCAACAGCGCGCTTGACGCCCGCAATTACTTTGACCAGCAACAGATTCCCGAATTTCAGCGCAACAACTTCGGCGGATCACTCGGCGGCCCTATCCGGCACGACAAGGTCTTCCTCTTTGGCAACTACGAAGGTTACAGACAGAACCTCGGCCTCAGCAACGTCGCGCTTGTGCCCGACGCAAATGCGCGCCAGGGCCTGCTTCCCACCGGCCCCGGCGGCTCTCTCGTCAACGTTGGCCTCGCGCCGGGCGTCGCGGATCTCCTGCAACTCTGGCCAACGCCGAATGGCGCCGAGCTCACCGACGCCTCCGGTCGCCCAACTGGCATCGCGCGCGCCTTCAGCAATCCCAAGCAGACCATCCGCGAAGACTTTGGCACCGCGCGCGCCGACTACAATCTCGGCGCGAAGGACCTGCTCTTCGGCGTATACACCATTGACGACTCAGTCGCCCACACCCCCACCGCCAATCCCTTTGCGGTCATCGATGAAACCCTGCGCGAGCAGGTCGCCAGCATCGAGGAGCAGCACATCGTCTCATCCCGCCTGCTCAACACCGCGCGCTTCGGCTTCTCCCGCGCATCGTTCTACTTTCTCGGGAGCTCCACCGTCGATGTTCCCGGCTTCATCGCTGGCCGTTCCAT
>DASUWP010000064.1:0-2058 GCA_036378335.1 Acidobacteriaceae bacterium | reverse complement strand
ATGCGGATGAGGGGCACCACGAGTTCACGTACTCGCTGTATCCACATGCGGGGAACTGGCGCGATGCACAGGCGATTCGTCGTGGTTATGAGTTGAACTACGGCCTCACTGAGATGGCGGTCTCGCATCATGAAGGAATGTTGCCGGCTCAGCATTCGTTCGTGCAACTGCGAGCGGACAATGTGGTTCTTACGGCGGTGAAGAACGCCGAGGACAACGACGGCGTGGTGCTACGCTTTTACGAGTGGGCGGGCAAGGAAGGCGATGTCACGATTCAGCTCCCGCCGGGAGCGCGGTCCGCTTCGGAAACCGATTTGATGGAGCGTCCGACGGGCTCGCTTGCAATTCAGAATGGCAGCACTACAATCCGCACGAAAGCGTACGAGATCAAAACCCTGAAGGTGCAGTTTGCGGACGCGAGTGGTACCGGCACGAAGTGAGGAAAAATAGAAGGGGCGCGGCATCTCGCGCCCCTCTCGGAGTTACACCATCAGGTCTGAGTCACCTCGCTGGTGTTGGTACCACCTCCGCAAGTCGAACGTCCTGCCAAGCCTTGGCGAACCCTTCGTCCTTATAGACGCTGCCCATGTCGTTGTAACCTTCCTCTTTGGCCTTCTTCAGGTACGCGAGGCAATTGTCGATGTCCCCACGCTTGGCGAACATCTTCGCCAGCATGAAGTCATAGCGAGCGCGCTCTTCTGGAGAGATCTGTCCGAGCACGCCGGCCCGTGTGCTTTGGTTGAAGACCAGCGGATCGAGTTCGACCGCACGTGAGAACTCGGTGGTCGCACGGTCCCACTGCTCTTCCGCGAACCATGCGGCGCCCAGGTTCACGTGGAAAGTGGGACGAGTTTCATTGAGCGCAAGGGCTTTCTTGAAGTACTTGATCGCCCGGTCGTTCTTCTTCTGAATAAAGGCAATCACACCCAGATTGTTCACCGGATCGGCGAAGTTCGCATCGAGTTTGCTAGCCTTGTCGAAGTGGGTCTGGGCCGCCTTGCGGTTGCCACTCTGCAGTTCGGCCATGCCGAGCTTGTTATAAAGGACCGCATTGGTCGGCTCTTTGCGGAGAGCTGCGCGGTAGTACTGCATCGCCTGGGGGAATTCCTTCTGCTTCCGCAGGGAATCGCCCTTGGCTTCCATTTCTGCCGTAGTCATGGTCTCGGAGCTCGTGGCTGTGGCCTGCTGTGTATCCGGCTCAGCTGCGGCGCAAATCGGGACCAATCCGGCCAGGATCAACGCTGTCATCATTAGTTCAATTAGTCTTTTCATAATCGACCTCCCTGTCTGGCTGCTTTCCATCGAGTGATTCATTCGCTAACCCGATGGGGGGAGTAGCCTCCGTACTGGCATAGTTATCGCGGAAATCGAGCGCCAGCGGAACGCTATAAGGGCTACTCGGCGGCTACGGGAACGGTTGCCGGAGAGTGATAACGGCAAACACAACAACAACTTAGGAATCAGCAGGTTGCAGGGATGGAAAAGCCGGCCAAGCGCCCTCGGCTAGCCGTTACATACCCGTTACATACAAGCGAACGGATCGTGTAGACGGTTAAATACGGGCTGTCACTGAACACGCGGTGTCTATTAGCGTATACAAGTGGGGCAGGAACAGCGATCCGGGGGCGTTATGGCGTCAAAGGCTGCGGAAAACATCTCCCTAGAGCTGCAGAGGGCGGAACTGGAAGCCGTACTCCGGTCCGAACTCTTTGCACGCGCTCCCACGCTTGCGCATCTTCTTTCTTATTTGTGCGAGAAGACCTTCGCCGGCGAAAGCGGCCAAATCAAGGAGTACTCGATCGCCGTTGACGTCTTCGGACGGCGCGACTCCTTTGATCAGGATGTGGATTCCATCGTGCGCGTGCAGGCGAACCGGCTTCGCAAACGCCTGGCTGAGTATTACGCGGCGGAGGGCGCTGGACATCGAATCCAGATCTGTATCCCCATCGGACAATACGTTCCGCAGTTCGATGAGAAGCCGGTACCCGCTCCGGTGGAGGTCGTCCCCCCGGAGCCAAAACAGCTAGACGCGGCGGCCAGGATTATCCGACGTCCGTT
>DASUWP010000063.1:0-3415 GCA_036378335.1 Acidobacteriaceae bacterium | reverse complement strand
CCGGGATCGAGCTTCTGAATGCCGAAACTGGCTGAAGGGTAGTCGAACTCAACCAGCGACATGGGCGCGGCCCTGTGGTTTGAAACGGTCACGTTGATCAGTGCGGATTTGCAGCCAGCGACGGCCAGGCTGGCCCAGAGTGCCGTTGCGATCCATATGGTGCGCATCTTCCGATTAGGCTAGCAGGTCTATCGGTTGAAATAGCTGCCCCAAAAGTTCTTCCCTGCGCGTATAGTTTCTGAGCCTCCCCACAACGGGTCCTAACGAAGCAGGCGTGCCGTTCCACGGAGCCGCGCGACACGCGCTGCGCATTTCATTTTCCCGAAGCTGAAAAGAAAGCCAGGTGAGTCATGAAGAAGTTCGCAGGGTTGGTACTTCCGTGTTTGCTTCTGTGTGGTGGGGCCATGGTGGCCCAGGATATGTCGTCCGATACAGTGATGCCCGCGCCCAAGGTGTTGCTGATCATGCGAGAGTATGTGAAGCCCGGCAAAGCAGGCGCTCTTCACGAGAAGAGTGAGGCCGCCTTCGTGAACGCCGCAAGGACCGCGAACTGGTCAACACACTACGTTGCCGTTAACTCGATGTCGGGCCGATCCCGCGCACTTTTCCTGATGGGCTATCCGTCGTTTGAAGCGTGGGAGAAAGACAATCAGGCGCAGGAAAAAAATGCAGCATTTTCGACTGCGCTCGATAAGGCGTCGGTCAACGACGGCGAGCTGCTGTCCGAATACGATCAGGGCGTCTTCACGCTCGATACCGAGAACAGCCTGCGCATGGGAGACGCGGTGCACGCACGGTATTTTGAGATATCCTCTTACCGCGTTAAACCGGGACACCGCAAGGACTGGATGGACCTGGTGAAGATCTATCGCGAGGCCTTTGAAAAGGCGGTGCCGGACGCGCATTGGGTGCTGTATGAGAGCTATTACGGCGCCGACAACGGGGGCGTGTACCTCGTTATCACTCCGATGAAGTCGTTAGCCGAGGACGATGCCAGCATGGGAGATGGCAAGAAGCTGCAGGAGGCGCTCGGTCCCGAGGGCATGAAGCATGTCGGAGAATTGACAGCGGCCTGCGTGGAGTCGTCGCAGACCAATCTGTTCTCGATCAATCCCAAGATGAGCTATGCGGCGGCTGACTGGATCAAGGCCGACTCGTTCTGGGCGCCGAAGATGGAAACGGCCGGCATGAAGAAGCCCGCAGCCACCGGGGCAAAGACGGAATCGGCCGCGATGAAGAAGCCTGCGAGCGCGAACCAGTAGCGAACGTAGCAGATCAAGGCAAGGCCCCGTTGCATACCGTCTGTCTGGGCGGTTCTGCAGCGGGGTCTGCGTCAGAGTGCGCAACCAGTTTGTGGCCTTCGCGGTAGTCAGGGGCGTATTTTTCCCAAAGTTTTCTGAGGCTTCACCAAAAGCTCAATCAGGAGACATTGACCATGACCAACAACATCCATGGAACAACGCGGAGGCAAGCTGTCGCCGCAGCCGCGATGATCGTCGCCGGCATGGCGATTCTCTCGGCAAAGGCCGAAGAGATTTCTCACTCAGCGGAGTCCATCCACCAGGAGACCCAATATAAGGCGAGCCGGAAGCGTATCTTCGATGCGCTCATGGATACGGCTCAGTTCGACAAAATAGTCCGCATCGCCCTCGGAATGAATGGCATGTCACCAGGTAGTGCGCCGACCGCGATCAACCCTGAAGCGGGAGGGACGTTCACGCTGTTCGGCGGACACATCATCGGACGTCAACTTGAACTGGTGCCCAACGAGAGAATCGTGCAGGCCTGGCGGGTTGTGGATTGGGACCCAGGCATCTATTCAATTGCAAGGTTCGAGCTAGTGGAACAGGGCTCTGGGACAAAGATAGTTTTTGACCACACTGGCTTTCCCCAAGGCAAAGGAGAGCACCTTGCGGCAGGCTGGAGGGCCCACTATTGGGGGCCATTGCAGAAATTCCTGGCTGGCACGTCAGCTTGAGTTTCAGGTTCGGAGGAAGCTCGCTCGATGAAGCCATGACTACTCTGGCCATCGAGAGGCATTTCCGGCCCGGGCCGTTCGTTCCGCTACAATAGGCGGGATGGCAGAACACGAGGCAGGCAGACCAGCCCTCGGGCATACGGCTGCGGCGTCCGTGCCGGAGGCGTGGCGGAAGACGGAGGTTGCACGGCATCCCGACCGTCCATATCCCATGGACCTGATTGAGGCACTGTTTACAGACTTCAGCGAGATCCACGGCGACCGAAGCTTCGGCGACGATCCGGCGATGGCCTGTGGCATGGCGAACTTCCATGGGCGTCCGGCGATGGTGATCGGCAACCTGAAGGGGCGAACGCTGAAAGACCGGCTAGCTCGGAAGTTCGGGTCGCCCGATCCCGAAGGCTATCGTAAGGCGCTGCGCTGCATGCGGATCGCGGAAAAATTCGGGCATCCGGTGTTCACCTTCCTCGATCTGGCCGGCGCGAACCCGGGCATTGGCGCCGAGGAACGTGGGCAGGGCGAGGCGATCGCACGCAACCTACTGGAGATGGCAAGGCTTAGAGTCCCAACCATAGCTACGATCACGGGCGAGGGTGGGTCCGGCGGCGCGCTGGCGCTGGCCGTTGCCGACCGCGTGCTGATGATGGAGAACGCCATCTACACGGTCATCTCACCGGAAGGCTGCGCGTCGATTATGTGGAAGGATGCTTCCAAGAAGCAGCAGGCCGCGGCAGCGCTCCGCTATACCGCCTTCAGCGCCAAGCAACTGGGCGTGATCGACGATGTGGTAAGCGAGCCCGAAGGGGGAAGCCACATTGATCCGGCGTGCGCGATCGAGATGCTCGACCGAAAGCTGCAATATCACCTGGCGCAGTTGGACGGCATCCCAATGGAGAAGCTGCTGACACAGCGGTACGAGAAGTTCCGGAACATTGCGCAGTTCTACACGACAGAGCAATCCGCGTAGGCTCGCCTGCGCAGCGGCTCCTGCTTCGAGTCCCGCGTCCGTCCAAAATCATCCATTCCCTATCATGCAGCCGATTGAGACTCCGACAACCGCGACGCCGCCACCGCCTCGACCGGCGATGGTAGCGGACGGCGGTGCGGTTCGCGAGCGCCCGCGTTCGCTGCATTTGGCGCTGTTCTTCGGGTGCATCGCGTTCTACCGCGTGGCGGCGACCGTGGCCTCCAGCGCGGCAAGCGGGTTCGCCGGAAGATTCGATCTGGGCGATGAGCAGCCGCTGCTGGAAGCCGCGGCGCTTCTGTTTCTGGTGGTGGTGGAAATTGCCGTCCTACATTTTGTCGAGCGCAGATTGATGCCGGTGCGATGGAGCCTGGGGCTACCGAAGCGCGCGACCGAGCGCGAGGAGTGGGCAGCGGGCGCGGCGCTTGGCTGGGGCATCGCGCTGATTGCTGTTCTGGTGATGGTGCTGACAC
>DASUWP010000062.1:0-47442 GCA_036378335.1 Acidobacteriaceae bacterium | reverse complement strand
TTTGCCGATTAACCGCGCCCATTGCGGAGCGGGTCGCGAACAGGCGATGGCCATCCGCGATGCGGTAGACGGCGACGGCGACATTCTGAAAATCCGAGGCGACGATTCCCTGAACGAAGTCGACCGGGTGCGACGCCTCGGCAATGCCAATCGCAAACACTCCGGCTCCTGCTGGCGCATCTGCGTGCGCCAGCAGTCCGTTGGTGGGCACGTTGCCGTTGAGCAGTGTTTTGCCATTCGAGCGGACGATTTTGTACCAGGTGCGCGTCTGATCGAGAGAGCAGCCGACGATGAGGATGAGGTTGGAGGGAAGCGTCTCGACGCGCAGCGGACAGCCAGAGTCGACGCGTACGACGGGATGCCGTTTTGCTTCCCAATCTGATTCGCTGATGGTCCATTTTTCATGTAAGCCACGCTCGGTCACGATCAATCCTGTGTCCAGAACCTCTGACAGCGTGGGCCAGGTCTGAACGCGCCGGGTCGTCTGAACGTTGAGCTGACCGTCCAGCAGGGTAAGGTCGAAGTCTTCGTCCACTGGACGCTCGGGCCCGACAAATTCTGCGATGCGGCGATGTTGCTCCGGCGTATGACGTTCGTGCGCGATGGCAGCGACGATGAGATGACGCGAGGGGGAGACGCGGAGGAAACGCACCTCGCCTCCGGGAGCCCACTGCCGTTCCAGCTTGAGACCGGGTCCGTAGACGGCCAAGATGCTGCCCACGCGAGCGAGCACGCGCCCACCGTCGAGCGGCCAGAGATAGGGGCCTTCGCCGGGAACACGCCAATCTTCTGCGCGAATGATTTTGCCGGTCTTGATTGAGAAGAGGAGAGCACGGATGATGCGGGGGCTGGCGAGGCGCGACGATTCATTCTGCGAACGCACGATCAATGGGTGTGCATTGAAGGTGATCAGGAGTTGATCTTGGCCGAGGAAACGGACCGCCGCGTCTTCAGCGAGCGAGCGCAGCACGCGATTGCCGCGGACCTTGTAACCGAAGGTACGGAGAGAGAGTGTCCGCTCGAGTTGATTGTCGACCACGGTGCCATCGGGGCTATCGGCAAAGGCGCAGCCGGTGTCGACGCATTGCTCGATCTCGAGATCTTCTTCGACTGGGGGCTTGACTGGAGGCGCGGCGGGTTCAGTGAGGGGAGGGGTGATGGCTGCCCTCTCCGCTGCGGGAGTATCAGAGGGTTTGGGGCGCGGAGCCAGCTGCAGGACCAGCAGAAACTGGGTCTCCGGATCAATCAATATCTGCTTGGAAGATGAAAGGGCGGTGGGGTCTGTAGTCAGGATGGGAAGCGAGAGCTTCACACCGGGAATACCGCGCACCTCTTGTGGGCGGAGCGGCCGCTCGTTGGCAGAGGACGGGGAGAAATTCCCGAGACTGCCGGCGGAGCCGCTCATATTTCCGGGGGTAGCGGGAGAGTTCGCACTGCTGCCAGAGACGCCCGTGGATCCGGGCGCGCGGCGGAGTTGGGCCGACAATGCGCTGGCCATCTGCTCCTGCATGATGAAGTCTTCACGAGGGTCGGGCAGCGCTCCCTGCAGAGCTATCAGAACAGGAATGATCTGCTGAGCTTCGTCGCCGGAGCATGGGAGCGGCTGGAAGCGCAGGTCCATCTCTTCGCGCTTTATCCCGGCGCCCTTGCGCTCGAGCTTGGCGATGTGTCCCTCCAGGACAGCGCCGCTCGGGATAACGCACCGAGACTCCTTCCATGCGGAGGTGGTCTTTACGAAAAAGGATCCACCTTCAGAGACACGCCGGCTGTCGATGCGGCCGAGCACCTGCGACCGCACTGCCGCTTGCTGAGCATTTGCAGGCAGGCAAAGCAGAGTGGCGACGGCGATTGCCGCGATGAGGCAGGTGTGGAGGAAGCTTTGAAACATCAAGGCGCCTGCTGCTGAACGGAGTGAGGGAGCCCGGCTAATCCTAATGCTTCCGCGTCGCGCTGCATGGCTGTCAAGCAGAAGGCGATGTGCTGGTCAAGATCGACGCCAAGTTCTTTCGCGCCGTTGATGACGTCGTCGCGATTGACGCCACGGGCGAACGCTTTGTCCTTGAGCTTCTTTCTTACCCCGGCGACCTCGACATCGTGAATGGACTTGCTGGGCTTGACGAGCGCGCATGCGGTGAGAAAGCCGGCGAGTTCGTCGCAGGCGAAGAGCGTCTTGTCGAGGTGCGAGATGCGCGGGGTGCCGGTGTATTCGGCGTGACCGAGGATGGCGTGGCGGATCGCGGGAGGCCAGCCGCGCTCTTCAAGGATGCGGACGCCGGTCCATGGATGCCCATCGGGATGCTCTTCGGGGGAGGGGTAGCGCTCGTAATCGAAATCGTGCAGCAGGCCGGTGGCGCTGTAGAGATTGACGAGCGATTGGATGTCGTCGCCGACCAGGCCGAGACGGCGGGCCTCCTGCTCGCCGTATGCGCGGACGCAGCTTTCGACGGCGAGCGCGTGTTTGAGCAGGCTCGGGTTTTGAGTGAATTCGGTGAGGAGGGTCCATGCGGCATCGCGGTTCGGTAGAGGGGGTATCTGGTTAGTCAATTGCACTCTCGCTATTGGGTGAATTGGGTGTGTTGCTGGTTTCTTCGGGTTTTCGCATGTCTATTTAGAAGAATCAGGCGCTTTCCACTGGAATTTCACTTGACATCAAAATCAACACTCGGGCACTGTAGCTATGCGCTGGCAGGGTTCGCCTTGCGGCGCGGGATGCCCGCTCTGGCCTCCGTACAACTTATGGCAACTACCTTAGCAAGCGTCGAGGCGCGCGAGGTACTACGTTGCGCCCACTGCAGTCTCGTGCAATTCCGCACGATGAATGCTTTATGCAGGCGGTGCCGCAAATCCCTGGAGATGGAGGAGCCTGAACCGGTTATGCCGGCCGCGACCTCTGCCTCTGATGAGCCGGAGGCGGAAGAAGGTGGTCTGCAGGTAGCGCGCGCGGTGCGCGATGCCCGGCGCGGCCGCAACCTTTCGCAGCGACAGCTTGCCGGCCGGATGCAGGTGCCGCGCACCTACATCTCCAAGATCGAGAACGGGAAGGCGATGCCGACCTTGTCTTCGCTCGAGCGGCTGGCGACGGCGCTCGAAGTGGACATGTGCAATCTGTTGCACGATGCCCGCAATCGCCAGCATGATGAGGCGTTTTCGGTCCTTACCGATCCGTTCCTGTCGGAGATTGCCCCGCTGATCTCCAAGCTGGATGCGCTGCAGCGTTCGATGTTCCTGAATCAGGTGCGCGATATGGCGATGGGCCGCCGCCGCACCGCGGTCGCCTAGAAAGCGGCCGGTTCCTTGTGTCAGCCTTCGGGCTGCTTTCGCAGTGCGCACGGCCGTTTTCTCCAGGCGGCCGGGCGCATTGCGAGGCGCTCCGCCGTGTGCTACGGTCGAGGCTGAGAGGGAAGGGCGTTCTCCAATGAAGTCAGCCAGCCGGGCCCATGAGCTCTCGCCGGAGGAGCAGGCTATCTACCGGTCGCTCAATCCTGAGCGAATGCCAGCACACATCGCGATCATTATGGACGGCAACGGCCGCTGGGCCGGACGCCGTAGCCTGAAGCGCTTTCTGGGTCACCAGCAGGGCGCTGAGTCGGTGCAGTATGTGGTCGAGACATCCTCGCGCATCGGCCTGCCGTGGCTGACGCTCTACGCGTTTTCGCTTGAGAACAATCTGAAGCGGCCCAAGACGGAAGTGAACTTCCTGATGCGCCTGCTGCGCTCTTATCTGATCAACAATGTGCAGCGCATGAACGATAACAATGTGCGCATTGCCTATATTGGCCGCACGCATGAATTGCCCGCCGAGGTGCAGGAGCAGATGCAGCAGGCGGCCGAGGCCACGGCGCGCAACACCGGCACGGTGCTGACATTGGCGCTGAATTATGGGGCCCGGTCGGAGATTATCGACGCGTTTGCTGCGCTGTCACGGGAGCGCGCGGCGCAAGGCCGCCATGCCGAAGGAATTACGGAAGAGGATTTGCATCGGCATCTGTACACGGCGCACATGCCCGACCCTGACCTGGTGATCCGCACTTCGGGCGAGATGCGGATTTCGAACTTCCTGCTGTGGCAGATTGCTTACTCCGAGATTTACGTGACGGAGCGCTTCTGGCCGGATTTCCGCGGGGTGCATCTGCTGGAGGCGATTGCGGAATATCAGCAACGCGAGCGGCGATATGGCGGGCTGAAGGCGCACACGGATGAGGAGATTCCGGAGCACGCCGGGGTGTTGGTGCCTCGGTAGCGGAGCCTTGCAGCTGAGTCTTGGTTGAGCGACCGCTTTGCGCCGGAATTGAAATCTAGATACAGCAGATCCTTCGCTCACGTACGGTTACGCTCAGGATCACGAGAGTATGGCGGGTTGAAGGCCACACGGATGAATAGATTCCGGAAGTAGCACGCGTCAGGGAATGGCGATCAGGGGGTGGTCAGCGGTTGCTGGGTTCGCTTCCTAGGCAGGACCGGATCTCTTCCGCTATGAGCGTTTAGCGGCACCTATCGATAGGAGGAGTCACGCCTAAAGTCCCAACACCTCACCTACCCCGGCATAGCGATAATTTCCTCCAAGACGTTTTTGCAAAATCGCGAAGGTCTTCTCGCCAGTACAGTGGCCCAGCGCCGTCCGCTGCACGTGATACGTATCCAACAGCGCGGAGACCGTGTGATCGATCTGACTCGGCGTTGAAACGACCAGGTGCAAGCCTCCGACCAGTTCAAAGATCGAGCTCGTATGTGTCTGCGCCGCTACGTTCGCAAGAATGTTTTCGACGCCCGGGTGCGAGCACCCTACGATCACGATAGGCCCCTGCGGGGTGTCCAGAATCAGCGATACCTCGGGCATATCGCGAAAGCCCGGAGTTTCTGAAAGCGTACTAATCAGGTGAATATGAGGCGTGATATCCGTGAGCTTCGTCACCGCATGAAACCGGGCCGCAGGCCATGCCGTGCCATGCGCTGGTAACGGCGTAGGCGGAGTGCCCCGGAAGTAGCGCATCTTCGCCGGTAAGGAAGTGTTCTCGGCAGCAGGCGCGAAAAACCCAGCCGGCGTCGACTGCATGAACGTTTCGTCATTGGGCACATACACCGGCACATTCGGATTCGCTGAGAGAACATAGCGCAGCCCCGACGTATGGTCGCCGTGGCGATGCGACAACACCACCAGATCGATCTTCGATAGGTCGACGCGTAAGCGCTTGATGTTGGTTTCAAACATCGCCGCATCGTTGCCCGTGTCGAAGAGGATCCGTTTGCCTTCAAACTCCACCAGCACGGCATAACCCCAATCGAGCGCAAGGCCGGGCTTGTCCGAGAATGCGTCGTAGAGGATGGTGATCTGGTTGCCCGTCGCCGCGCTCTGCGCCGCAATAGGAGAAGCAAAACCGATCAGTAGCGCGAGCACAAGGGCGAATGGAGAGCGTGGCATGGACAGGATTGTAGGCTCTCGCGCCGTCGCTCGCCCGGGAAAGCAGAAACCGACCGGTCCGTACCGATATGTCATCTTGTGTTGACTTGAAGAGGTCAATTTCAAGGGCCGGTGTCTTTTACGACAGCAAACACGAGAGACAAACCGGCCTTGCTCAGATAACTAACAGAAATTTAAAAAAGCAATCAGCGGCGGCTGCTGCCTCCCAGCAACGAACCCAATGCGCCACGGATCAATTGCCTTCCCACCTGTGAGCCGATGGCTCTGGCGGCGCTGTTCACCATCGCTTGTCCGGGGGACATGCGGCGGGAGTTGCCGCTGCCGAAGAGTGCTCCCATGGCTTCGCCGAGGAGGCCACCCGATCCGCCGGTTGTTGTCTGCGCCTGCGTCTGGACTTTTTCGCGCTGCTGCATCTGGCTGTCGCTCGGCGACTGTTGCGCTTTGTTGGTGAGGCGCTCGTAGGCGGACTCGCGGTCGATCGCTTTTTCATAGACGCCGGCTACGGGTGAGGCGGCGATGATCTGCTTGCGCTGGTCCGAAGTGATAGGGCCGATCTGGCTGGCGGGCGGCGAAACCATGGCGCGCTGCACGATGCCGGGTGTGCCGCTCTCGTCTAGAAAGGACACCAAAGCCTCACCTACGGCGAGCTGCGTGATGACGGTGGCGGTGTCGAGCTTGGGGTTGGTGCGGAAGGTGTCGGCGGCGGCTTTGACGGCCTTCTGGTCGTTGGGGGTGAAGGCGCGGAGCGCGTGCTGCACGCGGTTGCCGAGTTGGCTGAGGACGACCTGTGAGACATCGTTCGGGTTCTGCGTGACGAAGTAGACGCCGATGCCCTTAGAGCGGATGAGGCGGACGACCTGCTCGATGCGCGCGCCGAGGGCGGAGGGCAGATCGTTGAAAAGCAGGTGTGCTTCGTCGAAGAAGAAGACAAGCTTGGGCTTTTCCGGATCGCCGACCTCGGGCAGGCGCTCGAACAATTCAGAGAGCAGCCAGAGCAGGAAGGTGGCGTAGAGCTGCGGGGATTGCATCAGCTTGTCGGCGGCGAGAATGTTGACGACGCCGTGGCCGTTCTGGTCGGTCTGCAGCAGGTCGTCGATGTTGAGTGCGGGCTCGCCAAAGAATTTGTCGCCACCCTGCTGCTCGAGCGCGATGAGATTGCGCTGGATGGCGCCGATGCTGGCGGGCGAGATGTTGCCGTACTGCGTCTTGTACTGGGCGGCGTTGTCGCCGGTGTACTGCAGCATAGCGCGGAGATCTTTGAGATCGAGCAGCAGCAGGCCTTCGTCGTCGGCGATCTTGAAGACCAGGGTGAGAACGCCGGCCTGAGTGTCGTTGAGATTGAGGATGCGCCCGAGCAGCAGCGGTCCCATCTCGGAAATCGTGGCGCGGACAGGATGGCCCTGCTCGCCGAAGACATCCCAGAAGGTGACGGGGCAGCCAGCGAAGGCAGGTGTGGCTATGCCGAGCGATTGCAGCCGTGCGGCGAGCTTGGGGTTGTTCGCCCCGGGCTGGCTGATGCCGGAGAGGTCGCCTTTTACATCCGCAGCGAAGACAGGAACGCCGATGCGGCTGAGCGCTTCTGCGATGACCTGGAGGGTGACGGTCTTGCCGGTTCCGGTGGCGCCCGCCACCAGGCCATGCCGGTTGGTGAGCGCGGGCAGCAGGACGAGGTCAGCTTTGGTGTCAGTCTGTTTTGCGATCAGCATCGGCTGGGGCATTCCGTTGATCTCTCCCTGGGGAACGTCTCCTCGAGTCTGAAGGTACACCGGTGCAGGCGCGAGCGCACGCACGCTGCTATTACTTTCGGTTATGGGTCAGTTGCAGTATTCTTTGGCCTTGCGCAACTCCCATAGCCCAAAAGCATAAAACTATGCCCACCTATTACAAGCCAACCCAGTGGCGCGGCAAACGCGTGGCCTATCGGTCCATCGATCCTGCTGGACCGAAAACAGAAGCCAGCAAGGTCATAAGGTTCATGATCGGCGGCGTTTTGTTCATGGCCTCTGTTTGGTTCCTGTCGAAATTTTCAACCTGACCCACCACCTACTTTCAATTGCGCCGAGCGTCTAAGCTGGACAGCATGCAGGTGCGTGTCCTCTTCTTTGGTGTGCTCAAGGATCTTCTTTCGTCGAGCGGCGAAACAATGATGCTGCCGGAGGGTGCGACGGTGGCGCAGTTGATGGAGCGGCTTCGCAAAGACGAGGCGCATCCGGTGTGGTCGGCGCTGGCGGTCGCGGTGAATCGTGAGTATGCGAAGACGTCTGCGGTGCTGCACGAGGGGGATGAAGTGGCGCTGCTGCCTCCGGTTTCGGGCGGTGTGGATGTTGCGGAGGCGACTCCATTTGTCGCGCTGACGCGCGAGCCGATCGATCGCGATGCCATGGTGGCAACGCTGAAGCAGCCGGGCGATGGCGCGGTGGTGGTGTTTGACGGCATCGTTCGTGACCATACGCGCGGGCGAAAGACGCTCTATCTCGACTACGAGGCGTATGAGGAGATGGCGCTGGCCGAGATGCAGAAGCTGGCGCGCGAGGCAGGGGAACGATTTGCGATCGACCGCGTGGGGGTGGTGCATCGGCTGGGGCGGCTGGAGATCGGCGAGAGCAGCATCGTGATCGTCGTGACCTCGGCACACCGCGCGGCTGGCTTCGATGCGTGCCGCTGGCTGATCGATACGCTGAAACGCACGGTGCCGGTTTGGAAGAAGGAATACTTCGCCGATGGCGCGGTTTGGACCGACGGCGAGCCGTTTCCGGCGGCGCTGCGGCCGGGGTCTTCCTCATGAGAACCAGAGGGCTGGCGGCTGGTGTGGCGCTGTTTATCGCGACGGCGTGCGCGGCGCAGCAGGAGCCCACGTTTCATGTGGAAGTTCCGCTGGTGAATGTGTTCGTGAGCGTGACGGACAAGGCAGGCGCTCCGATTGGCGGCCTGACGAAAGAAGATTTTCAGCTCTTCGAAAACGGCAAGCCGCAGACCATCGCTGTCTTTGAGCGGGATACTTCGGCGCCGCTGGCGATTGTGCTGGCGGTGGATGTGAGTGGGAGTGTGTACAAGGATTTTGCGGCGGAGCAGCAGGCCGCGCAGCATTTTGCCAAGGACGTGTTGCGGTCACAGGATCGTGCGGATGTGGTGTCTTTTGCGGATGGCACGCGCGAGGTGACGGGCTTTACCGCGGATGCGAAGCGGATTGCGGGCGGGCTTGGCGGGCTGCGTCCGGGCTCTGGTGGGACGGCTTTTTACAGCAGCGTCTCGCTGGGTTCCGAGCTGCTGCGGCCGCTGCATGGGCGGCGCGTGCTGCTGGTGATCTCCGATGGTGATAACACGGTGAACGGCGTGAGCTACCAGGACGCGCTGGATGAAGCCGTGCGCGACGAGGTGATGATCTACAGCATCATCGATGTGCCGGTGGCGGCGAGCGCGGGACGCGACCTGGCAGGGGAGCACGCGATGATCACGCTGGCGGAGCAGACGGGCGGACGCGCGTACTATGCGGACCAGGCGTCGCTGGACCGCATTTTTCATCGCATTGCCGATGACCTGCGCACGCAGTATCTACTGGGCTACTATCCGCACAAGCGCGCACCGGAAGAAGAGGATGGATTCCGGTCGATTGCGGTGAAGATGAGCAATGCTGCGGAGAATGCGAAGTACAGCATACGCAACCGGCCTGGGTATTACGCGCACGGCAATCAATAGGCGGTTTTCATCATTGAACCACTATTTCTCTTCGCGCATTGCGGGAGTGTAAACAACTCCGACCAGAATGCCTTCCGGGGAGAGCAGTCGAGTTACGATTTGACCCCAAGGTTCTTTGCGCGCAGAGACGAGTAGCTGGTATCCCTGTTTCTTGAGCTCCTCGGTCGCCGCCTGCACATCCTTCACATCAAACTCCAGCCAGGCGTTGGGAACAGGCAGGTCCTTGGGCCAAGTTCCGGTTCCAAAACACGATTGTGCGGCCTGGGAGAGAGGCCACAGGGCAAAATGCTTGGCGCCCTCGATGTTTCCGGTATGCAGATAGCCGCTTTGGTCACGATGGAAGGTCAGACCTAGGCTTTCGACGTAAAACTTTTCGCTTGGTTGCTGGTCTCGAACAATCGGGCCAAAACCAGCTATGAACAACACGTCGATCTTGGAACCAGTCGCCATGGGACTCACCTCGCGGGCAGTTTAACTCTAGACCGCTTTCACAAATACTGTGAGGTCGTCGGCATCCGTGCGGAGCAGCTTTTCTTAACGGAAAAGCTGCGTCAGCAGGTTCTGCAAACCTTAGATCTTTTGTGAAAACGGTATGACCGGCAGACTGAAGGTGGCGTCGCGTCATGCAGCGCGATGCGCGGGCAGGCTGGAACAGCGAATGCCGCTCCTGTTGCGAAACACTCCCGGACGGTCGGCTACAATCGCGGCATGGCGAGTGAGAATGCATCGCGGCGGAGCAGCCGCAAGGCGCCGCCTCCCGGCGATACCGGGCAGGAGGCGGCCTATCTCCGGTTCCTCTCTGAGAAGCAGGTGCCGGTGACGGTGAAGCTGCGCGATGGCGAGAGCGTGTCGGGGTGGATCGAATATTTCGATGACCGCATGATCCGGCTGACGCGCGAGGGGCGGCCGAATCTTTTCATCTACAAGCAACAGATCCGCACCATCACGGAGCAGGGAAAGCGCGGGCCGAAGAACGATGCGGTGCGCAACATTGCAGAGGAGAAGCGGCATGATTAGCCAGTTGCCTGATTCGCTGAACCTGGGGCTGGCTGTGCCTGCGGCGGCGATTGCGATTGAAGCCGGGCTGCTGATTCATGATTTCTACGAGCGCGGCGTGCGCACCGAGTACAAGGGCGACGTTGACCTGGTGACGGAGGCGGACCGCGCCAGCGAGAAGCTGATTGTCGAGAAGCTGCACATTGCCTTTCCGCATCACGGCATATTCGGCGAGGAGGGCACGCGCTCCGGGTTGGATGCCGAGTATCGCTGGTATGTCGATCCGCTAGACGGCACGACGAATTTTGCGCATGGCTTTCCGTACTTCTGCGTGTCGCTGGGGCTGGAGCGGCGGCCTGCCGGGCTTGCGCCGGACAAGGATGGCGAGCTGGTAGCGGGCGTGATCTACCAGCCGATGCACAACGAGCTCTTTGTGGCGGAGAAGGGAAGCGGCGCGTATCTGAACGGGCGGCGGCTGCAGGTTTCGAAGACGGCGCAGTTGCAGGAGGCGCTGCTGGCGACGGGATTTCCCAGCCACAAGCGGCATGAGAATCCGAACATCCACTTTTATCAGCAGCTCACGCTGCGCTCGCATGGCGTGCGCCGCGCCGGCGCTGCGGCATTGGACCTGGCGTATACGGCGGCGGGCCGCTTCGATGCCTATTGGGAATTCAATCTGAATCCATGGGATACGGCGGCGGGTGTGTTGATGGTGACCGAGGCCGGCGGAAAGATGACAAAGTTCGATGGCAGTCCGTTCGAGCTGGCAAGCAAAGAAGTTCTGGCTACCAATGGTCTGCTGCTGCCGGAGTTGCAGCGGTTTTTCGAGGACATGTTTGCGGGCCGCGATATCGAACCGGTGCCGACGCCGGCGGAATTTGCCGCGCGGCGGCAGGCGCGTGAAGGCTGATCTTTCCGCATTGCGCGCGCCCGGTTCTGCGCCGCTTTCCCCTGTTACAATGAAGAGAACCCCGCACTGGAGATTCGCTTCATGGCTTACGTTATTGCAGAACCCTGCATCGGTACGAAGGACTCAGCTTGCGTCGATGCCTGCCCTGTCGACTGCATTCATCCTAAGAAGGATGAGGCCGATCATGCCGAGGCCGAGCAGCTTTTCATCGATCCGGTGGAGTGCATCGATTGTGGCGCGTGCGTGCCGGTGTGCCCGGTTTCGGCGATTTTCGCGGGCGATGATCTGCCGGAGAAGTGGGCGGCTTATACGGAAAAGAACGCCACGCACTTTGGCCGTTGATCCCGGACATAACTTTTTCACCAGCGCGCAGCCTTCGGGTTGCGCGTTGTTGTTTGTGGCCGGAATGCGTGTAGCCGACGATGACTGCTGAAGCCATTGTGCTGCGGACCTGGCCGATTCGCGAGGCAGACCAGATTGTTGCGCTGTTTACGCGCGAGTTCGGCAAGCTGAAGGGCGTTGCCAAATCCGCAGCGAAGAGCCGGCGGCGCTTTGGCGGCGCGCTGGAGCCGATGACGCATGTGCGGGCGAGCTTCGTGGAGAAGCCGCGGCAGGAGCTGGTGCGGCTGGACTACTTCGAGATTTTGCGTTCGCCACTGTCGCTGGCGGTGGATTACACGCGGCTGAGCGCGCTTGCGTTTTTTGCCGAGGTGACCGACGAAACGCAGCCGGACCACGATCCCAATGATGCCGTGTTTCGCCTGCTGCTCGCGGTGCTGGAAGCGGCGGAGAGGGGCGGCGTCTGGATGCCGGTTACGTATTTTGCTCTATGGATGACGCGGCTGATGGGTTGGCTGCCGGAGCTGCGGCGGTGCATGATTTGCGGCGAGGCGCTGGAGGGGGCACCGGCGTACTTTCATGCGCTGTCGGACGGGCTGGTGTGCGTGCATCACAAGCGGCTCGCATCGGGCACGCTGAGCGTGGAGTCGCAGCGCGTTGCGGCGCAGATCTTTCACGCACCGGCAAGCGCGTTGATGGATGCGCCATGGCCGCGGGAACGCGCGCGGGACCTGCGGCGGTTTTCCGTGCAGACGCTAGAGCGGCATCTGGAGCGGCGGCTGACCAGCGCGGCGGCGTTGGTGAAGTTGGGCGGATAGTGCTGGCCGCACGGACGGACGCGCCTGCGGCGCGAGCTGCTGGGTTCACTCCGTTGTCGCTCACGTTTCCTATTGTGAGTGACCTGGCATCGGACACCCATATTCATTGCGATGTCGACAGACAGCGGATCTCTCCGCTGCGCAGCGTTGCCGCTCCAATCGAGACATTCGCATAACTTCCGCTAACGTTCGACGTGTTCGACGGGATGCTCGTCTCGGGTGACGACCGGATCGGGGTGTTCGGGGGTGCGCGATGTGGCCAGGCGGAAGACGCGCTCTCGCGCCTCTTCGCGCTCGACGAAGCGGCGGCGGCCGATCAGCAGGTCCTGCAGCGAGACATAGCCGCGCGGCTGCATGGTGTCGCGTTCGAAGACAGCGAGGCGCAACTGACCGGTGGTTGCCATGCGCTCCGCCGCGCTGCGACAAGTCTCGTCGCCGAAGGCGTAGACAGGCGGCAGCCCGGTGAGAGCGGGGGCATGCTCGTCGGCAATATCGGTCATGGCATCTTCGACGCTGACCATTTCGAGCGGGTCGACGCCGTACTCGCGAGTGAGGTGATGCCCGCGGCGGCCGAGCTTTTCCGTGAGAATGGAGCGCGGCATGATGAGCGACGTGATGGTGTACGAAGCGATGCAGGCGACGACCAGCGGCAGGAGTGCGGGCAGCGCGTGAGTGAGCTCGATGGAAAAGACGATGGCAGTAAGCGGAGAGCCGAGCGCGCCCGCGAGCATAGCGCCCATGCCGATGAGCGCGAGCGTGCCTTCCGGCATATGGAGCAAATGGGCCGAGAGTGCGCCGAGAGATGCGCCGATCATGAGCAGCGGGGCCAGCACGCCACCTGAGGTGCCCGAGCCGAGGGAGAAAGCCCACATCAGTGATTTGAAGACGATCACGCCGAAGATGAGCGCGAGCGTGGCGCGGCCGGCGAGCAGGGTTGCGATGTTGTCGTAGCCGACGCCCAGGCCGTGGGGAAAGAACAAGCCGCCGATGCCAACGCCGAGACCGCCGATGGCGGGCCACCACATCCAGTGCACGGGCAGTTTACCGAACATGTCCTCAAAGCCGTACATCATGCGGCTCATGGCCGCGGCTGCGAGCCCGACGATGGCGCCGAGCACTGCAGCGAGGATGGCAAAGCGTATGCCGCCGGGAATGGCTTCGGAAGAGAGCGGAAACAGCGGTCCCGCGCCGAGCCACATAACGCGCAGCACGGCTGCGGTAACGCTGGCGAAGGCAACGGGAACGAGCGAACGGGGGCGCCACTCGAAGAGCAGCAGCTCGACTGCGAGCAGCACGGCAGCGAATGGCGCAGCGAAGGTGGCGGACATGCCCGCCGCCGCGCCGGCGACGAGCAGCGTGGTGCGTTCCGCATCTGTGAGCTTGACCCACTGGGCGAGCAGCGACCCGAAGGCGCCCCCGGTCATGATGATCGGACCTTCCGCGCCGAACGGACCGCCGGAGCCGATAGCGATAGCGGCGGAGATGGGCTTGAGCACGGCGACGCGCGGCGCGACCCGGGCGCCATTCAGCAGGATGGCCTCGATCGCTTCAGGTATGCCGTGGCCGCGAATCTTGTCTGAGCCATAGCGCGCCATGATGCCAACGATGATGCCGCCGAGGATGGGCACCAGGACCATCCAATATCCGAACGGGCTGCCGGCCGGTCCGACCATCGCCCAACTGAACCGGTGATAGTAGAAGAGGTTGGTACATAAGGCGATGAGGCGCAGCAGGATCACGGCCAGCGCTGCGCCGCCGGTGCCGACGATGATGGCGAGACCGGAGATGAGCCAGACGCGGCGGTCGACAGTGAAGTCGCGGAGAGTGGAGGCGTGACTTTTCATCGCGTACCTCGCATGGCGGCAGGCGTGGCAGGGCTGCGGTCCTGCTCACGGTCCTCCCAATGTTCGATGCGGGTTAGCGCCTCGATCAAAGCGGGTCCCATGACTTCCAATTCGCTGTGGTGGTGCGCTGCCAGCTTGTGGAGCAGACGCGTGCCTTTGGAGGTGACGCGGAGCAGGACGCGGCGGCCATCGTGGAGGTCGCTGGTTCGCTCGAGCAGCCCCTCTTCCTCCGAGCGGTTCGCGAGCTCGACCACACTGTTGTGCCGCAGGCCGAGGCGCTCGGCCGCATAGGCGATGGTGGGGACTGCGCCGGCAGGCGCTCCGGCAATCTGCAGCAGCAGTTGATGCTGCTGCGGCTGGAGACCCGCGTGGTGAGCGGCCTGCTCACTGAACTGCACGAAAGTGCGAAGGCGATAGCGAAATTCGGCGAGGCGCTCGATGAGGCCGGCCGAGGAGTGTGCCGCGTCTTTCATATAGATATATCGTATCACGACATATTTGCTTTTCGGATGCCCCTTTCGCGTTACACCGGCTGTCTTCTGCTAGCTTGACGGCATGTCGCGCGTCTTCGCTCTCCTCTGTACGGTGATTGTGTCGCTTCCTGCAATGGCGCAGTATGCGCCGGCCAATGCGGAGTGGAATCAACCGATCGCTCCATTCCGCATCGCGGACAATCTTTATTACGTGGGCATGAAAGGCATTGCGTCGTACCTGATCGTCACGCCGGCGGGAGACATCCTGCTGGACACGGGTTTTCAGGAGTCGGTTCCACTGGTGGAGGCGAGCGTTCGCAAGCTCGGCTTTCATGTGTCGGACATACACATTCTGCTGTCGAGCCACGCGCACTTTGACCATGCCGGCGGGTTTCGAGCGATGAAGGAGGCGACGCATGCGCGGCTGCTGGCGAGCCCCGGCGATGCTCCGCTGCTCGAGCGCGGCGGCCGCGACGACTTCGCCTTCGCCGACCGGGCGCGGTTTCCACCGGTGAAGGTCGATGCTCTGCTCGAGGATGGAGTGCCGGTGCGACTGGGCGGAGTGGCGATGACGCCGCACTTCACTCCGGGGCACACCAAGGGCTGCACCACATGGACGATGGACGTGCGCGATCGAGGCCAACTGCGGCATGTGGTTTTTGCCTGCAGTCTCTCTGCGCCGGGTTATCAGGTGGTGAACAATCCCAAGTATCCGGGAATGCTCAAGGACTACAAGACGAGCATCGCCGCCATGCGAGGGCTGCCCTGTGACATCTTCCTGGCGGCACATCCAGGGCAGTTCGGGATGGATGACAAACTAGCGACGCTGAAGGCGCATCCAGACGGACCGAATCCGTTCATCGATCCGGCGGGCTACAAGGCGTATCTGAATGAGTCAGAGGCAGACCTGAACAAAATGGCGGCACAGCAGAGCCGCAAGCAGAGCATGCGGAAGCCTGCGGCGACAGGACGCTGAGGTAGTTACGGAGCGGTTTCGGCTGCGGCGCCGCCACCGCGTATACTTTTGTTATGTCGATCGTCCGCAACATTGCCGGCGTGGCCAAGGGAATGTCGATCACCTTTGGCGAGATGTTCAAGCCGACCGAAGTGGAGAACTATCCAGACGGGCCGGGGCCGAACCGTGGCGCGCATTTTCAGGACCGCTTCCGCGGCGCGCATGTGCTGCAGCGCGATGAGAATGGGCTGGAGAAGTGTGTGGCTTGCTTCTTGTGCGCGGCTGCCTGCCCCTCGAATTGCATTTACATCGAGGCTGCGGAGAACACGGAAGAGAAGCGGATCTCCAGCGCCGAGCGCTACGCGAAGGTCTACAACATCGACTACAACCGCTGCATCTTCTGCGGCTATTGTGTCGAGGCCTGCCCCACGGACGCGATCACGCACGGACACGGCTTCGAGCTGGCTTCGCTGAACGCGACAAACCTGATCTATCGCAAGGAAGACATGCTGGTGCCGCAGATCGCATTGCCGGGCGCAACCCAGGCGCAGTCGGATTCGATCAAGTAGGACTGGCCGTCCGGGCAGTGAGCGCCGGTGGCGCGAGTTGTCCGTGTTCGCTCCCGTTGGTCGTTCACGGATGGTTGCGTGGGCGATTACACGGAGCAGATTCTCGCTTCACCCTTGGTTACGTTCAGGATGACGACCGGGGGAAATATTATTCACTAGTATTCCTTCTGCTCTCCCTTGGCGGGGATGGAAGTCGGCACGCCCGGAGTACCCGCATAGGTGATGAGGAGCACGACGGGCTCATCGCCGGTCTCGCCGCGATGAATATCGTCCACCGTTTCGGCGAATGCTTCTCCCTGATGAAAGACCTTGGTCTTGCCGCTGAGCTTATCGTGCACCGTCAGCGTGCCTGAGAGCACATAGCCTGCATTGGGGAATGGATGTGTGTGCCATGGCAGCTTGGTGTGTGGCGCAAGCGTGAGCTTGAGCATGGTGAGTTGCGGGCGGCCTGTCGGGTAGTGGGTGTACGGGACGCCGTTCCAGGAATGGTCAGCCTGCAACAGAACCTCGCGCTGAGCGGAGGCAACTTTATCCGTGGCTGTCTGCGCGTATGCGCTGGACAGGGATGTTGCGGCGATGGCGAGAGTGAGTGCTGCAACGCGATAACGAGTCATGTAGCTGCCTCCGTGGTTCGCTGAATGGCGCGTGTGAGGAACGTTACGTCGGGGTCTTCAGCAACAGGTAGCCACCGGCGAGGCCGAAGAGCAGATCGGGCGACCAGGCGGCGAGGAATGCGGGCAACATGTTGACGTTGCCCATGGCTTCGAATGTGCCGGCGACGACCCAATAGGCGATGGCGACGCCGATGGCAGCGGCGACCCCGGTGAGCGAGCCGCGCTTGCCCATGAAGAGCGCGAACGGCACCGCGAGCACGGCCATGATGAGGGTGATGAGCGGATAAGCGATCTTATGATCGAGCTGGACGCGCAGCCGCATGGTGTCGAAGCCGCTCTGCCGCAGATCGTGAATGTAGCGCGAGAGCTCGATGAAGTTCATCTCCGACGATTGGCGGTTCTCCTTTTTGAAGTACGCCGGCTGCTCGGACAGGGTGGGGAATGTGCTGACGGAGAAGCGATCGTAGCTGCTGACGGCTTCACCCTGGAAGTGGCGGTCCCATCCGTCTTCAAAAATCCACTGATTCAGGTGGGCATCCCAGTGCGCCGTGTCCGCGAAGATGCGCCTTGTGAGAGAGAAGTTATCGGGATCGAACTCGAAGACAGAGACGTTGGCGAAGCGGTCGTGGTCGGGGTCGAAGAACTGGTAATAGTAGATGCGGCCGGGCTTGCCGAGCTCCTGCTCGCCGAAGATCCACTGCTGGTCGGGACGCAGGAAGGTCTGCGCGGGCTTACCCTTGATGACGCTGAGCAGGGCTTCCTGTCGGCGATTTGCGCCGGGGAGATAGCTCTCGTCGAACAGGAACAGACTGATGGCGAGAACCGCGGCAATGACCAGCACGGGCACGATCACACGGTAGATGCTGATGCCGGTGGCCTTCATAGCGGTGAGCTCGCTGGAGCGGTTGAGAACGCCGAATGTAACCAGCACAGCGACAAGAACGCCGAGCGGCATCAAGGTGTAGATCATGCTGGGTACGAGATTGAACAGATAGGCGCCTACGGTCACCAGCGGGGTGCGGTTGCGGATGATGTCGCCGAGCCGCTCGAAAAAGGTGAAGACCAGCATGAGAAGCACGAAGGTGACCAGCACCATGGCGAAGGTGGCCAGGAACTCGCGCAGGACATAGTCATCGAGAATGAGCGGGAAGCTGCGGCGGCCGGAGCGCTCGTGGCGTTCCGGACGGGGAATGCGTGGCATGACCAGGCCCTTTCCCGCACCCGTTCCACCGAAGGTGAATGCAAATGGCGCTACGCCGCCGCGGCTGAGCTGACGCAGCAGAATGAGGCCGAACACGGCGAAGATGAAATTGGCTGCCCACACGCCCAGGAAGGGGCTGATCTTGCCCTGCCGCGCAAGCGAGACGCCGGTGAGCGAGAGGAAGTAGTAGACGAAGACCAGCGCGATGGTGGTGACAAAGCCTGCGCTCTTGCCGCCGCGCCGGGAGGCGAGCCCGAGCGGAACGCCGACCAGCATGAGGACGAAGCAGGAAGCAGGGAACGCGAACCGCTTGTAGAACTCGATGCGGTACCAGCGGCCGTCGCCGATCTGGGATTTTCGGTAGAGCTCCGGCGTGGACATGGCCAGCACAGGCGCATCCACGCGGCCGATGCGCGTCTCTTCCTGGTTGCCGATCTGCAGCGGAAGATCGGCTTCGGTAAAGGTGGAGACGGAGTACTGATTGGGATCGTTGCCGACGAACTCGTGGCGCGTGCCGTTGTGGAGCCGCATGCGCAGCTCGCCGTCGCCACCATTCACGACCGTGGCCTGCGCGGCGGTGACGATGAGCGGCGAGGCGGGATTGCTCAGGTCAGCGAGGAAGACGCGCTGCCACTGCGAGGCGCCGGTGGAGGGCCGCACATTCTGCACGTAGAGCACATAGTTTTTGAAGTCTTCATAGAAGACGCGCGGCTGAATCTCGAAGGAAGCCTGCGAGGTCTTGAGCCCATTCTCGAGTTCGAGCAGCGCCTCGGCGGCTTTGGGAGCGAGATAGAGCGTGGTGAGCAGCGAGATGCCCCAGGCGAGAACAGCGACCAGCGAGACAATGCCAACAAAGCGCCAAACGCCGATGCCCGCGGCGCGCATCGCGGTAATTTCGCTGTCGGCGGCGAGACGGCTGAGCCCAAGCAGGACGCCAACCAGCACGGCCATGGGGATGGTGTAGCTGAAGGTGTTGGGCAGCGTGAAGAGGAAGATTTCGCCGACGCTGGCGAGCGAGGCGCTTTCGCGCACGACCAGCTCGAGGATCTGGCCGAGGTCGCGCATGAAGAGCACAAAGGTGAATAGCGCACCGCCGACGAGGGCATGCGAGATCACTTCACTCAGGATGTAGCGTCTTAGGATGCGCACGGCAGTGAGCCTGCGGATAGTTTATCCCGCACTCGGGCTTGCCGCACGGGCGGATGCGTCTTCGGCGCGGTTCGCGGGGCTCGTTCCGTTATCGCTCACGCTCGGATTTGCGGTGAGCGGGCTGTGCCCAAGAGGGCGAGGGTAAGCGGGCAAAGCCCGTTGACCGGCGATTCGAGCGAACTGTACAGTTTAGCTAGGTGAAATGGAGAGTTTATGGCGATTGCAACGAAGGACAAGGGCGGCACGATGACCGTCTCGGCACTCAGCTTGCGCACCAATCTCGGGAAGATCCTTCGCCGGATGGAGACCGAGCAACGCTCGCTTGTCATCGAGAAACGGGGCACCCCCACCGCGATCCTGCTGAACATCCGCGATTACGTCAAACTTGCCGCACCGGAACCGGAAGTTCTCAAGATCATTGGCAATGAGGCCAGGCGGAACAAGACCGCCACTCTGACGTCGCGCCAGATCGATCAGATTGTCAAGGCAGCTAGATCGACCAAAAAGAAGCGCTGATGCTCGCATTGCGCCTGGTGATCGATACAAACGTGCTGGTCTCCGCGGCACTGAAACCGGACAGCCTCCAGCGAACAACATTTCTTCTGGCAATTACAAAGCCAGCACGGCTTTACGTTTCTACCCCAATTCTCGAGGAGTATGCGGGCGTACTGTCCCGCCCCGAATTGGCGATTCGGAAAGGGTGGCGGCTACAGCTGCTTGAGCTCATTAAAAACCAGAGCCACCTGGTTGCCCCATCGCGCCGGATCGAGGTAGCGAGCGATCCGGACGATAACATTTTTCTCGAGTGCGCTGATGCGGCGCGCGCCGATTTTCTGGTCACCGGCAACCGAAAGCATTTTCCGCCGTTCTGGAAGAGCACAAAGATCATCACGCCACGGGAATTCGTCAGCCTGGCTGCACCACATCTGATCTCGTGAGAAGCTTGTCGCGGCTCACGCCTTAGCGTGCGTGTCTATACACCAGGTCCAGCAGCTCGTCGTACATCGCATCGGCGTTATCGCCGCCACTGCGGATCGCCATGGTGGCGCAGTGCTCCAGATGATTGCGCATCAGCAGACGGCTCACACCGCGCAGCGCCTCCTGGACGGAGGCGATCTGGACCAGGATGTCGGCGCAGTAGCGCTCCTGATCGACCATGGATTCGAGTCCGCGCACTTGTCCCGCGATGCGGCGCAGGCGACGGACGGCTGCGGCCTTGAGCTCAGGGTTTACGGCGACGGCGAGCTTGTCGGCGCTGTCGCGTGCAGCCGCGGAGCCGTTTTGGATTGCTTCTTCCTGGGTTGGTTGTTTCTGCGCATTGCGCGGCTTCGTCTTCATGCTGTCCTCCAACGCCGCAGGCGCAGGCTGTTCAACAACACACTTACCGAACTGAGGGCCATGGCGGCGCTGGCCACGGCGGGCGACAGCAGAATGCCGAATGTGGCCCAGAGCACGCCGGCCGCGAGCGGGACGGCAAGCAGGTTATAGCCGGTGGCCCAACCCAGGTTCTGTTTCATGACGCGGCGGGTGGCGCGCGCCAGCTTCAGCGCTGCGACCATTGCCCTGAGATCGCTGTGAAGCAGGATGGCGTCGCCGGCCTCGCGCGCGAGCTCGGTGCCGGTTCCCATGCCGATGCCGGAGTCCGCCTGCGCGATGGCGGCTGCGTCGTTGATGCCATCGCCGACCATCAGGACACGCGCGCCTTGTTGCTGCAGCTCGCGGATTTGTTCCAGCTTCTGCTCCGGAGAGAGTCCGGCATAGACCTGGCGGATGCCCAGCGTGTCTGCCAGAGGCTGCGCGGCGGCAGCGGTATCCCCGGTGAGCATGATTGGCCGCAGATGCAGCGCTTCGAGCGCGCGCAGGGCGGCGGCAGCATCGCTGCGGAGGGTATCGCGGCAGACGAGCGTGCCCGCATAGACGCCTGCTTGCGCGATATGCAGCACGGTCGCACCCGGCTCCGTGGGCAATTCCGGGATGACGATGCCGCGCTCCTCGAAAAGACGTGTGTTGCCGGCGAGGACGGCGATGCCATTCACGGTGGCTTCGAGACCGCGGCCGGGCTGCGCCTGGAAATTGTCAGAGGGTAGAAGCGGGAGTCCGCGTGCTTCTGCGGCATGGAGCACAGCGCGCGCTAATGGATGCTCGGAGCGCTGTTCGGCGGACGCAGCGAGTTGTAGCAGCCACACTTCAGTCCAGCCTGCAGCCGGCAGCACGGCTACTACGCTTGGCTTGCCTTCGGTGAGCGTGCCGGTCTTGTCCAGCAGAACGGTGTCCACGTGAGCCAGACGTTCCAGCGCCTCTCCGCCTTTGAAGAGCACGCCCAGCTGCGCGCCACGTCCTATGGCGACGGTCAAAGCCGCAGGCACGGCAAGACCCATGGCGCAGGGACACGCGACGACCAGCACCGCGACAGCGATGGCGAAGGCGCGGCTGACGTCGAAGAAGGACCAGATCACGAAAGTAGCGAGCGCGAGCACGAGGATGGCAGGCACGAAGATGGCGCTGGCACGGTCCGCGAGTTGCTGCATGGGCGCGCGTGAGGACTGCGCCTGTTCGACCATGCGCAGGATCTGGCCAAGGCGGCTCTCCGCGCCGATGGCGGTTGCGCGGTATTCGAGTGCTCCGTCGTAGTTCAGCGATCCGGCGATGAGCGTGCCTCCGGTGGATTTTGCAACCGGCTGCGATTCACCGGTGAGTAGAGACTCATCCACGCTGGTGATGCCGTGCAGCACGATGCCGTCGACGGGCACGCGTTCTCCGGGACGAAGAATGACAACGTCGTCCGGCAGCACAGTTGCGGTCGGCACGCTCAGCTCGCGGCCGTCTTTGAGGATGCGGGCCTGCGATGGCTCGAGCTCAGCCAGGGTGCGGACGGCGTCGAGCGCACGCTTGCGCGCGCGAGCCTCCAGCCAATTGCCGAGCAGCAGAAATCCGAGGATGAACAGGACAGAGTCGTAATAGAGATCGGGACGGATGTGATGGTGCGCAAGCAGCGCAGGCCAGAGCGTGGCCGCGGCAGAGTAGGCGAAGGCAGAGAGCGTGCCCAGCGCGACCAGCGTGTGCATGTTGGTGCTGCGGTGGCGCGCCGCTCGCCAGGCTCGCTGGTAGACGGGGCCTCCGGCGGTCACCATGCCGAGCAGCGTGACGATGCCCGACACGAGTGCGATGCCGTGGGCCATCGGGTGCATGCTGATTGCCATGACGGCGATCGCTGCTGCGATGGTGACGAGAGCGGTAAGGAGCAGTCGGCGGTCTGCTGTTTGAACAGGCTCGGGATTTTGCCTGGCGCCGTTTTGCGCGGCCGCACGATCGGAGCCAACCGGCAGCGCGGCCTCATAGCCGGCTTCGCTGACAACAGCCACCAGATCCTGCAGTGACGAGTGTGCGGGCTCGTACATGACACGCGCGGAGTGCGCCAGCAGATTCACGGTCGCGTCGAGGACACCGGGCGCTGCACGCAGCGAGCGCTCCACGTGCGTCTGGCAGGCGGCACAGGTCATGCCCTGAATGGGCAGGACGACCGTCTCTATCGCCTCGGGCGAATTGGCTGCCGGTTCGCCAACGGCGGTTTCTCGCGGCGTTTCTGTGATGGAGCTATTCGACAAGATGCGCCTCGAATCCCGCTTTACGAATTGCGGCGAGGTAAGCGTCGGGCGTCGAAGCATCGGCGTGAAGCCGCGCTGCGCCGACCCGCACTTCATCGACCTGCGTTCCGGGCACCTGGCTCAGTACGCGGGTGACGCGCTGCACACATGCTCCGCAGTGCATGCCGTCAATCTGGAAGGACAGTTCTCGCATATACCCCTCCCCCCTATGCGTATAGGATGCAGGATTCACGCCTCCGATGCAAATGATGGGCCGGAAGCGGGGGAGGCCGGCTCCGGCTCGAAGCGATAGCCGATGCCGCGCACGGTGCGGAGGAACACGGGATTCGCCGGATCGTCTTCGATGTAGCGGCGGAGGCGCACGATGAAGTTGTCGATGGCGCGCGTGTCGGTGTCCTCGCGCATGCGCCATACCTGCTCCAGCAGCTCTTTGCGCGGGATATTGCGGCCCTGATGGCGCACCAGATAGCGCAACAGCTCGGTTTCCATGACGGTGAGGCGGAGGCTGCGGTCCTTGACGCGCAGCTCGAGCGCAGCGAAATCGATGGTGCGCCCGGCGAAGGAGTAGGGCGCCTCCGATTCGGCAAGCGTTGCAGCATTGTGTTCCCGGCGCTGCCATGCCCAGCGCCGCAGCAGCCCATGCAGCCGTGCCAACAGGATCGAGAGATCGAAGGGCTTGGGGAGATAGTCGTCAGCACCGGCGGCGAATCCGCGCAGCACATCCTCGGAGCGGCCGCGCGCTGTCAGCATGAGAACCGGCGTCCGGTCCTCGCGCTCGCGCAACTCCTCCACGACGGAGAAGCCGTCGCGGCCAGGAAGCATCACGTCGAGGACGATGGCGTCGACGGCGGCATCGGGGGCGCCGGCGATCTCCAGCGCGGTTTCGCCATCGCGCGCAATGCTGGCGCGATAGCCCTCGGCTTCGAGATTGAATTTCAATCCCTGGGCCAGATGCTCTTCATCTTCGACGATGAGGATGTGCGGCGTGGCGATCATACGGTGGCTCCCCGCTCCAGAGAGCCGCCGGGAGTGAGGATGCGCGGCAGTTGCAGATGGATGGTTGCGCCGCGGCCTTCACCCGGACTCTCTGCAAAGGCGTCTCCGCCATGCTGACGGGCGATGGAGCGTACCAGGAAGAGGCCGAGGCCGGTGCCCTTCACGCGCAGGATGCTGCGATTGGGCACGCGGTAGAAGCGGCGGAAGATGCGCTTGAGCTGCGGCTGCGGGATGCCGAGGCCCTGGTCCGTGACGCTGACCATGACCCACGCGTCGCTTTCCACCGAGAGCACGATGGAGAGATGCGCGCCTTCGGGCGAATATTTCACCGCGTTGTCGATGACGTTGAGGACCGCGGTGCGCAGCTCCTCCGGATTGCCGGCGACGGCAAAGCTGGAGCCGCTCTGCAATTCTCTTCGCTCAAGGTGGATCGCATCCGGATCGAGGTGATAGCGGAGAATCGCGGTGGCGACCGCCTCCTGCACCAGCTGATCCATGTCTACGCGGACGCGCACCTGGCTGCGCACGCGCTGGCCGAGCTCGCCGGCCTTCAGCACCTGCTCGACGGTTGCCATCAGGCGATCGGTGTCCTCGCTCATCACGGCCAGGAATTCCTGCTGCTGCCGGTGAGAGACTTCGCGGCGGCGCATGGTGTCCAGGTAGAGGCGGATGGAGGTGATGGGCGTCTTCAGCTCATGCGTGACGGCGTTCAGAAAGCTGTCCTGCTGCTCGTTGCGGCGCACTTCGCGTACCAGAAAGACGGTGTTGAGGATGAGCCCGACGATCAGCAGCGCGAAGAACGGGATGCCGATGATGAGCGGTGCAAGCCGGCGCCAGTTGAGGATAATCCAGCCAAGCTGGAGCGTGATGGCGACGCCCACCAGACAGACACCGAGCGCGATGAAAAAGAAGATCGCTCGACCGCGCCGCGTGATCCGCATAAAGCATTTCTCCTACTGCCTTTGCCTCTCGAACTGCGACGAAGTGCAGCTTTTCTCGACAGAAAAGGCTGCGTAAGCATCCGGCTTCGGACTGACTGGGCTTCGGCCTGCCTGATAGTCGAAATGCTTCAGGACTGAGTGTGAGCCGGTGGCCCCCAAAAGTATAACGGCGCCCCCGGACCGTTTTCACAAATGCGCTGCAATGCCGGCATGTGCGAAGTGCAGCTTTTCTTGACGGAAAAGCTGCCTCAGTCGTTCTGCCGGCATCCACATTTGTTTGTGAAAACGGTAGGGCGCCGCTATGTGGTGCGGTGTGTCGGTCTAGGCCGCGCCGGCGGGGCGCGGGTTCGCGGGATCGTACTGCGCGATCTTGATCTGCTTTGCCAGGCCGAGCTTTTTCAGGATCCAGATTCCGTAGTAGTTGGGATCGAGCTCGTACCATGCGAGTCCGTGACGTGCGGAAACGGGATGCGCATGATGGTTGTTGTGCCAGCCCTCCCCGCCGGTCAGCAGGGCAACCCACCACAGGTTGCGCGACTCATCGCGAGTCTCGAAGCGGCGCGAGCCCCACATGTGCGTTGCAGAGTTGACCAGCCAGGTGGAATGCAAGCCGAGCGTGACGCGCAGGAAGACGCCCCATAGAACAGCAGGCCACCCGCCGATAGCCAGCAGCGCAAGACCGACAATCACGAGCGGAACCCAGTGGTAGCGGCTGAGCATGCGATGCACCGGATCCTTCGCGAGGTCCGGAGCATAGCGCGAGAGCAGCGCGGTTTCGTGATGGAGCGCGTCGCCTTTGAGGATCCAGTCGACGTGCGCCCACCATCCGCCATCGTGCGGCGTGTGCGGATCGCCTTCGTGATCGCTGAGCTGATGATGGACGCGATGCGTGGCTACCCAGAAGATCGGTCCGCCTTCGAGCGAGAGGGTGGCGCAAACCGTCATCGCATATTCCAGCCACTTCGGCACCTTGTAGCCCCGGTGGGTCAACAGGCGGTGATAGCACATGCCGATGCCGACGTTGATGGCGAGGACGTACAGAACCACTGCCGAAATGAGCGCCGTCCAGCTGAAGAAGAAGAGCGCAGCTACGGCCCCCACGTGGAAGGCGAGCATGAAGCCGGTGGTCACCCAGTTACGGCGGAAGTTCTGGCCGGCGCGGCCCAGCAGGGGCACGTCCTGCTTGCTGCGCGCACGAGCTGCGGCGGGTGTGGCCGCTGGGGCGATGGTGGCTACCGTATCGTGGGAGGGTGTTTCTACCAACATGTGTGGGGGACCTTTGCTGAAATGGTGGAATGTCCTACTCCGACCCTAACAGCGATGCCATACCTGCCTGCGTAACAGTTTTGTAATCGCGGTACGCTCGTAAAGGCAGTTTCCGAAAGATGCAGATCGGCAAACGAAAGTTTGTGGCCTTTCCGTGAAGAAAGGCCACGACGAGTGTTCGCTCGGCGCCCCACAGTGTTTCGGAAATGGCCTAAGCGTGAGACAAAAGGGACGGGAGATTACACGGGATGAAGCGAGTCATCTGGGCGGGTTTTTCACTTGCAGTTGCCGCAGTTTGCGCCGGTGCACAACAGACGCCGGTCGATCTGCCGACGAGCAAGCAGTTGCTGCCGGTGCCGGGCACGCCGCAGCGCACTAACAGCCTGCCTATGGCCATTGCTGCTTCGCCTGACGGCCGCTATCTCGCGCTCTTGAACGCGGGCTATGGAACGTATGAGTCGGAGTACCAGCAGTCGATTGCGGTGGTGGACACGACGACGGGCAAGGTGGCCGATTTTCCTGAGCCGCGCACCGCGCCCGGCATGCCACAAACGTTGTATCAGGGGCTGGCTTTCAGCGGTGACGGCACCCACCTGTATGCATCGTTCGATTCGCTCTCGGCCCCAATCGCGAAAAACGGGAAAGAGACGGGGAATGCAATCGCGGTGTATCGCGTGGATGCCGGGCGTGTGACACCGGAGCGGCTGATCTCCATCCCGCTGCAGACGCTGGCCACTGGTCGTACACAGAATCATCTCGACGCGCCGGTGCCTGCGGGCAAAGCCATTCCGGCGCCGGCCGGGCTGGCGGTGGTGAAGGGAAGCGATGGCGCCGAAGAATTGCTGGTGGCCGATACGCTCTCTGACGATGTTCTCCTGATGGATGCGGCGAGCGGCGCTGTGCGCTATCGATTCGATCTCGCGGCGAGCCCTGTGGTCCCGTCCACCTATCCGATCGCCGTGATCGCGACGCGCGATAGCAAACGAGCATTCGTGACGTTGTGGAATGGGTCGGCGATTGCCGAGCTCGATCTTGCGTCCGGCAAGGTCATTGGCAACCTGCCGTTGATGCCTCCTTCAGAGGCGACGTCGCCCGGCTCGCATCCGACGGCGCTTGCTCTCTCGCCAAATCAGAAGACGCTCTATGTCGCACTGGCCAATCGTGACGCGGTAGCGGCCGTGTCCCTGCGGGGGCCGGGAATGAAGCTCGCCGGCATTTTCGACACGCGGCTGCCGGGCCAGACTTATTTCGGCGGCGAGCCGAATGCTCTCGCACTCTCGGCGGATGGCGGGCGCCTCTACGCTGCGAATGCAGGCACCGACTCCGTCGCGATCTTCCGGACGCGCGGCATCCGCGCAGGCAAGCCGAAGCAGGCGGATGGATTCCTGCCCACGGAATGGCTGCCTACCGGTCTTGCCGTCGACGCGGGTCATCTCTATGTTGCGACCGGGAAGGGCAAGGGCACCGGGCCAAACGGAAAGCCGCAGCCGCGCATCCCGGGGCTGGCGCGCTCGCATCGTCCGTCGACGTATATCGCGACGCTGCTTTATGGCTCGGTGGCTTCGGTCGATTTGGCGCAGCTGGATGCGCATTTGCTTGAGCTGACGAAGCAGACGGTGGCGAGCAACATGCAGAACGCGGCGGCCACGCACATCCAGTTTCAGGGGGGCCGAAATCCCATCCGCCACGTGATCTACATCATCAAGGAGAACCGCACCTACGATCAGGTCTTTGGCGATCTGCCGGCCGGCAACAACGATCCCAGCCTGACGATGTATGGCCGCAGCATCACGCCGAACGAGCACAAGCTGGCGGAGCAATTCGGCATCCTCGACAACTTCTACGATTCAGGCGAGGTGTCGGGCGATGGTCACGTGTGGTCTACCGCTGCGATCTCCAGCGATTACACGGAGAAGTCGTGGCAGCAGGCGTATCGCGGCAAGGAGCGGGTCTACGACTTCGAAGGCGTGGTGGCGAACGGCTTTCCGCTGACGGAGAAGATCTCCGACGTGAACGAGCCGGCGAGCAGCTATCTTTGGACCAACCTTGCGCGGCATCACAAGAGCTATTTCCACTTCGCGGAATTTATCGCGACGCACTTCTGCGGTAGCGGCGAACCTGCGCCGCGGCAGAGTCCGACCGAAGGCACCCCGGAGCCGGAGCGGGAGAAGTGCGCCACGCCCGCCATTCGGCCCGGAGCGGCGGTTCCGGAGAATTACGGCGGCGGGACGAGCAAGTATCCGTGGCCGATCCCGCTGATCGCGCAGAATGTCGCCACTAAGCCCGAGCTGGTGGGTCATTTCGATCCGAACTATCCGGACTTCCAGCTAGATTTCCCAGACCAGATGCGCTTTGAGGAGTTCGATACCTATTTCAAGAAGTGGGTTGAGAAACGCAACAGCGGAAGTGACGATATGCCCGCATTCGTCATGTTGCGTTTTCCGAATGACCACACTGCAGGCACGAAGGCAGGCATGCCGACGCCGGAAGCTTCGGTGGCGGATAACGACCTGGCTGTGGGCCGCGCTGTGGAGGCGGTGTCGCACAGCCCTTACTGGAATGACACCGCATTCTTCATCCTGGAGGACGATGCCCAGGCCGGGGCGGACCACGTGGATGCGCATCGCAGCACTGGGCTGGTGATCAGCAAGTACGCGCCGCGCCAGGCGAGCCCGCTGGTGGACCACCGTTTCTACACCACCGTCAGCATGGTGCGCACGATGGAAGACCTGCTGGACCTGCCCCCGATGAACAACAACGATG
Source organism: Acidobacteriaceae bacterium (assembly GCA_036378335.1). GTDB lineage: Bacteria > Acidobacteriota > Terriglobia > Terriglobales > Acidobacteriaceae > KBS-83. The sequence goes on along the minus strand of DASUWP010000062.1, from coordinate 18,888 downwards.
CATTCGCGCCACCGATCGCGAGCGTTTTTGCAGGCGCGGGGGATCAGCCGGCCTTCGACGCGGATTATTCCAATCGCGACAACGGGCTGATCTATACGGCGAACAAACCGTCCGCGCCGGGCGCGAAAGAATCCGGCAAGATGGATTTTCGCCACGAAGATCGCGCGGATCCGCAGAAGCTGAACGTGATCCTGTGGAAGGACGCGAAGGGCGATGCTCCGATGCCCGCGATGCTGCTGGTGCCGGTGAAGCACCGGAAGGATGATGACGACTAGATGGCGCTCCGTGCAACAGAAGAAGCGGCCTGCGATGGCCGCCTCTTGTAATTTACGGATGGCTACCCAACGAAGTCGACCTTTACCGGATGCGGGATGATGCCGCGCTCGTGACCGAGCTCGAGGAGTTTGCGGATCGCCTGCTTGCCGTCTTCGCCGTAGTTAAGCGTGCGCTCGTTCACATACATGCTGACGAAGCGGTTGGCCAGTTGGGCATCGAGATCGCGGGCGAACTGCATGGCGTAGGCCAACGCCTCCTCACGATGATCGAGCGCGTGCTGAATGCTTTCGCGCAGCGCTTTGGTGACCACGCGCATGGTCTCTTCGCCCAGGCTGCGACGAATGGCATTGCCGCCGAGCGGCAGCGGCAGGCCGGTCTGTTCGCGCCACCATTGGCCGAGATCGAGCACCTTGTAGAGACCGCTGGCTGCGTAGGTAAGCTGGCCTTCGTGAATGATGAGTCCGGCTTCATGCTTGCCGGCGAGCACCTGCGGGATGATCTGGTCGAAGGGAACGAGCGTGGTGCGAACGTCGGGAGCGAAGAGCTTCAGCGCGAGCGCGGCGGTCGTCAACTCGCCCGGGATGGCGATGCGGATGTTCTTGATTTCATCCAGCGAGAATCGCTTGCTGGAAACGATCATCGGGCCGTATCCCTCGCCCACGCTGCCGCCACACGCCATCAGGGCGTAGTTGTCCTGCAGGTAAGGGTAGGCGTGGAAGGAGATCGCAGTGACGTCATAGTGCGCCTCGTGAATCGCCTTCTGGTTCAGCGTCTCGATATCGGTGAGCGTGTGAGTGAACTTCAGGCCGGGCACGCGCACCTTGTTGGTGGCGAGGCCGTAGAACATGAATGCATCATCGGAGTCCGGCGAATGCGCGATGGTGATTTCCCGGATGCCGGTCAGGTTTGGTTCCAGTTGGGGGGTAGTGCTCACGCTGGGTGAATCCTTTCGATGCGCGGCCGATGCTATGGCCGATTATGCCTTTAATTCTGCTGCTGTGCCGGGGAGGAGGAGCGCGTAGAGAAAGAATGGAAGATCTGGGCGCAGACGGCGGCGATCATCACCTTGGCGGCGTCGCCGGCCAGGAAAGGAACGACCGACACGCTGAGCAGATGGGAAAAGCTTGCGCGTGTCAGCACTTCGAGCCAGAGCGCGCCGGTGGCCAGCAGAACCAGATCGCCGGCAACCGCGCCGCTCAGCGCTGCCCAGGCATTTTGTTTTCCGGCACGATAGAGCACGCCAGCCAGGGCTGCAGCGAACGGCGCCGCCAGCAGGTAGCCGCCGGTTGGACCGACGAGCTGCGCGATGCCGCCGGGTCCGTGCGGGCTGAAGACCGGCATGCCTGCCGCTCCTTCCAGGAGATACAGCGTCATCACGGCGAAGCTTTCACGCGGAGCCAACAGCAGGCCCAGCAGCAGCACGGCGAACGGCTGGAGCGTGATGGGCACAGGGGTGAAGCCAAGCGGAACCGAAATATGCGCAGACAGAGCGACAAGAGCGGTGGCTCCGATCAGTAATGAAAACCCCAACGCGAACCGCAATGCGAATCGCCGCGAGTTGCCGGCGAGCTGGTTTCGATCCTGTGCAAGGGCTGTCTGGCGGATCATAGTCACTTCTCCTGAGTTCCTCTGCGGGCCATTGGAGTGGCTAACGTGCGATCAGAGGCTGTCCTGTTTTCCATCCGTCTCGGTGGCTGCTTCTGCAGGCAGTTGCTTTCGATCGCGGCGAACGTGCCGGGCGACCGCAATGGCTGCCCACAGCAGTGCGCACAGACTCGCAACGAAGACAGCAAACAACCAGCGCATGCGTGAGGAGCCGATCCTGCCGGCCCAGCCAGGATAACAAACCGTGCGGCTGTGCCGATGCGGGTCGGGTCAGCGAACGGAAGAAGTGGCCGGCCAATGCAAGACGTCTATCAGCAAATGCAAGAAGATATCCAGGCCAGGTATGCGCTGCTGCCATCGGCAACGTCCAGCACCAGAAACTCGGGCAGCTCGTAGCTGTGGAGCTGGTGGACGCGGGTGCGGACAGCTTCGACCTTCCCCTGCACGGTCTTGATCAGCAGCAATACCTCATCGGCGGTCTCTACGGCTTCCTTCCAGCGGTAAATGGAATGAACTCCGCCGATGAGATTGACGCAGGCAGCTAACTGCTCCTCGACCAAGGCATGCGCGATGCGTTTCGCTTCGGCGCGCTGCGAAGTGGTCACGAGAATGAGGCGAACGTCGGTCATGCGATACGACCGGTCTGAGACGGTCGTGCGGAAGGTTGTGCGAGAGATGCGCGGTCTGCCATACAATCCTCGCCGGGCCGCATCCCATGCGACAGTGTTAACAGCAACCGAACGTTGCGAGTGCATGCTGCCGGTGAGCGGAGAGACAGGAGAGATATGGCCACAGAGATCAAGTTCGGAACCTCGGGCTGGCGAGCCATCGTTGCGGAGGAGTTTACGCTGGCCAACATACGGCGCGCCGTTACCGGGATCGCCAGCTATGTGGCGAGCCAGCCGGGCAGCCATCGCGTGCTGGTGGGCCGCGATCCGCGTTTTCTGGGCGAGGTGTTCGTCGACGAGGCGGCGCGTCTTTTGGCGCAACATGGCGTGACGCCGGTCGTGATTCCGGATGCTGCTCCGACGCCAGCGATCGCCTATGCCATTCGCGAGCAGAAGGCCAGCGGCGGCATCAATTTTACTGCGTCGCATAATCCGCCGGAGTACAACGGCATCAAGTTTTCGACGCCCGACGGTGCGCCGGCACTGCCCGAGACCACGAGCAAGATCGAGGCGGCAATTCGCGCGCTGGGCGACACACCGGTAGCGCAGGCAAAGCCGGTTGAGAATGTGCAGAAGCTGGATGTGAAGCCGGACTATCTGAAGCGTCTGGGCGAGCTGGTGGATTTCAAGGTGATTCAGGCCTCACAGATCAAGATCGTCTTCGATCCGTTCTGGGGAGCGGCGCGCGGCTATACGTCGGACGTGCTGCGCGATCATGGCATCGACGTGAGTTGCGTGCACGACTACCGCGACGTGCTCTTCGGCGGGCATGCGCCGGAGCCCGACGATCATCTGCTGGGTGACGCGAAGAACAAGATGCAGGAGACCGGCGCGCACATCGGCATTGCGACCGATGGCGATGCCGACCGCTTCGGCATTGTCGATGCGGATGGCACATTCATTCAGCCGAACTACGTGATCGCGCTGCTCTTCGAGTATCTGATCGAGACGCGCGGCTGGAAGAACGGCGTTGCCAAGTCCGTCGCCACGACCAACCTCATCAATGCAATTGCAGAGAAGCAGGGCGTGCAGCTGTATGAGACGCCCGTGGGCTTCAAGTACATCGGCGAGCTGATTATCAAGGATGAGATCGCAATTGGGGGCGAGGAGAGCGCCGGCCTCACCATTCGCGGACATGTGCCGGAGAAGGACGGCGTGATCGCCGGACTGCTGATGGCGGAGATGGTGGCGAGGCGAGGCAAGAGCATCGGCGAGCAGCTCAAAGAGCTGTTTGGCAAATATGGTTCCTTCTATCCGGTGCGGGAGAACTTCCGCTTGACCGGCGAGGGGAAGCAGAAGTTCACTGAGAAGGTGAAGAAGGATCCCACGGAGCTGGCGGGACAGAAGGTGAAGCAGGTGGTGCGCACCGATGGCCTGAAGCTGATTTTCGAGGATGGCTCCTGGGTGTGCTATCGCCTCTCCGGCACCGAGCCTGTGGTACGCGCCTACACCGAGGCGCGCGATGAGCAGGAGAGCGCAAAGCTGACGCAGGCCGCGAAAGACTGGGTCCTGCAGTAACGAGAGGGAAGCAGTGAATACGCCACAGACGCCGCCACAGACGCCGCCACATACGCAGACGGGCAGGCTCGCGCGACGCTTTACGGTCGCGACGGCCGCGTATGGCCAGCGCCGCCGCATCGCGACCGTCTTCGCGATCGTGATCGCTGTTCTGGTTGGCTATCATGCGTTGTTCGGAGCCAATGGAGTGCTGGCCTATCGCGCCAAGCGCAGCGAAGATCGTTTGCTGGCGCAGCAGCTGGAAAAAATGAAGATCGAGAACGCGCACCTCAAGTCGCATGTCGAGCACCTGAAGTCGGATCCAGATGCGATCGAGTATGAGGCGCACACGCGCCTTCGCTACACCAGACCGGACCAGGTGATTGTGCTGAATAACAGCACGAGCACGCCCGCTGCGAACACCGCTGCGCCTAATGCGAACCCCGCTTCGCAATTTCCGAACGTCGCTCCTAGCAAATCCAAGTAGCAGCGGCCGCTGAGAACAAAGAGGCGCTCTGAAGTTCTGCTCACTCGCGGTTTATACTAAGGCTATGAGCACAGCAGCGCCGCGCGATCGCTATCTTTTCGGCTCGCTTGAGAGCAGCGCCAAGAACCAGATGAAGGTGCAGGAGGCGAACTTCGGCGAAGAGCAGCCGGAGGGCATCATCCTGACGTCGCTGGATTTTGCGGTGAACTGGATTCGCAAGAGCTCTGTGTGGCCCATGACCTTCGGCCTTGCGTGCTGCGCGATCGAGATGATGTCGATGGGCGCATCGCGCTTCGATGTGGCGCGCTTCGGGGCAGAGGTGTTTCGTCCCTCGCCGCGTCAGTCCGATCTGATGGTGATCGCGGGCCGGGTCTCGCAGAAGATGGCGCCGGTGATTCGCCGGCTTTGGGAGCAGATGCCGGAGCCCAAGTGGGTCATCTCCATGGGCGCATGCGCCACTTCGGGTGGAGTTTTCAACAATTACGCGCTGGTGCAGGGCGTGAATCAGATCATTCCCGTCGATGTGTACGTTCCGGGCTGTCCTCCGCGCCCCGAGCAGCTCATTTATGCCATCACGCTGCTCCAGGAAAAGATTCTGCGGGAGCGCGGCACCCTGAAACGGACGCTCAATCTGAGCTAGTGTGGTTTTCCTCAGGCTGCGGGCTGGCAGTCTAGCCCCAATTCGGGGCGACTTTCGTAACCAATGGCCGCGAAGCGTCCTTACAGGGCGGGAAACGCTTTAAATACCCTCAATTTCAGCGAAATAGTACTTGCATCGATGGTGGATGCCATTAGGATGGTGCAGTCCGGGATTTGTCCTGGTCGGGTGCACCATTTTTGTGGCGGTTGCCGGATGGTCATGGAATGGGTTACTCCAGTGATGCTCTGGATAAGCTATTGAAAATTCTGGGCAACTCACCTACTAAAATGTGCACTAACGTAGGCAACGTATGGTAGCTTTCTTCCTTGCGCTGCCTGCTCGTTGTCTCCCGGGTGGCTGAGCGTTCTTGGGGTATGATGGGACACTCAAGTGCCATTCGTAATTGATTTGTATGACTTTCAGTACGGTTGCGGAGGATAGACGCATGCATTTACGTCCGTTGCATTCTCTGAGCCGGATTCTGCTCGTAACTTGCGCGGTTGGCCTGGGAACAACGGCTCTCTTAGCGCAGGACACGACGAATTCGCCGTCGACGCCGACTCCGAATTCAACGCAGACTCCGCCTCAGCCCACTCAAGATCAAACGTCGACCAGCGCTCCGGCGGCTGCGCCTGCTCCCCAAGCTCCTGCCCCTGGAACAACTGCTCCGCAGGCTCCCTATGCTTCGCGGATCGATATCTTCCTGGGCTATTCGTATCTGGCTCCCCACGGTTCTGTCACCATCCCGGGTGGTGCAGCCGTTGGCTTTACCGGGCCTGTCAGTTACTCATCCATCGACTACGGTGCGATCGGCAGCGGTACCTACTACTTCAATCGCTATGTAGGTGCGCAGGCCGAGGTCAGCGTCCATCCGGATGGCAACAATGACGGCGCCACGGTCGCCTCGGGCGGCATCGTGTTCCGCTACCCGACGGAAGACATTACGCCGTTCGTGCACTTTGAGGGCGGCGCGGTTCGTCTGGGCGGTCCCTTCAAGCAGCCATACACCTGGGGTCCGGCACTCACGGCTGGCGGCGGTCTCGATTACGGGATCAGCGGCTTCCTGAACAATCACCTGGCAATTCGCGTCTTCCAGGCGGATTACCAGTACTATCACGTCAATTTTGGCCCGCAACTCCCATATCCGACTGGAGGACGCGCCAATCTCAATGTGGCTCGCCTGAGCGCTGGTCTGGTCTATCGCATGGGCAACATCACGCCGCCTCCGCCGGTCGCGTATCAGTGCGCTGCGAGCCCGGCATCGGTCTATCCCGGCGACCCCGTTACCGTCACTGGCACACCGACCAACCTGAATCCCAAGAAGAACCCCACCTACACCTGGACGGGCAACAATGGCGTCAAGGTGACCGGGGACAACACAACCGGCAATGTGGACACGAATGGCCTGAACCCGGGCAGCTATACCGTGACCGGCCATATTTCGCAGGGCCAGAAGGCCGGGCAGTTCGCCGATTGCACCGCGAACTTCGAGGTCAAGCAGTTCGAGCCGCCGACCATCAGCTGCTCGGCGAATCCCACCACGCTCAAGCCTGGTGACAGCTCGACGATCACTGCACAAGGCGTAAGCCCGCAGAACCGTCCGCTGACCTACACCTACTCGACTTCGGCTGGCCAGATCAACGGCAACAACAACACTGCGACCCTGAACACAGCTGGCGCGCCGGCCGGTCCGATCACCGTGACCTGCAACGTGGCAGATGACAAGGGTCAGACGGCCTCGACGACGACTTCGGTCAACATCGAGCAGCCGCCACCGCCGCCGCAGCCCAAGACGCAGACGCTCTGCTCGATCAACTTCGATCGTGACAAGCGCCGTCCGGCACGCGTCGACAACGAAGCGAAGGCCTGCCTGGATGACGTAGCGCTCAACCTGCAGCGTCAGTCGGATGCGACTGCTGTTGTGGTTGGCGACTCGGCAACCAACGAGAAGATGGGTCCGAAGCTGGCAGCGCAGCGCGCCGTCAACACCAAGGACTACCTGGTCAAGGAGAAGGGCATCGATGCCTCCCGTGTTCAGGTTCGGACAGGCACTGAAGCTGGCAAGCAGACGCAGAACTACCTGGTTCCGGCTGGTGCGAACTTCGACAACGACGTGCAGGGCACAACCCAGGTGAACGAGGACAGCGTGCGGCCACAAGCCCGGGCTGGCCGCGGGGCTCACCACGCACGCCGTCACAAGAAGGCTGCCGCTAACCAGTAGGCGTTCTTCCGCAACAAAGGGCTGACCGGTCTCCGGTCAGCCCTTTTTCTTGCGACCAGCAACTCACCCCGGCGAAGAGAGTCATCTGTCAGATGCTCAGCTTGGTACGGGCCATTTCGTGTGATTGCCAGCCCCCTTCCGCCCCGTTACCCTTGCATAACAGCTCTCCCCAAAGAGGTACATCCGTTCCGATGAATCGCCGTCTCGCATCTCTGCTCCTGCTCCCTGCCTTTTCGCTGCCCCTTCTTGCGTTGCCGCCCCAGGCTGCAACCAATGCGAATCCCGTTGCTACCGCGTGGATTCCGGTAGGCCCAGACGGTGGAGACGCCCGCGCCTTTGCTGCCGATCCTTCAGATACCCATCATCTTTTCCTCGGCACGACCAACAGCTGGCTCTATGAGAGCCGGGACAACGGCGTTTCGTGGAAGCGGCTTACCAAGCTTTCGCCGAAGGACGATCTGATCCTCGACAACATCGTCGTCGATGAATCGGATCCGAAGACCATCTACGTGGCGGCCTGGGTGGTGGATCACCCCGATGGAGGTTTGTTCGTCAGCCACGACTCCGGAAAGACCTGGATCAAGAGTCCGGCGATGGATGGGCAGTCGATTCGCGCACTGGCACAGGCGCCGTCGAATCCGAAGATGCTTGTGGTGGGGACGCTGAAGGGAGTCTTCCGCAGCGAAGACGGTGGTCAGCACTGGGATTTGATTACGCCGGCGAACAGCAACGAGCTGCATGAAGTAGAGTCCATCGCGATCGACCCCAAGGACCCGAAGACGATCTATGCCGGCACGTGGCATCTGCCGTGGAAGACTACGGACGGCGGCGCGAACTGGCACAACATCAAGCAGGGACTCATCGACGATTCGGACGTGTTTTCCATCATCATCGATTCGACGGCGCCGCAGACGGTCTATACCAGCGCCTGCTCAGGCATCTACAAGAGCGACAACGGCGGCGAGCTCTATCACAAGATACAGGGCATTCCTTCTACGGCGCGCCGTACCCGGGTGCTGATGCAGGATCCGGTCGATCACTCGATCGTCTACGCGGGAACCACCGAAGGCCTCTATCGGACGACTTCGGCGGGCACCAACTGGTCGCGCCTGACCGGCCCGGACGTGATCATCAACGACGTGTACGTCGATCCGAAGGACCACAGGCACGTGTTGCTGGCCACGGATCGCAGCGGCGTGCTGCTGAGCAACGATCAAGCCATCAGCTTTGTCCAATCCAATCAGGGCTTCTCCCAGCGGCAGGTAGTTGCACTGACGAAGGATGCGAAGGATCCGAACCGCCTGTATGCCGGCGTGGTCAATGACAAGATGTACGGTGGCGTCTTCACCTCCGGCGACAATGGCCGCAGCTGGCAGCAGCAGAGCCAGGGTCTAGATGGCCGTGATGTCTTTAGTCTGGCCGAGAGCCCGGACGGCACGCTGCTGGCGGGAACCGGCCACGGCATCTTTGTCTGGCAGGACGGCCGGTGGCAGCCTGCGGGACACGTCGTGCAGATGGAAGAGAAGACAATCTACGAGCGCCGCAAGGGCAAGCGGGTGAAGACAGTCAAGACGGTTACCAAGCCTGCGGCTGACATCGACGGGCGCGTGCATGACTTCGACCTGACCAATAGCACCTGGTACGCAGCAACTTCAGCCGGTGTATTCCAGAGCACGAACCAGGGCAGGGTCTGGATCGGCGGTCCGGTGCTGGGGCAGGTGGATTATCTGAGCGTACACGCGCAAGGACCTGTCGTCCTGGCGACTCGCCGCGGTGGCATTGCCGTTTCCCAGGATGGCGGCAAAACGTGGCAACCCGAGCCGCTGCCTGAGAAGCTTACCGCGATCCGTACCAGCACCATGGCGCCCGACGGCAGCATGTGGATCGGGGGACGCGAAGGTGTCTACTACAGCACAGACAACGGCGCTCACTGGACGTTCATGTCGACGCTACCGTTTTCCGATATCAGCAGCCTCGAATATGACGGTGATCTGAAGCGGATCGTGATTACTTCCTGGAGCTCCACCTGGGTGATGGCCGTGAACTCAGCGGACAAGAGCTGGAAGTGGTGGGATGCCGGCTGGCACGTGCGCGGCGTTCGCTCCAATGGCGGCCGCCTGCTTGCGGCGTCGCTGTACAACGGGGTCGTGATGCAGCCGCAGAGCAATGTCTCAAGGCAGGGCGCGAGCGTCGGAGGAACTCGCTAGCGCTTTCCGAACGAGCTCTTTCCGATCTGGAGTTTTCCGAGATTGTCAGGCGGGGAGATTCAGTTGGCGTGCCTTTTCCTCGAGCAATGGCTACGATAGTTATCCTTTGACACTCGACGCTGACAGAAAGAACGCTCCGGACCTCACACGCGTGGAATTGCGCGGGTTCCATGCCAAGGATCTTCCCGAGCTTTTGCGCCTGGACGCGCGCTGCTTTCCTCCACTCATCTCCTACACGCGCGCGGAGCTGCAATTCTTCGTGCGCCATCCGCGCAGCACCACGACGGTTGCTGAACTGGATGCCCGGATCGTCGGATTCTGCGTGGTGGACTGGAAGCTTGAGTCGGGCCGCAAGGTCGGTCACTTCATCACGATCGATGTGGCGCCGGAGCTGCAGCGCTGCGGCCTGGGACGGCGCCTGATGCAGATGGGGGAAGCGAACCTGGCGGCGATGGGCTGCATTGCGATCACGCTCGAAGTGGCCGCCAACAACACGGGAGCGCAGGCCTTCTACGAGCATCTGGGATACCGGCAGACCGGATGGATTCCCGGATACTACGCCGACGGGACAAATGGGCTGGTCATGCGCAAAGTGCTCGACGCGCAGAAGTGAAGAGCTGACAGCAGCAGATTAGTGTGCAGGTGCAGTGGTTGTCTGGGGTGCAGGCATGGGGGATGCGCCGGCGGCACGCAGAGTGTTTTCCATTGCGGCGCGGCTGCTGTCGGTTGGCGGCCCGCTGACCCGGCCCAGGACTTGCCCTTTGCGATTGAGGAGCAGGAGCACCACCTGCTTCTCCGAATGGATATCAAGCCGATACTTAAAGTCGTGCTTGTTCACGTAAAGCGGCACCGTGGTCGGCCAGCGACTGGAATCCGATGCGCTGCGCATCGAGGCATTCTGCCACCAGCGCGAGAGAAAGTTCTTCTGCGACGAGACCAGCGAGGTATAGGAGGTCAGCGCAGAATCGCTTGTGCGCCAGCGGTCGATGATGCCATTCCAGTTGTCGACGTCCGCCTGTTGTGTCAGCTCAAAGTACAGCAGCAGCAAATTGCGATCCGTGTGAAGATCTGCGGGCAGCGTGACGCGGTTCTTGCTGAGATTGTCGAAGCTGACCGTCGGAAGAACAACTGGTTCGGCCGCGCGCACAGCTGTCACGGAGATGAGAGCGAGCAGAACCATACGGGCTGTCAGGGAATGTATGGGCAGGGAACGCATGTCTCGCCGATGTCTCGCTTGATGAGGTTGATGAAGCACGGAACGCTGCACTGCATGGTATCAGCAGGGCGATGATTGCTTGTAGTCGGTCTGGTGTTGCGGCGTATGATGATGGTGTGAGCCTGTCCCGTGCAATGGCGATATCGACGAGCGATTTCCACCCGGAGGACGAGCGGCTTCGTCCCATAGCCGATAAGGTTTTTGGGGGAGCGCGTCTCAGCTTTGAAGACGGTCTGACGCTCTATCGCAGCGCGGACATTCTTGCCGTCGGTTGGCTGGCGAATTGGGTGCGCGAGTCGCTGCACGGCGACATCACGTATTTCAACGTGAACCGGCATATCAATCCGACGAATGTTTGCGTGGCAGCCTGCCGTCTCTGCGCGTTTGGGCGCAAGAAGGACGATGCCGGCGCCTACACGATGGCGCTGGAAGAAGCGTGGACCGCGGCAGCGACCGGTTATCACGAGGCGGTCACCGAGTTTCACATCGTCGGCGGACTGCATCCGGATCTGCCGCTTGAATATTTCCTCGACCTGGTGCGCGGACTGAAGGAGCGCTTCCCGAAGGTGCACGTGAAAGCGTTCACCATGGTGGAGGTGTCATTCCTCGCAAGGCGCGCGAAGATTTCCATTCCCGAAGTGCTGGTGAAGCTCAAGGACGCGGGCGTGGACTCCATGCCGGGCGGGGGAGCGGAGATCTTTTCCGATCGCGTGCGCCATATCATTTGCGATCACAAGATCGATGGCGAGGAATGGCTGGAGACGGCGCGCGCGGCGCACAAGCTCGGCCTGCGCTCGAATGCGACCATGTTGTACGGCCATGTGGAGAACGATGAAGACCGCGTGGACCACATGCTGCGGCTGCGCGAGGTGCAGGATGATACCGGCGGCTTCCAGACATTCATTCCGCTCGCGTTTCATCCCGACAACACGCCGCTGCAGCATCTGCCGCGCACCACGGGGCTGACTGATCTGCGGCAGATCGCGGTAGGTCGCCTGTTGCTGGACAACTTTGCGCACATCAAGGCGTATTGGCAGATGATGACGGCAGGCATTGCCCAGGTCGCGCTGCGCTTCGGCGCTGACGATATCGACGGCACGGTGATTGAAGAGAAGATCTACCATGATGCCGGCGCGAGCACACCCCAGGGAATGCGGCGCAGCGACCTGATCCGGCTGATTCGCGAGGCCGGCCGCGAGCCGTTTGAGCGCGACACTTTGTATCGTCCGGTCATCCGCACGGAAGAGAGCTTCACGGTCGCCGTTTAGCCCGCCCTGCCAGCCCAGAAAACATCGTGTTGGCGGACGCCAGAGTCATGCCGGCCGGCGCAATCGCATAGAGCCCAGTGCCGTGTTGGTTCCGGCCTGATGGTTTGCGTGCGCTAGTATTTTTGTACGTCTACGTAGAAGAGGTCCGTTGCTACCTGGAACTGATCTTTAGTCATGGACGTTTTCATCGTCTGCCAATTGAGGGTGGGTTGGATGCGTTGCCAGTGGTCCTGTTGCCCGATCAAGATTGGCATGGAGAAGCCCGGCTCGTCGGCGTGCCACTTGTAAGACACGGTTCCTTCCGAGGGATCGAATAGCAGCTCGAGCGTTGGGATCTCCGGGTGGCGCAGGTATTGGTTGAAGATCGGGGTGAGGTCCTGTCCCGTCTCGCGGTTGAACCAGGTCACCACATCTTCGGTCATGATGTTGCGGTACTTGAACTGCTGATAGAAGTTGTAGAGCAGGGGCCACCATCGGTTGTCGTCGTTGATGACGGAGCGCAGTGTGTTCAGCATAAGCGCGCCTTTGAAGTACTGGTCTTCTGGTGGGTCGCCGTTGATGCCGCGTTCCGTGACGATAGGCCGCTGATTTTTGATCTTGGGCTTGAGGCCGTTCAGATACTTGATCGCGTCATCGTGGCCCCAGCGGTATTCCACGTACAGACCTTCGAGATAGGTGGTCCAGCCCTCATGGATCCACATATCGGAGCGATCGGCTGCTGTGACGCTGTTGCCGAACCACTCGTGGCCGCTCTCGTGGATGATGATGAAGTCGAATCGCAGACTGATGCCGACGCCGGCCCAGTCGCGTTCGAGATAGCCGTTCTTGAAGCGGTTGCCGTAGGTCACGGCGCTCTGGTGCTCCATGCCTGAGTAGGGCACCTCGATAAGTTTGTAACCGTCTTTGATAAATGGATAGGGGCCGAAGTAATGCTGGTATGCCGCCAGCATCTCTTTTGCCTGAGAGAACTGCTGCTTTGCGCTGTCCAGATCGCCGGGCAGCGCGTAGAAGTCCAGCGTCAGGTCGCCAAGCTTGTCACTGAAGTGCTGATAGTCGCCGATGTTGAGTGAGACATCGTAGTTGTTGATGGGGTAGTGAACCATCCAGTCCCAGCGCGTGTAGCCGTCGCCGAGATCGGTCTTGCCCATGAATCGTCCGTTCGAGACATCGACGAGATTGTCGGGCACGGCGACGCTGATCTCCATCTCTTCGACTTCGTCGCGCCACTGGTCCTTATTGGGCCACCAGATGCTTGCGCCATCATCTTCGCAGGAGGTGAATATCCAGGGCTTTCCGGCGGGATCTTTGCCGAAGGTGAAGCCGCCGAAGCGTCCGGTGGTGAGCGGACGGCCGGAGTAGTAGAAGTCGATCGAATATTCCTGGCTGTTCTTCAGCACCTCGGGAAAATCGATGAAGACAGCGCCGGAGTCGCGCTCATATTTCAATTCGGTGGTGCCGAGCAGGATCCTGTCGATCTTCAGCGCATCGTTGAGATCGAGCTGAATACGATTGGCATCCTCAAGCATGCGAAAGCGGATCGTGTTCTTGCCGCTGATGATCTGCTTATCCGGATCGACGCGGATATCGAGATGATAGGAGAGCAGATCGTTGTTCGCGCGGTAGGGGCCGTAGGCTCCCCGCAGCATGGCGGCGCGGGTGTTGGGCAGGATGGCAGGCTGTGGGCGGGGTGTGTACTGCGAGCCTACTTCGGAGGTGTTTGCCGGCTTTGGCGCTGCGCTATTCTGGGCGGGAGCGACAATGGAGGCTGAGAGCAGCGCGAGAGAACAGGGAAGTAAGCACCGGCCAAGGAAAAACATGGCACCAGCGTAACCGATACGAAGAAGCAGAAAAGCATTGCCAGATCGCCGGCAGCGTATTGGTCTATGGAGTGCGTCAGGGGAATGCGTCAGGGGAATGCGTCAGGGGGAAGTGTCAGGCGGCGTGGGCGAGCCAACTCTTCATCGTGTTGGCGTCTACCAGTCCGGCCTGCTGGAATTGAAGGCTGCCGCGCGCGAAAACGGCGAAATTGGGGATGCCCTGTACGTTGTACCGTGACGCGAGTTCCGGAAATTTCTCGGTGTCCACCTTCAGCACGACCGCCCGGCCAGCGAGGTCCCGTGCGACTTGCGCAACATGTGGCGCCGCCATTCGGCATGGGCCACACCACTCCGCCCAGAAATCAACGAGGACAGGAACTTTGCTGCCGCGCACAATTTCGTCGAATTCTTGGGGGTTCACTGAGACGGGTTCTGCCATTGCAGGCAGCGGTTCTTTGCAGGCGCCGCATTTTCCTGTGTCGGCGAGATGGTTCCCGGGAATTCGATTCGGCTTTCCGCAGGATGGGCAATTTCGGATGACGGGCATGGCAAGGTCCTTTTGCTTGGATGCGGCGAAAGACAGTCAGTCGGTGCCGAGGGCGAGCGGGGTGCCGGCGATCTGGCCTGTGGCTTCCATTTCCTGATCTCTGTACTGGAGCCGGTAGAGCTTCCAATAGATGCCGCGTTGTGCGAGCAGCTGCTGATGCGGGCCGTGCTCGCGCAGCTGGCCTTTGTGCATGACGAGAATGGTGTCTGCGCGCTGTACGGTGGAGAGGCGATGCGCGATGACCACCGAGGTGCGGCCAGTGATCATGCGGTCCAGCGCGGTGCGGACGCGTATTTCGGTCTCGGTGTCGACGGAGGAGGTGGCCTCGTCGAGGATGAGGATGCGGGGACGATGGGCGAGGGCGCGCGCGAAATTGATGAGCTGTTTCTGGCCGGTGGAGAGGCCGGCTCCGCGCTCGCGCAGCGACTCGTTGAAGCCGTGAGGCAGGCTGCGGATGAAGTCGCCGACATTGACTTCGTCGGCAGCACGCTGCATGTCTTCGTCGGTGATGGACTTCGTCCCGAGGCGGATGTTTTCCGCGATGGTGCCGGTGAAGAGGAATGGGTCCTGCAGCACGACGCCGAAATGCTGACGCAGCACGGTGAGCTCGTGCTGGCGCACGTCGATGCCGTCGATGAGCACCTGGCCGCGCTGCACATCGTAAAAGCGCATCATGAGCGAGATAATCGTGGTTTTGCCGGCACCCGTGTGGCCGACGATGGCGGCGGTCTCGTTGGGTTCGATGGTGAAGGAGACGCCGCGGAGTATCCACTCGACGCCGATGGCTTCGAGGTCTTCCCGGGATGCATTGGAGATGGTCGCGAGTTGTTCGGGGGTGAGACGCTCGTAGGTGAACCAGACCTCGCGGAACTCGATGCGGCCAGCGCGCGGGCTGGGCACGGGATTGGCAGGCGGTGTGATTTCAGCCGGGGTGTCGAGGAGCTTGAAGACGCGCTCGCTCGCAGCCATCGCCGCTTGCAGGATGTTGTATTTGTCCGAGAGGTCCTGGATGGGGCGGAAGAAGCGCCAAGCGTACTGGATGAAGGCGACGAGGACGCCGATGGTGACGGTGCCGCGCAGGACGCCGCGGCCGCCTAGCCAGATGACCAGCGCGATCGCGATGGAGGAGAGCAGCTCGACCGCGGGGTAGTACAGAGCGTAGGCCAGGATCGCGTCCTTGAAGGCGACCAGGTGTGTCTTGTTGACCGCCTCGAACTCCGTGTAGGCGCGCTGCTCGCGGCCAAAAAGCTGCACGACGCTCATCCCGGTGACGTGCTCCTGGGTGAAGGCGTTGATGCGCGCGATGGCGGTGCGAATGCGGCGGTAGGAGTCGCGCACGCTCGTGCGGAATATGCGGGTGATAAGAACGATGATTGGCAGAACCGCGAAGGCGATGAGCGCCAGCCACCAGCTCATCCGCAGCATGACGAGCACAATGCCGAGCAGGACGAACACGTCTTCAAAAATGGCGAAGACGCCGGAGGTGAACATCTCGTTCAGGGCGTCGACATCGGAGGTGAGGCGGGTTACGAGGCGGCCGACGGGATTGCGATCGAAGAAGGCGACGTGCATGCGCTGGAGATGGCGGAATATCTGCGAGCGCATGTCGTACATGATCTTCTGGCCGGTCCACTGCATGAGGTAGGTTTGGGCGAACTCGAGCACGTACGAGAAGCAGAGGGCGCCGACGTAGATGAGAGCGACCTGAGTGATGCCGGTGGCGGCCGAGGCACTGAGATGGCGGCCCAGCCATGAGGATTGCCCCGTGTTGTCGTGCGTCATGTAACGGTCGACGGCGACTTTGGTCAGGTAAGGGCCGAGGATGTCCGCAAGAGCCTTGAGGAGGATCGCGACGAGCGAGATGCCGGCCTGCCACTTGTAGGGGCGCAGGTACTTGAGCAGACGGCCCATCAGCCGGCTGTCATATGCCTTGCCGATGACATCTTCTTCGTGAGCCGCGGGCTTGGCGTCCGGCTTTTTCTCCGGATGCTGTTGCTCAGTACCTTGGGACCTGGCTTCGGACATGCCTTCCTTCGCTCTCTCATTTTAAAGCGGCTTTCCGCATACAACGTCCCGTCAGGCAGTTGCGCGGAGCGGCTTCTCTTAACGGAAAAGCCGCGTATGGTTGTGTGGCTTCGGCCTGCGTCATGGGAAACCCGCTTAGAGGGCTGTCACAATAGATGAATGGGCGAGACGCTTGGCCTCTATATCTCGGTGCCTTTCTGCCGGGCGAAGTGCACGTACTGCAACTTCGCCTCCGGGGTGTTTCCGGCAAGCGACTATGGGCGCTATGTAGTGCGTCTATGCGGGGAGCTACAGGGCGCGCGGGAGCGCGCGGAGCGTGAGGGCTGGCTGCTGCCGGAACGGGTGGGCAGCGTCTACCTGGGCGGCGGAACACCAAGCACGCTGGAGCCGGAGCGGCTGCGGGAGATCTTTGCGGCTATTCAGGGAAGCTTTGTCATCGAGCCGGGTGCGGAGATCACGGTGGAGTGTGCGCCGGGGCAGATCGCCCCGGAATTTCTTCAAGCAATGGTTGAAGTATCGGCTACGCGGGTGAGCCTGGGCGTGCAGTCGTTGGTGGATGCGGAGGCAGCGGCTACGGGCCGGATGCACACCCGCGCGATCGTCGAGCAAGATGTGCGGCGGCTGAGGGACGCGCGACTGGCGGTGAACGCGGATCTGATTGCCGGGCTGCCGGGGCAGACGATGGCGAGTTGGAGGGAATCGGTGGAGGCGCTGTGTGGACTTGGCGTGCAGCACGCGAGCCTTTACATGCTGGAAGTGGATGAGGACTCGCGGCTAGGACGGGAGCTGATCGGCGGTGGCGCGCGTTATGGCGCTGGGCTGGTGCCGGTGGATGATGTCATTGCCGCGATGTATGAGGTGGGGTGCGAGCGGCTGGAGCGTGCGGGGCTTCGACAGTATGAGATTTCTAACTTCGCGCGACCGGATGCAGAATCGCGGCACAACCTGCGCTATTGGCGTCGTGAGCCGTATCTGGGCGTGGGGCTGGATGCGCACTCGATGTTGCGACGTGGAGATGACGGCGCAGCGGGTTTCGGCAATGGCGTAGCGGGGTTTGGCAATATAGTCCGGTTCGGCAATACGAATGATCTTGCCGGTTATCTTGCGGGCGAGACCGAAGGCGATGTTGAACGCGTGGATTGCGCCGCAGAACTGGAAGAGGCCTGGTTCCTGGGATTGCGGCTGGTGGAGGGTGTGTCACCGACGGCGCTTCGAAGCGAGTTTGGAGCAGAGGCGATTGCGGCGTTCGATGGTGTGGTTGCCGAGCTCATCGCGGATCGGCTACTGGCGCGTGAGGGTGAGCGCGTAGCCCTCACGATGCGCGGGCGCATGTTGTCGAATGAGGTCTTCGGGCGATTTCTTGGAATTACTTCACCAGAGCAGGCGCGGTTGGCACTGTCGACGCAGTGATGCGCGAGTCGGGTAGTGGCGGCGATGCTTCGAGCAGGCGGCGAATGTAGGTCTCTACGGTGTCGCGCTCGCCGAGCCCGATGGTGGCGATGCGGATGGTGCCCGCGCGATCGACGTAGTAGGACATGGGCAGATAGTCGCAACAACCGTAATTGGAATAGGTCCGACGGTCGCCATAGAGGACCGGATAGTTCAGGTTCATCTTTTTCGCGAAGCCGGAGACCTTGGGCAGGTCTTCGGGATAGTCCTTGTCGATGCCGAGGACGGTGAAGCCCTGCGCCGCATATTTCTGCTGGAGGGTAATGAACCAGGGCATCTCGACCTGGCAGGGCGCGCACCAGGTGGCCCAGAAGTTAATGAGCACGGCTTTGCCGCGATAGTCGGCAAGCGAAACGGGATGGCCTGAGAGATCGAGGAGCTTGAAATTGGGTGCGGGCTTATTGAGAAGCGGCGACGTGACGGCGTCGGTCTCTTCCATGGAAGCTTCGGCGTTTGCAGGTGGCGACGACAGAGCCGTTGCGCGTCGCGCGGAGCGATGCTGGTAGCCCGACCACACGATGAGCGCGAAGCAGGAGAATACAACGGCGAGGACGAGGATGCGTCGCGACATCAGGGGATTTGGGAAAGGGACAGCGTATTTCCGTCGGGGTCTTTGAACCAGGCGACCTTCGCGCCGCCGGGCGCAGTCCAGATGCCGAGCTCGTCCTGCGGTCCCATGTAGTCGTAGCGTTCAAAAGTGACGCCGCGCGCCGTCAGCTCGCGGACGGTCTGCTCGATGTTCGAACAATCCCAGCCCAGAATCGTGAATGGGGGTGGCGTGAACGAGCCGGTGCGGGCGACGCGGATCAAGTTGACGCCGGACTGGAAGACGATTGCGAACTGGTCATCGGAGACGCAGCGCAATCCGACTTTCGTTTCGTAGAAGGCGCGCGCGGCGTCGCCGTCACGTGTGGGGATAAAGCCGATCAGAGTGCCGAGTTTCGGCATGTCGTTTCTCCTGCCCC
>DASUWP010000061.1:0-9705 GCA_036378335.1 Acidobacteriaceae bacterium | reverse complement strand
GTCTGCGGCTGCACGAAAAACATGACCTCAGCGGCTGAAGCCGCATTAATTTTGTGTCGTTTTTTACGGCACGGCTAAAGCCGTGCCCTTAAGCAAGACGGTTTGTCATTTGTGGCCGCCGCCACAGCGGCACGGTTTTGTCGAGCATTTTTTCAATAGCCCCTGAAGCCGCTGCTCCCTCCGGAAAAGCAAAACCAGAGTTGTTCCGCAAAAGAGCGGATGGTGGTTTCCGCTTCAGTCCGCGGCCATGCTCCCGTGCTGTCGTTCGGCCGACTCGCCCTCTTCGGAGCGGGCGGAATCGCTGTCCCACTTGGTCATCCCGACCACGCCGCCTTCAATAAAGCCGTTTGCGCTAAACACGTTCGCTGCCGGAGTATCGGCGAACCCGAAGAGCTTCGGCACGGCAAAGGAAGATGCGGCGAAGGCACTATCCATCTGACCGTGGATGCTGAGCGGGATGATCTTCGCGGCACCCAGCGGGTAGTCCGTCAGCAGCGACTCCACCAGCACAAATCCGCCGGCAGCAGCGGCCGCAATGGCAGCGCGCGGATTGCTCTTGCGGCATACCAGGGCCATTCCGAAGAAGAACGCGGCGTGGCAGTAATCAATGATGCCGTGCGTGCGGGCGTCGATCACCTTCGGCAAGCGTTTTTCAAGCCTTTCGACGAGAGCGGTTGCTACCGGCATAGACGTGTCCTCCCAGGCGGTACGATGCGGGCGGTCTTTAGCAGGAAGCCCGGACGACGGCTAGCGAGTATCTGTGAGGACCATCGAGTCCAGCGTTTCGATCCCGCGCAGGATCCTCTGCCTTAACTGAATGCGGAGATTCTGCGCTTTGGGCTCAGAATGACGCTTCAAAGGATTGCTAGGTAGACCGCGAAAATCCGGGTCATCATGCAGGCTTTAGCGGCCTTCGCGGAGCCGCGCAGCAAGACGCTCCGGCAATCCGGCCATCAGTATCCTGCCCTGGGCGGCTGCGAGATCGTAGGAAACGCGGTGGTATGTCACTTCGCATCGCCCGGTATCGAAGATGGCGAAGGCAGCGCGCCAGTCGTAGTCGCGCGGCTGTCCTACCGATCCAGGATTGATCAGATGACGGGTTCCGGCGGGTAACGCCAGCGTCCATGACTCGGCAACGTTGCGGTTGGAGTAGTGTGGCCGGATCTCGTGCCAGTCATGCTGTTTTTGCGAGAAGCCGCCCTGGATATGGGTATGGCCGACGAAGGTGATGGCCGTGGTCATCTGCTGCAGCGGGGCCCAGGCATCGCGCATGTTCAGGATGTATTGGTCTTCGTTGAGCGGAGAGCCGTGCGCCAGCGTCACGTTGGTTCCCGAGGACGTGTCCTCCCCGGGCTCGAGCGGCCCTTGCGGGACGGTTCGCAGGTACACCAGATTGTCCGGACTGAGTTCTTCCAAGGTCCACACGGCCGCGGCACGGGCCGTGGGATTGAAGTGGACCATGGAGCTCAGCCCGGAGCACACACGGTCATGATTGCCACGGACGGTCAAGGTGCTGAGCGGACGTACGATGTCCAGTACTTCGTTCGGGCTGGCGCCATAGCCGACCATATCGCCGAGATTCCAGAGCGCATCCCACTGCCCCGCCACTTCAAGAACGGCGTTCAGGGCTTCCAGGTTGGCGTGGATGTCGGAGAGGATGAGCGCGCGCATCAGGTTCCGGTGCGATAGACGCACGAAATTACAGTCTATCGGATGGTCGCTGGAACCTTGATGACCTAGCCGGCTTCAGGTCTGGCCGGCGAGGGTTGCCAATGGCTTGCTGCGGTCGGTGTGCATGGTGGGCGCGGAGGCGAGCAGCTTTCGGGTATACGGGTGTTGCGGATTACGGAACAGGCCGGACGCAGCGGCGTACTCCACGATGTGACCGTGCTGCATGACAGCGATGTGGTCGCCGGGGCGATCGCAAGCCTGCGCTACCACGCCGAGATCGTGGGAGATGAAGAGCATTGACAGCCCATGGCTGGTCCGTAAGCGCCTGAGCAGCGCAAGAATCTGTGCCTGTACGGTCACATCCAGTGCCGTTGTGGGCTCATCGGCGATCAGCAGGCGGGGCCGATTGACGAGGGCCATGGCGATGAGGATCCGTTGGCGTTGGCCGCCGGAGAACTGGTGCGGGTAGTCGCGGTAGCGGCGCTCCGGCTCCGGCAGCGCGACTTCGTGCATCGCCCCCAGCACGCGGTCGCGAACCTGAGTGCGTGACAACTGCGGCTGGTGCGCTCGCAGCGCCTCGGCAATCTGCGAACCGATGCGCATGACCGGGTTCAGGGCAGTCATCGGCTCCTGGAAGATCATTGCGATGTCTCTGCCGCGACGGCTGCGCATGGCGCTCAGTGGCAGGGTCAGCAGATCGGTCCCGGCGAATGCGATGGTGCCGGAGACCTGTGCCGACTCGACGAGCAATCGAAGCACAGCGAGCGAGGTGACGGACTTGCCCGAGCCGGATTCGCCGACCAGGCCCAGAGCTTCGCCCGGGGCAATCGCGAACGAGATGCCATCGACAGCAAGGGCCGCCCCGAATCGTACGGACAGATTCTCGACTCGCAGAAGCGGTTCCGTCGGGGAGGCAGGCGAGGTGGTCGTCACGAACCTGATGTTAGCTGACCCGAGGCTGAGCCAGGGTCAGCCATTCTTTGCGATACTCAGGGGTTGCCACAGCTCGACGCGGTTGCCCTCAGGATCGGTGATCCACGCAAAGCGGCCGTACTGGGAGTCCTCGCGATGCGGATTTGCTGCGACCCCTGACGCTGCAAGCTGCGCGAGCAAACCGTCGAGGTCATCGACCCGATAGTTGATCATGTACGACTGTCCGCTCGCGCCGAAGTACTTTGTGTCTTGTGGGAAGGGGTTCCAGGCAGTAGCGCCGGTGCCAGGTGGAATTTCGTCCGACCACAGCAGCCGAGCGCCGCCCCATTGCTCCAGCTTGATGCCGAGATGCCTGGCGTACCAAGCGGCGAGCGCCTTGGGGTCTCGCGCGCGGAAGAAAACGCCGCCGATTCCGGTGACGCGCGCCACGCTACACCTTCTCCACGTACACTGCGGTGCCGTATGCCAGCACTTCGGTGACGCCCTGCATCAACTCATTTGCGTCATAGCGCGCGCTGATGATCGCATTCGCGCCGCGCTCGGCAGCATGTTGCATCATCATGGCGAAGGCATCCTGCCGCGTTTTCTCGCAAAGCTGAGTGAGCACGGTGATGTTGCCACCGAGAATTGTCTGCAGGCCGGCACCCATCGTAGCGAAGATGTTGCGCGACCGCACGACAATCCCTCGAACGACGCCCAGATTGCGGACAATGCGGTAGCCCGAAAGCTCCAGCGCGGTGGTGACCATCGCCGGATCGAGCGATCCGGGCTGGGCTCCGGGTTGAGCGTAGTTCGGGTAAGCGGACATGGAAGATTCTCCTTGTAATTCCATGGATTGTACGATGGACGGCCGCTTAAGGTTCCCTGCGACCCAGCCTTTCGATCAGGGCCGTAACCGCTCCCGAATCAATTGTCTGCTCCGCCAGCTGGATAGCCGCCCGGAACGCGTCGACCCAATCCATCGGCGGAAAGAGGCCCGCCGCAAGCAGCACACCCGCCGAGTTTAGAAGCACGACATCGCGGCGCGGACCGGGCTCGCCTGCAAAGATGCGCCGGAGGATTTCGGCGTTTTCCCCGGCGGTAGTGCCGCTACGAAGCTCGTCGATGGGCGCTGTTTTCAAGCCGACCATTTCCGGGGTGACTTCGGCGAAGAAGATGCGCTCGCCGACTACTTCCGCGAACTGGCTGGGACCGGAGATTGACAACTCATCCATGCCGGCAGTGCGAGTTTCGTTGAGAAAGCCGTGGACAACGAATGCGTGGCCGACGTTAAGCAGGCGCATGGCGTGCGCCACGATGGGAACCAGGTGAGCGGAGTAGACGCCCATGACCTGCCGCTGAGCGCCCGCGGGATTTGTGAGTGGTCCTAATACGTTGAAGAAGGTCCGCACGCCGAGCGCTCGCCGAACCGGCATCACCGCCTTCATAGCCGGATGCATGGCCGGCGCGTGGAGGAATGCGAAGCGGTTGTTGCGCAGTGCGGCGGCAGCATCTGCCGGCGAGAGCGCCACTGGGATTCCCAGTGCTTCCAGTACGTCGGCTGAGCCGCATGTGGAGGTAACGGCGCGGTTGCCATGCTTGGCGACGAGGACAGGGCGCCGGTCAGGGCCGGAGGTGACGGCAGCCGCCACGAGTGCGGCAGCGGTGGAGATGTTGAACGTGCCGGATAGGTCGCCGCCGGTGCCGCAGGTGTCTACCAGATCGGCGCGGTCCTGTGCTTCAAGGGGCACGGGAACAGCCGCTGCCCGCATGCCGTCCACAAAGCCGGCGAGCTCCTCGGAATTTTCGCCTCGCGCCGTAACGGCGCCCAGAAGGGCAGCGAGTTCCAGGTCAGCGAAGGCGCCTGCCAGGAGTTGCTGCATCAGCTCGCGTGCCTGTTCGCGGCTGAGCGTGATGCGCTCCTCGATGACGCGCTTCAGATAGGGTTGCGGGGGCATTTAAGCAAGGGTATCAGGAGGGCATTTCGCGATGGGTGCCGTGGGTTGGATGCGAGATTTTCTTGACCAGCGCCATGAAGATGCAACAATGGGCCGCAGCCGACTTCCATTATGCGACTGTGGTTCTCCCATTCCAGTGAGGTGCCGATTTATCGGCAGCTTGTCACTCAGGTAGTACTCGCCATCGTGTCGGGGGATCTCCGCCCCGGCGATCGACTGCCTAGCACGCGCGAGCTTGCTCGCCGTTTTGCGCTGCATCCGAACACGGTCAGCGCTGGATATCGCCAGCTTGAGCGTGAGGGCTGGACCGAGCGGCGTCATGGCAGCGGCGTGTATGTGCGAACCCAAAACGATGGCGGTAGAACGCCTGAACAGCAGATCGACGCACACATCGCAGGTTTCTTCCGCGCAACTCGGGAGTTGGGATTGGATGCGGAGGCAGTCCGCGCAAGGGTGCTGGACTGGCTCGCTTCACCGCCGCCGGATCACTTCATGCTTATTGACCCTGACACCGAGGTACGCCGGATCTTATTGACTGAGTTGCGAGCCTGCACACAATGGCCCGTACATGAAGCGGCGCCCGAGCAGTGTGCCGACGGCAAGGTCCTCTCGGCGGCCATCCCGCTGTGCCGGCCGAGCCAGGAGAAGCTGGTACGCGAGGTCTTACCGAAGGGTTTCGAAATCGTCACACTGCCGATCCGATCGGCGACGGGTTGGCTGAGTCCGTGGCTGCCTGCTCCGGATGGTCACTTGATCGGAGTGGTGTCCCACTGGCCGGAGTTCCTCGATCGGGCGCGTACGATGCTGGTTGCGGCAGGATTGCAGCCGGAGGTGCTGATCTTCCGCGATGCCCGCGCGCGGAACTGGGGGAGGGGCCTGGAGCAGGTCACCGCCGTGCTCTGCGACAGCTACACGGCGCAGACGACATCGTTCCCGCAGAAGCCGTTTCAGATTGTATTTCCGTTGCTCGCCGATTCCGCTGCTGCGGAGCTGCGGCGGTACACGCAGGAGCCTGCAGGATTGCCCTGAGTGTCGTCACTATGCTGCCTGACGGGCGTCGTAGAATTCATCGGAACCAGGGCCGCTGTCCGGCTCCACAGAGTGACTGAGCACTTCCATCGCAAGCGGAATCGTGGAGAGCGCGCCGAGTGCCAATAGCGCTGCACCTGCGCCTCGACGCGCGCCGCTGTCAAGCTTGCCGGCAAGCAGCAGGCCGATACCGATACCGAGCGCGACGCGGGTTCCGACGATCAATGCGAGTTCAGGGCCGGACATGGTTGCAGTTTTCATGGATCCTCCATTGGCCGATTGGATGCGGCAGACAGCGGCGGGGAGGCCGTAACGGTGTAAGTCAACTGCCACGTACCTGGAGCAGGTCTTACCGACCCTGCCACTCGGCAGCCGCTTCAGCGATGCGTCGCTTCTCAACCAGCGTGCTCGCGGCCATTTGCGAAGCCAACGCAGCACTGAAATGAATGGAATTTCACCCCAATAAGGGGTGGGTTGAAAACAGCGGCGACAGAAATCATGAAATGCGATCAATAATCGTGAAAAATAGCCGTTTATCGGCGCCTCGCGTTGCCGCTCGTCTGCCCATTTGCATACACTCGGGGAAGCGCGCCTTACGAAGTTTTCTACGCGCCTGAGATAACCACACATGAAGATTCACGAGTACCAAGCGAAAGAGATTCTGCGGAAGTACGGTGTGCCAGTGCCCGATGGCGAGATGGCAACGACTCTGGAAGAGGCGGAGACAGCGGCGAAGAACCTGTTCAGTAAGGGCAACGCCGCTGTGGTCGTTAAGGCACAGATCCACGCCGGTGGACGCGGCAAGGGCGGTGGCGTGAAGGTCGTGAAGAACCTCGGGGATGCCGCGGCGCGCGCCAAAGACATTCTCGGCATGCAGCTTGTCACGCACCAGACCGGTCCGCAGGGACAGAAGGTGCAACGGTTGCTGATCGAAGCCGGCTCGGCCATCGATCGCGAGCTCTACCTTGGCCTGGTGCTCGACCGAGCGACCGGCCGCATCGTCTTCATGGCGTCGCAGGCCGGTGGTATGGAGATCGAGGAGGTCGCGAAGGCTACGCCTGAGAAGATTTATAAGGAGACTATCGAACCGGCGCTGGGGCTGCAGCCATATCAGGCGCGCAAGCTGGCGTTCAAGCTCGGCCTTGCCGGCAAGCAGATCAATGCGGCGGTCTCGTTCATGATGGGCCTCTACAGAGCCTTTATGGAGAATGACTGCAGTCTGATGGAGATCAATCCCTTCATCACGACTAAGGAAGGCGATCTGCTCGCGCTCGACTGCAAGATCAACTTCGACGACAACGCGATGTTCCGCCACAAAGACCTGAAGGAGCTGCGCGACCTGGCCGAAGAAGATCCGCTTGAGGTCGAGGCCTCGAAGTTCAACCTGAACTACATCAAGCTCGACGGCTCCATCGCCTGCATGGTGAACGGCGCCGGCCTCGCGATGGCCACGATGGATATCATCCAGTACTCCGGCGGCAGCCCGGCGAACTTCCTGGATGTCGGCGGCGGCGCGAACCAGGAGCAGATTGAAAATGCGTTTGGCATCCTGCTCAGCGATCCGCACGTGAAGGCGATCTTCATCAATATCTTCGGCGGCATTCTGCGTGTGGATGTTCTGGCAACGGCAGTCGTCGCGGCAGCGAAGAAACTCGATGTGAAGATTCCGATCATCCTGCGGCTGGAGGGGACGAATGTCGAAGAAGGAAGAAGGATTTTGAAGGACTCGGGGCTCAAGTTTGAGGTTGGAGCGACTATGAAAGACGCCGCTGAGCTCGCCGTAGCAGCCGCGAAAGGTGGGAAATAATGGCAGTTTTGGTCGATAACAACACGCGGCTGATCGTGCAGGGCATCACCGGACGTGAGGGCACATTTCACGCCAAGGGGTGTGCGGAGTATGGAACCAAGGTGGTCGGCGGAGTAACGCCGGGCAAGGGTGGCACGACGCACGAAGGTTGGCCGGTCTTCAACACCGTGGAAGAGGCGGTCAAGGAAACTGGCGCCAACGCGACCATGATCTTCGTTCCGCCACCGTTTGCTGCGGACGGCATCATGGAAGCCGAGGCTGCGGGGCTGCCGTTGATCGTGTGCATCACGGAGGGCATCCCGACGCTAGATATGGTCAAAGTGTGGGAAGTCGTCAAGCGATCGAAATCCCGCCTGATTGGGCCGAACTGCCCTGGGGTTATTTCGCCGGGCAAGGCGAAGATCGGCATTATGCCTGGGCGCATTCACAAGGAAGGCAATGTCGGGATCGTATCGAAGTCCGGCACGCTGACCTATGAGGCTGTGTATCAGCTCACGACGCGCGACATTGGCCAGTCAACTGCAATCGGCATTGGTGGCGATCCGATCATCGGGACGAGCCATATTGACGCGCTGAAGCTGCTGAACGAAGATCCCCAGACCGAAGCCATCATCATGATTGGCGAGATTGGCGGCACAGCGGAAGAGAAGGCTGCCGAGTACATCAAGGCCAACGTGAAGAAGCCGGTGGTTGGCTTTATCGCCGGCCAGACGGCGCCTCCGGGACGCCGCATGGGCCATGCCGGCGCGATCATCTCCGGCGGAGAAGGCACCGCGGCAAGCAAGATGGCTGCTATGGAAGCGGCAGGTATCCACGTCGTGAAGTCGCCCGCGGAGATGGGATCGACGATGGCGGGGCTGCTGGGCAAGAAGTAGCGCCGCCCCCAACCGCACAGAGCGTGGCGTCCGACCGGCGTCACGCTTTATCGTTGCTTCTGGCTGCGGTAAAAGAACCCCGCGGCAAGGAACACCAGCGCGACCATCAGCGCCAGTTGTGCGCGCGCGACGGCGCCATAGTGGAAGCTGACGCCGCTATCCACCAGCCAGGCCGCACATCCCACAAACCAGATCCACGCAGTTCGTCGCATCTCGCCTCGGCTACCAATTGCCTGCGCACGATTTCCTATACGGCGCGCTTCCTGCATTGGACGGTTGGAGACCGCCATCTGCTGCAGCAAGTGGCCAGTTTTCCCTAGTACACTGGAAATAGCGCGTCTTGCGCTCTCAGGAGACAGATTTTGTCACAGCGCACATTCAGTATTATCAAGCCGGACGCTGTCCGCAAAGGACACACCGGCGCCATTTTGGCCGACATCGAAAAGGCCGGATTCAAGATTGTTGCTATCAAACGGATGTCCATCTCCAGGGCACAGGCCGAAGGCTTTTATTACGTGCATGCCGCTCGCCCCTTCTTCGGCGAGCTCACCGAGTTCATGTCCTCCGGCCCGATCTTTCCGATGGTGCTTGAGAAGGACAACGCGATTGCCGACCTGCGGAAGCTGATGGGCGCCACCAACCCCGCCCAGGCTGAGGAAGGGACTATCCGCAAGAAGTTCGCCGCGTCGATTGGCGAAAACGCAATCCACGGCTCAGATGCGGAAGATACCGCCGCATTTGAGATCGGCTATTTCTTTGGGGGCATTGAACTGAAGTAGGTTAGACTTAGTGGTCTTCCCGGTGCCGGCCCGCGTGGTCGGCACATTCATTTTTGTCTTTGTTCGTACTTGGCACGGTGGTTCTGATGAGCTCGAAAAATATAACGGCTTTCCGAAGTGTGCTGACCCGACTAGTCCTTATGGGTTTCATAACGGGCTGCTGGGCTGCGACGTTTGCGCAGTCCTCTTCCGCTCCTTCGGCTGCGACGGCGCAGCCGTTGGAGGCCATGCCGTATTCGCCGTCGCTCGACCTTACCAGCCTCGATCGCAGCGTGGATCCCTGCGAGGATTTTTATCGGTTCTCCTGCGGCGGGTGGCAGAAGAACAATCCTATCCCCGCAGACCAAGCTTCCTGGAGTGTCTATAGCAAGCTTGCGAATGATAACCAGCAATTCCTCTGGGGGATTCTCCGAGACGCGGCAGTAGCGAAACAGCGCACGCCGGTGCAGCAGAAGATCGGCGACTACTTCGCCGCGTGCATGGATACCACCGCTATCGATGCCCTTGGTTTTGCGCCGCTGAAGCCTGGGCTCTCCCGCATTGACGCGTTGGATACGAGGGCAAAGCTGGCCGCGGCCATCGCCGTCATGCACCATGAGCTTCCCGGTTCGTTCTTCTTCGATTCCGGCACAGAACAGGATGCCGCGGATTCGAACATGATGATCGCTGCCGTG
>DASUWP010000060.1:0-3793 GCA_036378335.1 Acidobacteriaceae bacterium | reverse complement strand
TTCCGAAGCCGCGATGCAAGCGCCAGCGCACCTACCCTATCGCCACGCCCTGCCGCATCGGCAGCCGCCAGCAACTGGTCCGTAACCTTCGCCATGGCCGAGACGACAACGATCGGCGACAATCCCCGCTCGCGCCTTCCGCGAACGATCTCCGCAGTCCGCAGCATCGCTTTGGCATCCTCAACTGAGGTGCCGCCGAACTTCATCACAACCAACTTCTCGCGCAACGGCGCAGCTCCACCGCTCATGCAAGCACCGCGTCCCGCTGACGCACGCGAGCCTTCACGTCCAATTTGCCAAGTCGCGCCAGCACCTCCGCGTTCAGCACAGCGGCACCCGCTGCTCCACGAATGGTATTGTGCGACAGCAGCACGAACTTCCAGTCCAGCAGACTACAGTCACGCAGACGTCCGACAGTAGTGGACATACCATTGCCGCGCATGCGGTCCAGCCGCGGCTGCGGACGGTCGACACTCGCATCGAACTCCACCGGCTGGTCCGGCGCGCTCGGCAGCCGCTGACCAGCCAATGGCGCGAATTCGCTCCAAGCCGCGAGCACCTCTTCCCGTGTGGCCTTCTTCTTGAACTTGATGCTGACGCACTCAGTGTGCCCGTCTTCCACGGCTACGCGATTGCAGTGCGCACTCACCTTCGCGTCCAGGAGATCGATCCTCGCGCCGGTAAACGTCCCTAGTAGTTTGCCAACCTCTTCTTGCAGCTTCTCTTCTTCGTTCTTGATGAACGGCACCACGTTGCCCAGGATGTCGAGCGATGCCACGCCGGGATATCCCGCACCGCTCACTGCCTGCATGGTCGAGACAAACAGGCTCTCAATCCCGAACCGCGCCTCCAGAGGCTTCAGCGCGAGAACCAGCCCGATCGCACAACAGTTCGGATTGGTGACGATGTATCCGCCCGACTCACGGCGCCAGCTCTGCTGCTCGATCAGTTCCAGGTGATCTGCATTCACCTCAGGCACAACCAGCGGCACATCGGACGTCATACGAAACGCGCTCGAGTTCGAAACAACCGCGCATCCGGCGGCAGCAAACTTCGGCTCCAGTTCGCGCGCGATATCTGCGTCCAATGCTGCAAAGATGATCTTGGGCAGTTCGCCCTCGGGCGTGCCCTCCGGCACATTCGGCATCACCGTCATGGCGCCAATGCGCGCAGGAAGCGGCGTATCCAGCTTCCACTTGCAGGCCTCGGCATACGTCTTGCCCGCGCTGCGGTCGCTTGCCGCCAGCCATGCAATCTCAAACCAGGGGTGGTTATTCAACAACTGGATGAAGCGCTGGCCCACCATGCCGGTCGCGCCCAGAATGCCTACTTTTCGCCGTTCCATATCTTCTAAGGATACCGCGACGCAGCGCCCGAGGGCCATTGCGAAAGCGCGCTACGACAACACCTCCCCGAACTCCAATCGCGGGGCGATTTCGCGGTGACGCCAGATCTTAATACTGAGAGCCCATGGGGCAATTCTGGCAATCAATGGGGCCACCCGGATGCTCGATCCTGAGGCTGTACTCACACGAAATGTGTGCGTTACCCGTGCCCACTCGGGGATATACATAGAGCGTATGGTTTTCGGAGTTATAGATCGTCAGCGACTGCTGCGGGCTCCCGTCACCAAGCTGGAAACCCAGCGAGTCGTCCGACGAACGCGCTGAACTCGACGAACTGGAGCGCCCGGCCAGCACCGTCGTTTGCGGTCCTCGCATCCACCAACCCACTGCCAACGCAAACAGGATTATCAGAACATCGCGAACCAAACCGCGGCTTTCCATGGCAGGCCATGCCTCCGTTGAGAGATCAAGCGGCTCATACAGAGCCGTGCCGTCCACCGTATCACGCTTGTTCAGTGCTGCCGGCGGCGCGAACTCGCGTTCCCACCTGCGACCCAGACCACCAGCGTCACAATCGCATGGATCACAAACCACACACTGATCCCCTGATCCTGGTAGATCAGGTACAGTACCAACGCGCGCGGCAGCACAATCGCCGCCACCAGCGCCAACCAACCGTGCAGATGAAACGGGGCGACGCCCTCCTGCAGCCAATAAACGAGCAGGGTGATCCGCGGAAGGAGCAACGAGAACACCAGAAACCAGAGCGGCAAGAGGTGGATGCTTCCCATCAGATTCAGGTTCATGGGTTCTCACTTCGTATGTCGGCGGTCAGTTCACACAGGATTCCGGTATGTTAGCCCGTGCTGCTGGCCGGTTCCTACAACTTTGGCGGAACTCTATGCTTCCAGCGCGGCGATGACTGCATCGGCAAATGCGGTCGTACCGCTGGACCCGCCAACATCGCGCGTCAGCACCTTGCCCTCCGCATATACCTTCTCCAGAGCCGCCTGCACCAGATGCGCCGTCTCGCTCTCGTGGAGATGCTCGAGCATCAGCACCGCGCTCTGGAGGAGAGCCGTCGGATTTGCCAGGTCTTTACCTGCGATATCCGGCGCTGAACCATGAACCGCCTCGAAGATCGCGCACTGAGTACCCAGGTTCGCGCCCGGCACAAGCCCCAGGCCACCGACAAACGCGCTGCAGAGATCGCTCAGGATGTCGCCGTACAGATTTTCCGTCAGCACAATGTCGTACTGATACGGATTGATCACGAGCTGCATCGACGCATTGTCGACGATGTGCTCCTTGTACTCGACATCCGGATACGTCGCAGCTACGCCACGACAGCAGCGCAGGAACAGACCATCCGACAGCTTCATGATGTTCGCCTTATGGATGGCGTGCACCTTCTTGCGCCCATGCCTCTTTGCATAGCTGAACGCAAACTCCGCAATGCGCGTCGACGCCTTCTCGGTGATGATCTTCAGGGACTGCACCACCCCAGGCAGAATCTCGTGCTCCAATCCAGCGTAGAGATCTTCGGTGTTCTCACGCACAACGATGATGTCCAGATTCGGATACTTGGTCTTCAACCCCGGAAGATTCTTGATGGGCCGGAAGTTCGCAAATAGTTCGAACTTCTGCCTGAGAGCAACGTTGATGGACGAGAATCCACCGCCAACCGGAGTTGTCACCGGCCCCTTCAGTCCAACTTTATTTTCCTCAATCGAGCGGTACAGATCCTGCGGGATGTACTCCTTGAAGCGCTCGTACGCTTCCGCACCGGCAGCGAACTTGTGCCAATCGAACTTGACTCCGGTCTTCGCGCCGGCGGCTTCGAGAATCCGAACTACCGCCGCCGATACCTCGGGTCCGATCCCGTCGCCCGGAATCAACGTAATCGCATGCGTCCTACTCGCCATCTCCAGCCCTTCCTCCGACCTGATTAAAGGCCTTTGCCCTTCCGCGATTCCTTGCCCCCGAGCAGCTCTTCCAACTCGACCTTGAACTCGCGAACATCCTTGAAGTCCCGGTACACGCTCGCAAACCGGATGTAGGCTACGGTGTCGATCTCCTTCAGTCGCGCCATAATCAACTCGCCTACTTCACTCGTAGAGCGCTCCCGATCCGGAGAATCCACCACGTAAGCCTCGGTCTGATCGACACTCTTCTCCAGCGCCGCGCCCGACACCGGCCGCTTCTGGCACGCGTGCAATAACCCACCCAGCACCTTCTGCCGGTCGAACTTCTGCCGGGTGCCGTCTTTCTTCACTACCATGTACGGAATCTCGTCGATGCGCTCGTAGGTTGTGAAGCGCTTATTGCAGCGTTCGCACTCGCGCCGTCGTCGTATTGAGTCGGCCTCTTTACTCTCTCGGGAATCGACAACGCGGTCCTGCGCAAATCCGCAGTAAGGACACCTCATCGCACCAACTTCACGAAAC
>DASUWP010000059.1:0-7648 GCA_036378335.1 Acidobacteriaceae bacterium | reverse complement strand
TGAAGGAATAGATGAAAAGAAGGCGGCGCGACTTCATTTATCGAATGGTCGCGCTCAATGAAGACCTCCGTGCCGGACGGCGAAAATGTCGGCTTTGTCGCGCACGGTCCAGCATTTGCTTTGAACACCGGTTCCGCAAGTTTACGTCTCATCGCGTTGACACCGCAGTTCGTTCATCCCGAGCGATCGTCTGTTTGTGTATTTCCCCTATTGCCGACAATCCTTCCACTAGGCGATCAGTGAGCGCATTGCCCTGTCCTCGATACTGGAGCAAACCTCAGTTCATTCGAGGAGCCGAAGCGAACGCCACCGAAAGTGGCTGTGAGAAGTTTGCCGGAGCGCCAAACAACAGCGCTCGGGATCTCCTTTAAACTGCCACGAAGCCGCCATCGACAAACAACTCCACGCCAGCGACGAAGCTGCTGTCGTCGGATGCAAGGAAAACGACTGTTTTGGCTAACTCGTCCGGCTGGCCGATGCGGCCCAGTGGAACACCTGCCGCAAGATTGGCCTTGAGCTGCTTCTCTTGGTCATTGTCATTCCCCACCAGACCTGCGATTGCCGGGGTGTCGATGGGTCCGGGGCTTACCACGTTCACGCGGATCTTGCGAGCCTTCAGTTCGGTCGTCCAGGTGCGCGCGAACGAGCGAACCGCAGCCTTGGTCGCGTTATAGACGCCAAAGTTCTCGAAACCCTTCACCGACACGATCGAACCGTTAAGCACTATCGTCGCGCCGTCGGGGAGCAATGGCAGCGCCTTTTGCACAGTGAACACAAGACCCTTCACATTGATGGCGAAAGTTTTGTCGAAGTGTTCCTCGGTGTAGCTGCCCAGCGGAACAAACTCGCCTCCTCCGGCATTGGCGAACACAACGTCGAGCTTGCCCTTCTCCTGCTTTATCTGCGCAAACAGGCGATCCAGGTCGTCCAGTTTCGAGACGTCACCCCGTACGGCGGTAACGTTGCTGCCAATCTCCTTCACCGCGGCATCCAGAGACTCCTGTCGACGTCCCGTGATATAGACGTGTGCTCCTTCAGCAACAAAGCGGTTTGCAGTCGCCAAACCGATTCCACTGTTTCCACCTGTTACAAGTGCAACCTTTCCTTCCAGCTTTCCCATATCTGCTCCCTTTCGCGTCGTAGCCGCACAGTACAACACATTTCGACGTTCACCGAAATGATGACTTTATCCTGACATCGGATTCAACAATCCGCGGAGTCGCGCGAAAGAGCTGCCAATTGGTCAATGCTGCCACTGCGCCGTTCTTCGGACCTCGATCCCATGCAAGCAGTCTTTCAGTTGGCGCGAAATCGCCAAATCACTCAATGAAAGCCCACATGGCCGAAAAGTCGGCATCTCGTACAAATGGCTGAACTGCGTTTAGCTGCGCCCAGGCTTATCAGCTTTGTTGTCCGTAGATTTATTCGAGAATGCGGACGGGCCCGAGAAGACCGGATTCCAGAAGCGGCGAGTCCGGCCGGAACGCGTGAAAATCCGTGAACGTATACCGCTTTGTGACTCCTGGCTGCAGGTCACCGATCATCCGGTTAGGCCACAGATCCGTCACCTTGATCTCGACATGATTGTTGCCGGGATGCAGCGCTCGCGCGATGTCCAGCTGGAATGGCGGCTTCCACAGCACACCGCCCACAGGCTTGCCGTTCACCGTGACTTCCGCCATCTCCTTCACTACACCCAGGTCAAGCAGGACGGCCTCACCCGCATGCAGCCATCCCGGCTGGATGTCCACATCGTTTGAGTAGACCGCTGATCCCGAGAAATACTTCACGCCGGTTTCGTCACTCTTCGTCCACGACTGAAGCTTGTCGAAGGTGACCTCTGCCGGAGCGCCCCAGTTCGGCGCGAACGCCACGCGCCATGGTCCGGCAACGGTTGTCAGCTCACGTAGAGGTGCCGCCGGCCGCGGCGGCTGCGGAGCAGACTGCTTCTGTCGGAAGACCACGAAGACCGAGCCTTCCGGATCCATGTGCAGCGGCACGGTAGTGACTCCGTCCTTGACCGTGTAGGCCGCCCGCTCCGTCTTGCCCGTGTCCGGATGCCACAGCTCCGGCTCCTTCCCCGCAATGCGGAAGCTCGCATCGACATCGAAAACGTGCGGCTTCTGGGTCGCAACGAAATAAATCTCCTCCGCCGGCAAATGCCGATGGATGTAGATCAGATCATCCTGCGAGAAACCCTTCGGCAGGGCGTAGGGCACATCTTCTCCGACATTCTGCAGCACTCCGTAGCTAAAGTCCGCACCCACGCCTGCCGCCTGCAGCACATCCTCGATCGTTCCCGTACTGTACACCTTGCCTTTGCCGAGGGCGTGGCCCTCAGCTGTCTCGCCGCTTCCCCACATCTGATCGGCGATCGTCTTCACCTCGCTCCCCGCATCCGGACCATCGCTCAAGCTGGGCGAATACTCCGCTTTCGGCGCGATCAGCACGACCCCTCCCTCGACAAACTCGCGCAGCTTGCGGAGCATCGGCAGCGTCAGCGCATGGTTATCCCGCGGGATGACCAGCACCTTGTAGCTCATCCTGCTCTCAAGCGTCAGTCTGCCATCGCGCACGCTCGCGTGATGCAGCAGCACATCCGCATTGACGAAGTCACTGCCATAATGTGCCGGCAGCGCAGGCGAGAGCGGCTTCCAGAAAGGCACGGTGGCCGGGGCACCCTCCCCATAAAAGTAGGCTACATCGGCCACGTACTGCCCTTGCTGCAATAGATACGAGCATCGTGCCAGATACGTATTCCACGCCGTCGCCTGCTCCGCCCAGGTGATATTCCGTGTGTAATCCTGACCGAACGGACCCAGCGTCATGCCCGGTTTGTGCGCATCATCGGTGAACGGCTGCTGGTCCGAGGTATGGAACACGATCCGGTTCACGCCGCGCACAAAGTTCTCATCCGCCAGCGGCTTCAGGTAGAAGGGTGACTGCCCCCACGGTGTCACGACCGGCATCGTCGTGAACGATTCCGTTGCCGTTAGCGGCTTGCCATAGATGTGCGACGCCGATGCCGCCTCACGAACATCCGCATTGTGCTGCGGGCTGTCCGGCTCGGCAGGCAGCGGCGTCCAGAACTCGCCCATCGGGATCGTGACCTGGCCCTTGTTGAGCAGGCCGTCGCCGGTCGTGGGGAGATCAGTTCCCATTGCCTCCGCATAGAGTCCGATGCCGTGCTGCTTGAAATAGGCCGCGGCTACCGCATAGTGGTTCTCTGCCAGCATGTCGGCAATCGTCCTGCGAAAGTCCCACAGGAACGCGTCACTCGCAGCGGAGCTACCGACGACTCGCCCGGTAAGCACCGGCAGGTACGGAGTCATGTCGTACCCGCGACGCTTACGAAATTGCGCCATCATCTCCTCGGTCCAGTTCTCCTGCCCGGCCTCCCAGCTATCCATCAGGAAGTACTGGAAGCTCTTGCCAAAGAACGGGCCCGCTACATCGGAGATCATCTTGGTGTACGTTTCGACATAGGACTGGACATCCTTCCGGCTGAGTTTGTCCACCTCCAGGCCTGTCGCCGCCGGAGTCGCCGGGTGGTTCACCTCTCCGGTCAACGAGTAGCCCAGCCGCAGAATCGTCCACTTGCCCGACGGCACCTCCCAGTCCAGTGTTCCATCCGGCCGCATCTTCGAGGTCAGGTCGATCACATCGCGGGTAGGAATCACCCCCGCTGCGGGAGCATCCGGTGTTGCATCGGTGACGGACTCTGCTGACAACCCAAAGCTCGCCTTGTCTTCCCAGTACGCAACCCGTGGGGCGGAGGCAAATTCAATCTCGGTGAAGTGAAGCTGGCGCGGCGGCGGAGCAACACCCAAACTCGCGAGCATCGGATTCGGCCGGACAGGCTCCGCGACAACGCGGAAATATTTCGCGGTCGTCTCCGGAAACGTGAGGGTGCGGATGGGGAACGCCACTGACGCGGTCTCCGGCGGACCCGGTAGCGAGGTGAGTGTTCGCCACGAATTGCCATCGTCGCTGGCCTGTACCTCGCCCTTCAGCAGGCCTCCGCCGCTGAACGCTGCGGCGGGCGCAAAACCGATCGTCACCGCCTGCGCGCGGAACGGCTGCTGAAACGCGAACTGCACCCAGCCACTTGGATCGCTTTCCGAAACTGGGATCGTCACCGCTGTCGAGTACTTGCCGTCCATCAGCTTTTCGCCGTCGGTCGCGCCCGCACTCGAGGTAATGGTCGGCTGCAGATCGGCCACGCGCTGCTCGTCTTCCGGCGTGCGGTACGCCACAACTGCAACGTCCGCGTAGAAGGGTTCTACGGGTCGCCTCGCCGGTTGCGGCGGCTGCGGTTTGGCTCCGGGCAGATCGGTCGCCATTGGGAAGTGCAGCGGAGGTGGCGCAGTCATGTCCTGAAATTTGCCGAGATTTCGAGGCGGCGCCGGCAACACGGCTGCAAACGCCTTCGGGCCTTGGACCTGTGTCTCGCTCCAGACGTACTTTTTCATTCCCTGCGCAGGCTTGACCCACGGGCCGGCCGTCTCGCTCCAGCCACCCGAAGCGGCCATGGCCATCTCCAGGTGCAACCGGTCCGCCTCGGAAGCGGCATAGTGCCAGGCCGCTTTCCAGTCCGGCTCCATCCAGATCAGCGGCTTGGGCACGAACAGCGGAGATCCCAGGTCTCCATCAAACATCTGAAAACCGGCGATATTGACGCGCTTCATCCATTCGAGATCTGCCGTAATGCCCTGCTCGGTCACGTTGCCGCTCAGCCAGTGCCACCACGCCCGCGGCTTTGCCGAGTCAGGCGGGTTCTGGAAGCCGCTTTCAGTCGGCCCTGCGCTCGGCTGACTCGGGACACCTGCCTGGGCCCAGGCAGGAGAAACCGGCAGCGGCGAAAAAACAAACAGGGCTAGCAGAGCGGCTGCGGTTCTCTTCACAGGTGGGTCCTCCGGGGTGCGATGCTACAGGCTTGTTTTTCAATAGAGATGAAGTCTTGCTATTGAACGCGCTATTACCTATACCGGGAAACTTTGACTGTTGTAAAGCCAAACTTGCATGCGACGCCGACCTGCCCCGAAGCCATACGACACTCTGTAAGGGATAGACCGTGAACCTGCGCTACCGCCGCAATAAAGCCTGCCACACCATGGCCGCCATCCGGCATCTCGGGCCCATTTATCTCGGGTCTGTGATGAGCGCTTACTTCGCTCCGATGGTGCCCGCCAGTTCATCGGGCGCTGGAACGAGCAGGCGCCCGTGCAGCGCTGCGCCATCGGCATCGGGCATCTCGCCATAAGAGAAGCCCGCTCGCCTGTTACAAATTTCCATCCCACCAGGTCGGCTGAAAAGGTGATTTACTACGGTGCCTCCGTTGCATCGAGCCGCTGCGGCGTGACCTCAGCATTCGACTGCGCCGCCGTGCGCTGCTGGCGCAGATGCGCAAACTGCGCCAGCGCCTTCTGCTGCTCATCGCTCTTGCCCAGCTTGCGGTCCACCTGCGCCAGCCTGTACCAAGCGACAGAGTCTTCGGGGTTCAACTCCACTGCTTTCTGCAGATGCTCTTGCGCCGGCGCCAGCTCGCTCAGCGTCACCAGCGTCGCTGCCAGGCCCACGTGCGCCTCTTCGAACGACGGATAACTCGCCACTGCCTGCTCAAAATATTTGCGGCCAGCTGCCGCGTCTCCCTGTTTGCGGTATAACTCGCCTAGCTCGTAAGCGGCGTTCGCATTCGCTGGATCGATCCCGAGCTCCGCACGGAACTCATCCGCCGCGCGCATCACATCCGCCTCATCGGACTTTCCTTCTGCCCTCACCAGCAGCGTTCTTCCAATCCGGAAATGCACATTGGGCCGCGCGGGATCCTTTTTCAGCACAGCTTCGTAATCGCGGACAGCGGCGTCTGTATCACCCTGACTCTCGTGCGCCTCGCCTGCGGCCATCAATCCCCACATGGACTGGGGCGCCACCTCAAAGAGTTTTTGCGCCGTCAGAAATGCAGAGTTCCCGAAGACCTTGCTCGAGTAATACAGCACCTCCGGATCGTCGGGATACAGCTGTCGCAGATCGAGCGCCGTCTGGACAGCTTTGGTGTCACTGTGCAGTGACGTATAGGCGCGCTCCAGCCGCAGCCCGCACATGCGCCGCAACTCCTTGTCGGCCGTCTGATGGAATCCCTTTTCCAAGCCGGGCACCGCCTCCCGATACTCGCCTCTCTCGCTCAGCGCCATTGCCAGTAGCGAATCGACACGCGGCAACTGCGGATTCAGTTCCAGCGCTCTGCGCAGTTCCTTAATGGAGAGATCGAACTTGCCTTCCTTGAAATAGACCATGCCGAGTGTTACATGCATCTCGGCGATGTTCGGCTCCTGCCGCACCAGAGCTCCATACGCCTGCTCCGCTTCCGCATATTGCCCGGCTTCCAGCGCCGCGCGGCCGCGCTGCGCGAGTTCTTCCGTCGTCTGGCCGCGCGCCACAACAGCACACAGCCACAGCGCAGCAACGATAGCCAATCGAGAAGCCCTGATGCAGCCATTCATGCCGATAAGTCTATCCCTCAAAAAGATCGGCCTGCTATGCATAGAGCAGAGCAGACCAGGAGGGAAGCTGGAGTAAAAGCGCAGGCTATAAGGCAGGGCATAACTCCTGACTCAGCCGTTCTCTTAAAAAGAACGGCTGCTCAGAACCGATTTTCTCCATCACGTATCTGCGCCTTTTGCTTTAGAAAGTTATCTTGCCGCCTAGTTGCAAAATGCGTCCTGGTCGTGCGGAGGTAATGTGGCCGAATAGCACGTTGGCTGCCGGTGGTTGATCGTTCACGTTCCGGTCGACAGCCCCGGTACCCGGCCCGCTGGCAGCTGCCGAAGGCGATCCCGGGTCCACGCCCCACTGCGTGTGATTGAAGACGTTGAAGCCCTCCACGCGGAACTGGAAGCTCGCCCG
The DNA here is from genome assembly GCA_036378335.1 of Acidobacteriaceae bacterium. Lineage (GTDB taxonomy): Bacteria > Acidobacteriota > Terriglobia > Terriglobales > Acidobacteriaceae > KBS-83. The sequence continues at coordinate 742 of DASUWP010000059.1, read as the reverse complement.
GTCGCCCAGCGCAAAGTTTTTGCCCACCCCCATGTCCCAGTTATTGATGCCCGGCTCGCGAAGAATGTTTCTTCCACTGTTACCAAATGAGCCCGCCAGCGGCTGCGCGAACGCCGCCGTGTTAAACCACTGCGTGATGCTCTTGTGGAAGTTCGCGTGTGGATTGCCCACCAGATTGGCGCGCTGGACGCGAGCCTCCAGCAGGCTGAAGTTATCATTCGCCTGAACGGAGAACGGGAATCCCTGCTGGAACGTCGCAATCCCCGTCCACTGCCAGCCGCCCACCGCAGCATCTGCAAACCGGTTCATCTGGCTGCCAAATTTCTTTCCTCGCCCTACCGGAAGCTGGTAAACGTAGCTCAAAACAAACCGCTGTCCCACGTCAAAGTCCGATCGCGCGTAGTCCAGGTTGGGATTGTGATCGTCCATATGGCCCGCAAAGCCGTTCGTCGCGCCAATGCCGGCCGCGGCGGACTTGTCATCCATGCTTTTCGACCATGTATAGACAGCCAGCAGCGCCAGATCGGTCGATCGTCGCTCCAGCCGCACGTTCGCTGCGTTGTAGTTCGAATATCCCGTCCAGTGGCTGTCCAGCGTGCCCGTTCCGTTGGTGAAGTTCGCGAACGGCACGCGCGCACTCACCGGGCAATCGCCCTGCAAAGGATTTGCCTGGCACAATGCGGGGTCCGCCACCGTAAACGGCTGGTTGATGTTGATGCGGTCGAGCAGGTGCGTTCCCTTA
>DASUWP010000058.1:0-36755 GCA_036378335.1 Acidobacteriaceae bacterium | reverse complement strand
CAGTCTGAGCTGCCCGCCCGTTGGGCTATCCGGCTGGCCTCTTTTAGAGGTGGTGTTCTTATGCGGGTCTCCGGTTCGCAATCGACCAAAGTTCTTCTTCCCGCGCTGCTCGCGATGGCGACGCTGACGCTGCAGGCACAGCAGACGCCAACCAGCGCTCCGACCACGCCACCGGCGTTGCCGCAGCCGACCGAGACGAATCCACAATCGACGCCTTCGGCGACCCCGGCGGGCACGCAGCCGGTTTCTGTACCTTGCGACAGCGGGAAGGACGAGAAGAAGAAGGACAAGAAAGACAAGAAGAAGGATAAGGACAAGGACACGGCCTGCCAGCCCACTCCGGAAGAGATGGCGGCGGCGCAGGACACGGCGATTCGCGCGCGGAAGAACACGGCCCCGGAGCCGGGACCGAATGGCGTGATGCCCGGCGTGAAGAAGGGAAGCATTGACGATGTGAGCGCCACGGGGACGCGCGACATCGGCGGGCGCGGGCTGGGGAACTGGTACTCGACCGAGACGGAGATGAAAGAGGGCAAGGGCGTCTCGATGGAGATCGAGAAGAGCGTCAAGTTCATCAACGACCCGATGGTGACGGAGTACGTGAATCGCATCGGCCAGAACATCGTGAAGAACTCGGACGCGAAGGTGCCGTTCACCATCAAGGTGATCGATTCCGATGAGATCAACGCGATGGCGCTCCCCGGCGGCTTCTTTTATGTGAACAGCGGTCTGATCCTGGCGGCGGACGATGAGGCGGAAGTAGCGGGCGTGATGGCGCACGAGATTGCGCACGTAGCCGCACACCATGCGATGCGCGAGCAGACGCGGCTGAATTACGCGCAGTTCGGGACGATTCCGCTGATCTTTATCGGCGGCGGGCTGGGGTACGGACTCTATGAAGCATCCGGTCTGGCGGTGCCGATCACGTTCCTGCAGTTCTCGCGCGACTTCGAGCGGCAGGCGGATTTCCTGGGCATTCAGTACATGTACCGCGCCGGTTACGATCCGCAGGCGCTGCCGAGCATGTTTGAGAAGATCGAGCATCTGGAGAAGACCAAGCCGAACCTGATTGCGAGAGCATTCTCCGATCATCCGCAGACACCGGATCGGATTCTGGCGAGCCAACAGGAAATCTCGCACCTGCTGCCGCCGAAGGACGAGTATGTGATTACGACTTCGGAATTCGATGAGGTGAAAGCGCGGCTGGCGCGGATTGAGAACAAGCGCAAACTGCGCGACGGGCAGAACGAAAAGAAGCCGTCGCTGCGCCGTGCGAGCACTTCGCCGGATGCGAATGGCCAGAACGGCCAGAATGGGCAGAACGGTTCGGATGATGACCGGCCGACGCTGCACCGGCGGGACAACTAGAAGCAGCGTTATTCTCACTCACGCGAAATAGAAAGGCGTAGCCATGCCGGCTGCGCCTTTCTGTTTTGGCCGGTGGTGGGGATTACGGGATTTTCAGCGTGATGACACTTGACGGCGGCCCCGTGTCTCCGTCGTGGTCCAGGGCGCGGACGCGATATTGATACGTCTGACCGCCTTGGGGTGAGTAGTCTGTCCAATTCGTTACCGAGGCCGGGGTGGACCCGATATGCGAGAAGTGGGTGGAGCCGCTGACGGCGCGGTCCACATCATAGGAGCCGGTGGGAATGCCGGTGCTTGGTGCAGCCCACTTGAGGCTGACAGAATGAGCGGTTGTTGCCGTCGCTGCTGTCTCGGTGAGCCCGACGGCGAAGTTGCCGGCGCTGCTGCCAATGGTCAATACGCCCCGCATCGCGGAGGTTTCCGGCTGAGCACTCACCTTTACGGTGAGGCTTTGTCCGGGCGACAGCGTGACAGGCAGTGTGACCCATGAATTGGAAAACGCGTTGTTGGAGAAGGACAGGGCGCTGACGGTGACCGCCTGGCTGCCGCTGGCTTTAATGGTGAGCGGCTGCGATGACACGTTGCCAGTGGAACCGTTGAAACTGAGAGCTGAAGTGGAAATGCTGATGCTACTGGCCCAGACGGGGCACGCGATGAGGATCGCGGCCAGGGGGAGGAGGAACCTTTGTTTCACTACAAAACTGCTCCTGAGGGGGATTGAATTCCAGGTAAGCCCGCATGCTGTATCGCATTCAGAGGTGCGACCCAGCACCGGAAATCGAATACGCGAACTAGACAATATGTTGTCTAGTTTAGATGAGAAAAATCGATTTTCATGCGGATGTCTGGAGTTATATCTGTAGCGAAAATTGCTCAAATTATTGCAGAACGAGTTACACAAAGCCTGAAGAATTTACGCGGGAAAATATTACGCGATGGATATCTCGTGAACACGTGGATCGATGAGAGCGGAGCCCCGGCGGGCAAAGAGCTGGATCCTTCGTTCCGCTTAACGCGGCCGGCGGCGGAAGCGGTTCCAGGCGCCGAGCAGGATGGCGATGGCGAGGAGCGGTGTTGCCCAGGGCGATGGACTGTCAGGGTGATGCCAGTTGTGGATGGTGTAACGCAAACCTGCGAGCGCGAAGAGAACACTGAGGACGGCGGGCAACGGCCAGTGATGGCGCGGAGTCCGCGACTTGCCGGCCGCTCGAAACCCGGAGCCGGCGGGTGGCGTGACCCGGCCGGAGTTAAATATCTTTTCGCGATCGAACACGGATCCCTTCACAACTGCGCCGCAGCATCCAGCGTAAATCGTGGTTCTTCAAAGTGCTGGCTGGGAGGGCTGTAATGAGTTCGATGCCCCGGCGCGGGGAGGCGTAGCACAGGCCCGGAAATCCCGGTGTAACCCGAAAAACCAAGAACAATCCCCCATTTGGACGGAGCCGAGTGGAATCTTTCCTTGAATGGGTAGTAGGAAACAGGATATATACAAGACGCCGGGGTCCCCGAAGGCAAGCGGGGGTGTGCCCGGGAGGAAGTTCCCCCTGGAAGGAATGGCACTCCGATGAAGGCACAGGCGACAGCCACCGAACAGCGCGAGGTAATGGACATCCGGCAGGCGGCGGATTACCTGGGGATCAGCGCGGACACCTTATACAAGTACGCGTCGGAGGGGTTCGTACCGGCGTTCAAGCTAGGTAACCGGTGGCGCTTCAAGCGCTCGCGGCTGAACGATTGGATGGACCAGCAGAGCTCGGGCGGGAATATGCCCGTGGTCCGGACCGTGGGGAAAGCGGCTGAGGAGAAGCCTTCGCGCGCAAAGGCAAAGCCGGTGCAGAGTGTGCGGCCGGCTCGGCGCCGGAGCGCGGCTCAGTAAACTACCAGGATGTACGTTTCTCTCCCATCTTCTTTCGCACACGTGTGTGATCGCTCGTGATGCGGCGGTCTTCGTCACCAATCTCTTCGATGAATCATCGACACCGATTTCGCCAACTGCGCGCCACGATGGCGAAGCAGAAGATTGCTGCGCTGCTTGTGACGCATTTACCCGACGTGCGATATCTATGCGGCTTTACGGGATCGAATGCGGCTCTTGGCATTACGGCGAAGGCTGCGCTGCTGGTGACCGATGGCCGCTATACCGCGCAGGCTACCGCAGAGGTGAAGGGCCCCGAGGTGCGGATTGCGAAGGGTCCGGCGGTGGCGGAGGGGTGTCGCTGGCTGGCCGAGACTCACGCGAAGTATGCGTACTATGACGGCGAGCAGACTACGGTCGCCGCATTGGCGGCAATGCAGGAGGCGCTGAAGGGCAGCGGCAAGCACGTGAAGCAGTTTTTCCAGCCATTGCCGTCGCCGTTGGTTGCAACGCAGCGCATGGTGAAGGACGCGGGCGAGATCGAGCGCATGGCGGCGGCGGCGGCGCTCGGCGTGCGGTTGTTTGAACACATCCTTGGTTTCATGCGGCCGGGCATTACGGAGAATGCAGTCGCGGCGGAGCTGGAGTATCGGGCGCGGCTGTGGGGCGCGGAGGCGATGTCGTTTCCGACGATTGTGGCGAGCGGGGAGCGCTCGTCGATGCCGCACGGCACCGCATCCGATGCGAAGCTGCCGCGGCGTGGATTCGTAACCCTCGATTTCGGTGTTATTCTCAACGGTTATTGCTCGGACATGACGCGCACCGTGCACCTGGGGCGTGCGACGCCGCGAGAGCGTGAGGCCTATGACGCGGTGCTGGCGGCGCAGGAGCGCGGAGTCGCAGCGGTGGGTGCGGGTGTGAAGGCCGGCGATGTGGATGAGGCGGCGCGGAGTGTGCTGCGCGAAGCAAAGCTGGCTGACTACTTCACGCATTCGACCGGGCACGGAGTGGGGCTGGAAATCCATGAGTCGCCGCGTATCGCCATGGCACAACAGACGTTGCTAACCAGGGGGATGGTCATTACCATCGAGCCTGGCATCTATATTCCGGGAGCGTTCGGCCTGCGCATTGAGGATACGGTGGTGGTGGAGCGGCGGGGATGCCGCGTGCTGACGCCAGCGACCAAAGCATGGATCGAGCTATAAAACGTGACGGCAAAGAAGAGCGCGACAGACAAGAAAAGATTGGGAAGCATGAATCCGGAAGAGATAGCAGAGCTGAAAGAGCTCATCGAGTTTCTGAAAGAAAACGGCATCGGCGAGTTCGACCTGGAACGCGGCGACCTGAAGGTGCGGCTGAAGTTTGCAGCGGCGAGCCAGCCGGCAGATCTGTCGCACATGGCGCATTTGGCTGCGGCTGCGCAGGCGGTCCAATCGGCGGCGAGCTTTCAGCCGGCGGCGGTGGCGAATGCGCATCCGGCCCACGCTTCCGCAGCGCCTCCTGCTGCCGAGCCCGGGATAGCGGCCGCGCCGGTGGATGATGAAGCCGGACTGCACATCGTGAAGTCGCCGATTGTGGGGACGTTCTACGAATCACCCTCGCCGGGTTCGCCTGCATTCGTGAAGCCGGGGGATACGGTTGAGATCGGTCAGGTGCTGTGCATCGTGGAAGCGATGAAGCTGATGAACGAGATCGAGTCCGATGCCGCGGGCGAAATTGTAAAGCGCTTTGTGACGACTGGCCAGCCGGTGGAGTACGGGCAGAAGCTGTTCGCCGTGCGGCCACGTTAATTCTGTGATGGCGTCCCGGCTGGATTCGAGAGGGCGCGAAGGGAATGCATGTTTCGGAAAGTCCTGATCGCCAATCGCGGCGAAATTGCGCTGCGTGTGATCTGCGCGTGCAAGGAGCTCGGTGTTCGCACGGTGGCCGTTTACAGCGAGGCCGACCGCAACTCACTGCACGTTCGTTTTGCCGATGAGGCGATCTGCATCGGGCCGCCGCGCTCGTCGGAGAGTTATCTGAACGTGCCGGCGGTGATCTCGGCCGCAGAGATCGCGGATGTGGATGCGATCCATCCTGGCTACGGATTGCTGAGCGAGAATGCGAACTTCGCGGAGGTGTGCCGCGCGTCGAACATCAAGTTCATCGGGCCGCCGCCGGAGGTGACGCGGCTAATGGGCGAGAAGGAGAAGGCGCGCATGGCCATGAAGAAGGCCAAGGTGCCGATCCTGCCCGGCTCGGAGGGCGTGATCCAGAGCGAGGGCGAGGCGCTGGAATGGGCCAAGTCGGTTGGCTATCCGGTGATTCTGAAAGCATCAGCCGGCGGCGGCGGGCGCGGTATGCGCGTGATCCGCTCGAAGGATGAGCTGCCGGCGCTCTTCCAGGCCGCGCATACCGAGGCGGCGAATGCCTTCGGCAATGGCGACCTGTACATGGAGAAGTTTATCGAGCAGCCGCGGCACATCGAGTTCCAGGTGCTGGCGGATCAGCACGGGAATGTGATGTCGCTGGGCGAGCGCGAGTGCTCGATTCAGCGGCGGCACCAAAAGCTGATCGAAGAGGCGCCATCGCTCATGGTGGACGCGAAGATGCGCGAGGAGATCGGCAAGACGATTCGCCGGTGCCTGGAGCAGATCGGCTATCAGAACGCGGGAACGATCGAGTTCCTGATGGATGAGGACGGCAAGCTCTACTTTATCGAGATGAACACGCGGATCCAGGTGGAGCATCCGGTGACCGAGATGGTGACCGGGCTGGACCTGGTGAAGGCGCAATTGAGGATTGCCTCGGACGAGAAGCTCCCGGAGATTGTCACTGAACCGGTGACGATTCGGGGACATGCGATCGAGTGCCGTGTGAATGCAGAGCATCCGGAGAAGTTCACGCCATCGGCGGGGAAGATCGATGTGTTCAACGTGCCGGGCGGGAATGGGGTGCGGGTTGATACGGCACAGTATGCGGAAGGATTTGTCCCGCCGTACTACGACTCGCTGATCGCGAAGCTGATCGTGCATGGGAAAGATCGCGCGGAGGCAATGGCGCGGATGCAGCGGTCGCTCGAAATGTTTGTCGTCGAAGGCATCCATACCACGATTCCGCTGCACCAGCGGATATTTGCAGATGCGGAGTTCCGCGAGGGTCATTTCGATACGAAGTTTATGGAGCGATTCTTTGAGCGAGAGAAGGCTCGGCTGACTGGGCTGCCCGATTAACGGGCAATATATTACGTTTCGTTATTCCGACCGCAGGTAGCACGGGCGACTTAATTTAAAGGCCATCCGCTATGGCCGTTTCAAGTAGCATCCTTGAACACGGGAGATCGGCATGGCTACTTCTCTATCCGAGCTACGGTCACCAGCGGGCCAGGCAGCCACTTCTCCCCGTCCAATCGACTTGCCACGCATCGAGGGCCTGGATCTTCACTCCCGCTACCAGTCGGCCCGCTGCGGTGGGGACTTTTTCGATGCTGTCGCGATCGGCTCCCGGGCGGTATTCCTTTTGATGGACATCGCCGGCAGGCGACCGGAAACTCACACGATTGCGGTTGACGTACAGAATGTATTCCGAACCAGGGCACAGGAACTATTCGAGCATTCCGACGCAAATGAGTCAGAAGGCATCGCCCTGTTGGCACGCGATATCAATCGCTCGCTCATCGAGGCTGCGCAGCGTGTTCGGTTGGCTCCGGCGTTTGTAGGCTGCTACAACCTGACTCTCCATATTCTTACGTATCACTATGCCGGTCATCTACTCGCCGTGTTTCGCGATGCGGAGAAGACGCGTGTTCTCGAAGCTGGCGGCATTCCGCTGGGGCTGTTTACTCACAGCACCTATGAACCGGCGGTTCTAGGATTCGATCCGCATGCCAAGCTGCTTCTCGTTACCAAGGGAATCGCTGAGAGCCGGCGAGGGTCAGCCATCCTTGATGACGAGCGCATTCGGTTGCTCCTCGAGAACGCCACCACAGATTCGGCGTCGGAAATCTGCGAAGCCGTACTGCGGGCAGCCGATGGTTTGGGAAATCAGCCATGGTCGCGTGTTTACGATTTCTTTCATCCACGCAATCCGAGGTTTCCTGACGATTTGACGGCGGTAGCGCTTGTGCGCCGCGGCGATGCGCCTGAAACCTGACAGCAGCAACTCAGCTACGATGTGACAGAGTTTGGGTAAGTTTCGGGCGGAATGACACCCCTGGACTCGCTGGCTTGTTCTTGCGCTACCACCTGCCTCCCAAGCCATGGCCGGGGATCATGTGCAGCGTCAGGGCCAATAGAGCCATCACGGCTGCGTAGTAGAGCAGCGTGTCCCAGCCCTCGTCCTCCGGACGATCATTCATGGATGGCCGGGTTAGCGTGAAGAGACGCCACAGCGCGCCTGCGGCGATGAAGAGGAAGAGGCCTTCGCCGCCGGCCCACCACAATCCGACGGATACGCAGAGTAGAGCGAGGCGCGCGGTACGGCCTAATGGATTGGCGGCTTGTGCGCCGTCGAGCACCCATATCGGAATCAGGTTGAGGACATTGAGCGCGGCGCCGGCGCGGGCGAGCGCGGCCCAGAGCAGTGAGTGTGTCTGGAGATACAAGCCGGTGCAGATGGCGGCGGCGAGCCAGCCTGCGAGTGGACCGGCGAGCGCGATCTGCGCGCGCTGCGCCTGGGAGACGCCGAGCGCCTGCCACTTCACATAGGCACCGAGGCCGGGAAGGAAGACGGGCATCTCGGCGGGCAGACCGCGGCGCTTGATGTCGATGTAGTGGCCCATCTCGTGGATGAGGATCGAGGCGGCGAAGCCGATGCCGAACTTCCATCCGTAGAGTGCCCAATAGACACCGACAAACGTGAATAGGCTGAAGAGGAACTTCAGCTTGAAGAGAGCGAAGAAGAGTCCTTTGCCTTTGATGATGATGAGCACAAAGGGACCGAGCGGGCCGAGTCGCTTGAGCCAGTTGGGTGTTTGGTTTGCGGGCTTGGGCAGTGCGGCGAGGTGGCCGCGGATCCACTGCGCCTGTGTGGTTTCGGGGGGCAGGAGGCTGAGGGCTTCTGACCAGAGCGCGCGTGCTCCGGCGATGTCTCCGGCGGCTTCGCGTTTCTGCGCCCGGGCGGAGAGGGCGTCGAGCTGGGCGGTGTGGACCAGAGCGTGGCAGCGCGGGCAGGCGCGCGCACCGGAGGAGAGCGGTGCGCCGCAAGAGGCACAGTTTGGCGGAGTGGAAGAAGGGAAATCCGACGGCATGATGGATGGACGCGTTTAAAGCAGATTTCCTATACGTGAATTTGGCGAGTTTCAATTATGAGCGGTTTTTCTTGACGAAAAAACCGCGTCGATGATCGTTAGGTGGGCAAATGGCAGGAAATCCGCTTCAGCTGGCCATCGGTGTCAGGCGGAAGGGACCTTCGACCGCGACGCGAGTGGCTGCGGTGCCGCGCCAGGCGATCTGCAGTCCCACGAAGAGGATGACGGCGTTGATCAGACCGTGGACGGGGCTACGCATTTCGAGGATGGGCGATTCGAGTCCGACCGGCAGCAAACGCATCGCGACGGCGAACATGTGTCCGGCGGGAATACGTGCCTTTACCTGCCAGAGAATGATGGGGATTTCCGCGAGCGCGATGGCGAGATAGGTGAGGACGACGGCGGCGATCTGGTAAGGGCGGCCGCCGAGACCGCCAGAACCGAACCTCATGGCACGAGCGACGATGTAGCCGACGCCGAGCGCGACATAACCGACGTATAGATGCGTGGTGATGGTGAAGGCGGCATAGCCGGCAAGGCCCACGAGGGCGGCGCCCACGCCGAAGAGCAGCGCGCGCGTGAAGGCGGCGTTGGACTGCCCTGACTGGCCGCCACCCCGAGCGGCAGTAGCGCAGCTAGCGCACGCGGGCTGGCCGCGGACGCGATAGTACTCGGTGGCGAGCGGGCTGCTGCAGAGCCGGCAGCGGTCGGCGGCTGGCTGCTGTTCGTATTGAGCGGTGGTCCACTGCGGCGCGTCGGGCATGCTGGTGTGTGAGGCTACCACAGGGAATGGATGCGGCAGAGGAAAAGATGCTGACGCAACAGTTAGTTTGCCCGACTTGGGAATGCTCAGGCAGGATACGGAGAACGATCCGGAGCGGGGAGGGTGAAGTGCCGACTATATCGGAGCTGTTGTTGCCGGAGTTTGATGCGGAGATGGCGAGCACGCGCCGGGTGCTCACCGTTGTGCCGGAGGAGAAGTTTGGCTGGCGGCCACATGCGAAGTCGTTCACGATGCAGGCGCTGGCCGGTCATGTTGCGGAGCTGCTGAGCTGGACGAGCGACGTAGCGCGGCGGGAGCGGTTTGATGTGACAATCGCCAACCAGCCGGAGAATACGAACTTCAAGCCTTCCTCCACGCAACATATGTTGAAGCAGTTTGAGGAATGGTCCGCCAGGGCGCGCGCCGATCTCGCCCAGGCATCGGACGAGGCGCTGCAGCAGGAGTGGGTGATGACGTGGGACGGTTACGAAATCATCCGGATGCCGCGCTATCAGGCCATTCGCAAGTGGTCGTTGAATCACATGGTGCACCACCGCGGGCAACTCAGCGTGTACCTGCGGCTGAACGATGTGAAGGTACCGGGGGTGTATGGGCCTTCCGCGGATGAACAGTAGTTGATGGAGCTGCCGCGGCTCTATCCGATCCTCGATGCCGAGGCGCTGGCGCGTGCCCGCGTTCCGCTGGCGCGGGCGGCGCACACACTGCGGGATGCGGGCGTGCGTTGGGTGCAGTATCGCGACAAGCAGTCGAGCGATGCCGAGGTTATAGAGCGGATGCGCGAGCTGCGTGGAATCTTTCCGCAGGGCGAGGCGGTGCTGCTGCTGAACGACCGGGTGCACTTGTGCGAAGCCGTGCAGGCCGACGGCGTGCACCTCGGGCAGGAGGATATGGCGCCGGAGGAGGCGCGGAAGGTGCTGGGTCCGGAGCGCCTGCTGGGCGTGTCCACGCATAACGTGGAGCAGTTGCGTGCGGCGCTGGCGACGGGCGCGCCGGATTATCTGGCGATCGGTCCAGTGTTTCGGACGGGGTCGAAGAATAATCCAGACCCGGTCGTCGGAATCGAGGGGGTGAAGGCCGCGCGGGCTCTGACCCGGCTGCCGCTGGTGGCGATTGGCGGCATCACCGGCGAGAACGCCATGGAGGTAATCGAGGCCGGCGCGGATGCGGTTGCAGTGATTTCGGCACTGCTGCCACCAGCCAGCCGGGAGATGGCGCAAAGGATACGGGACTTTCTCGCATTTTTCCGGTAGAAAGGACTCCTGACGCATCTTTCTTGCCGATCTCGAGCGGCCGGCCACAGTTCGTGTGGCCTTTCTTTACGAAAGGGCCATCGTGAGTGTATGTTCGGCAGTTCACCGCGGCAGGAAAGAGCGTTGAGCGCCCGCTGCGGGTAAGCCAGGCGGATGCTTGATCGCGGCCACGTTGCCCGAGCTTTTGTTTCACTTCAACACCGGCAAGATGCGCACGACGATCCATAGATTTCGGAGGCAGATTCTTTGGCTAGACTCTTTGCAACCAAGCCCCTCTCGTACCTGTTAGAGGAGGCGCACGAGGAGGGCGAGCACACCCTCAAACGGTCGCTGGGACCGATCAACCTGATCACTCTGGGGATCGGGGCGGTGATCGGCGCGGGCATCTTTGTGCTGACCGGGCAGGCGGCGGCGCGACATGCCGGCCCTGCGATTGCGCTCAGCTTTATCCTGGCGGGCATTACCTGCGCGTTTGCCGGACTGTGCTACGCCGAGTTTGCTTCGATCATCCCGATTGCCGGATCCGCCTATACCTATGGATACTCGACGTTGGGCGAGTTTGTGGCGTGGATCATCGGCTGGGACCTTTGCCTGGAGTATGCCTTCGGCGCAGCTACGGTGGCTTCCGGCTGGTCGGGTTATTTCGTGTCGCTGCTCGAACAGCTCCATCTTTATCTATCGCCGGGGGTAGCGCGCTTCACCACGACGACCGGCACCGTGCTCTACAACCTGAACGGCAGATGGATGACCAAGGCAGCGATTTCGATGGCGGTGCCGATGGGCACCGATCTTTCGAAGCTGCCGCATGTGACCGGCGTGTTCAACCTGGTGGCTTTCCTGGTGATCCTGGTAGTCACGACGATCCTAGTGATCGGCATTCAGGAGTCGGCGAACTTTAACACGCTGATCGTGATTGTGAAGCTTACCTGCGTGTTTGTCTTCCTCGCCCTGGGTATCAATTTCCTCTTCCATCATCCGAACATCGCAAAGATGAACTGGCATCCCTTCATTCCGCCAAAGGATGAGGCAGGCAACTTTGGTATCAGCGGCATTGCAGCGGGTGCTGCATCCGTGTTCTTTGCCTATATCGGATTCGACGCGGTTTCGACTGCGGCGCAGGAGGCGAAGAACCCACAACGTGATATGCCGATCGGCATCCTGGGCTCGCTGGTGATCTGCACCATCCTCTACATCGCAGTTTCGATGACGCTGACCGGCCTGGTGAGCTACAAGGTGCTGGACGTCGGCGATCCTGTGGCGGTGGGCATCGACGCGACCGGAGTGAGTTGGGGAAGCCTGCTGGTGAAGGTGGGGGCGGTCTTCGGCCTGGCGACGGTGATGCTGGTTATGTTGCTGGGGCAATCGCGCGTCTTCTTTTCCATGTCGCGCGATGGCCTGCTGCCGAAGTGGGGAAGCGCCATCCATCCGAAGTTCCGCACGCCGTGGATCTCGAACATTCTGGTGGGATCGATCGTGGCTTTCCTGCCGGCGGTGCTGCCGATCGATCGGCTCTCCGAATTGGTGAACATGGGGACGCTGCTGGCCTTCAGCATCGTGAGCGCGGGTGTGTGGATCCTGCGGCGGCGGCATCCGGATCTGCATCGGCCATTCAAGACACCACTGGTCCCGCTGGTGCCGATCCTGGGCATCCTCAGCGCCTTGTATCTGATGATTTCGCTGCCTCGGATTACTTGGATCGTCGTGACCATCTGGCTGCTTGTCGGGCTGGTGATCTACTTCACCTATTCCACGAGACACAGCAAGGTCCAGGCGCTGCCGGCGCAGGAGACGACCGGACGCTAGCTTGTTGGATGAAACGCATAAGAAGCCTGCCGTCACCGGCAGGCTTTTTTCGTGGAGCGAGGCAGCACGCACGCAGGTTCGTAGAGCCTGTTTTGATGCGAGTAACAAGGTAACGTGTTATTGCCGGAGGTGATCCGCGAATCGTTAAAAGTTATTCGTGGATTGGAGACAGTGCCACCGTGGTTCGGCTACACTCAACTCGAAACCGGCCCCTAGACACAATCCCCCAGGCCGGGGCAGTACTGAGCTCCACGACGAATCGGGACAGGAGTTCCAAAATGGGAAATGAAACAGGAATTGTTTCACATCTGTCTGGACTTCTGAACGAAAGGTCACATCGGAGAAAAAGCGCGGCCGCATCCGCTGATTTGGAAGTGCGGCAGTTTTGGCAGTACTGAGTCAGGGACCTTCGCGGTCTGCGTAGAATCCGTCGGGCAGTGCCCATCCTCTCCGGCATTGCAACAGAACGGACCAACCGTCGCACGAACCCCATTTTTAGGATGGCTATGCACTCGAAACGTTTCTTCCTCTCCCGCTTGAGTGTCTCTGTGTCTCTTCTGGCGCTCGGTCTCACGGCTACAGCTTCCTATGGACAGACGGCGGCGTACGCAACTCCGCGCGTGCTGGGACCTGTGAGCGAATCGCAGTTGACGACGGTCAAAGGCAATGTGCTGCCGCTGGCGCAGGCGCGCTTCGATGGCGGACAGGTGCCGGACAGCACCCCGACCGGTCACATGCTGATGGTGTTGCGGCGGAGTGAGGCGCAGCAGAAGGCGCTAGACGCCCTGATCGCCGCGCAGAAGGACCCAAAAAGCCCGAACTATCGCAAATGGCTGACGCCAGAACAGTTCGGCGCGCAATTTGGCGTGGCCGATGCCGACGTGCAGGCGGTGACTTCCTATCTGGCGGCGCAGGGCTTTGCCGTGGGACGTGTCTTCAAGAACAAGATGGCGGTGGAGTTTTCCGGGACCACGGGTCAGGTTCGTTCTGCGTTTCAAACGGAGATTCACAGCTACGCGGTGAACGGCAATACTTTTCATGCCAATGCATCCGCACCGCAGATTCCCACCGCGCTCGCGCCGGTGGTGAAGAACATTACGCTCAACAATTACAAGGCGCCTATGGCCCAGAGCGTACGGTCGATGGTGCTGGACCGGACGACGGGGATAACGCATCCGCTTTACGCATCCGCAGCAGTTCCGGCGCAGGATCTTTCACCGGGTGATCTGGCGACCATTTACGACATTCCGGCGGCGTCCACGGGCAGCGGTGTGACGGTAGGAGTCATCAGCGATTCGAACATCAATCTCGCGATTCCTGCGAACTACCGGACACTGTTCGGGCTACCGGCAAATGCTCCGACGGTCATCGTGGATGGCACTGATCCCGGGGTCAACGACGATGCCCTGGCGACTTACGCAGAGATCGAAGTGCTGGCTGCTACTGCCCCGCAGGCCAAGGTCAATTTCTATACCGCGGCGAATACCGACCTGGATACCGGTGTGGATTTTGCGGCGCTGCGTGCGGTGGAAGATAACGATGTGCAGGTTCTGCTGTTCGGTTTTGAGTCCTGCGAAGCGACCCTGGGAGTGAATCTCAACCCATTTTTCTCAGATGCGTGGGAACAGGCTGCGGTCCAGGGAATTTCGGTGGTCGTGCAGAGCGGCTCCGGCGGCGCGGCGGAATGCGATGCGGGCGCGAATGGCGCACAAGCACCGATGGCAGCCAGCCATGGGCTCGCGGTGAACGGCTATGCCTCGACGCCATGGGATACGGCTGTTGGCGCGAGTGACTTTTTCTACGGACCAAGCGGATCGTTCAACCTGACTACTTCGATTACAGGGTTTCCGGCGCAATACTGGAACTCGACCAACGGTACCGCGAGCTTTACTACGGCGAAGGGATACATTCCGGAGCAGCCCTGGAACGGCAGCAACCAGGCCAACAACCAGATCACATTCACGCCGAATTTTGTGGAGGCCAGCGGCGGCGGCGTCAGCACGGTGGGTCAAACTGCGGATGATGGCACGCAATCGCCCTATCCCCAACCCGGCTACCAGACGAGCGCGGCCAAATCTATCTCGACCACCGCGCGTGTCATCCCCGATGTCTCTTTCTTTGGCTCGAACGGATTCAACGGAAGCAATTACATGCTGTGCCTCGATCCCGCAGATTGTGTGAACGGGACGCCGGCTTCGTTGCAATACAGCGAGGGAGGCAACGCTGCTCTCGCGGCGGCTGGCTTTGCCGGTGTGGCTGCGCTGGTGGTACAGGCTCATGGTCCACAGGGCAACCTGAACGACGGCCTGTATGCGACGGCCGCTGCGACGCCCGCCGCCTTCCACGACATCACTGCCGGCAGCAACCAAGTCGCCTGCGTGACCGGAAGCCCGAACTGTGTTGGCGGCTTCACGGCCACCACGACGCCTGCGGGGCCGGCGTACAACGCCACTGCGGGATATGACGCTGCGTCCGGCCTGGGCAGCGTGGATGTTGCCAAGCTGATCAGCAGCTGGAAGAGCGGCATCGGATCGGGCGCGCCGACGATCGCACTAGCGATCACGAAGAATGGCACACCGGTGAGCTCGTTCCAACATGACGATCCGACGGTGCAGCTCAGCGTGACAGTGACCGGCGGCGCCGGCACTCCTACGGGAGATGTGGCGATCACGCGGACGGCAACCGGGAATGCCACTGAGGGTGTGTTGCGGATTACGCTCGATAGCACGGGTGTGGCCACCTTCCCCTTCGGGCCTATTGCGGGGCTTCTGCCGGGCGGAAGCTATTCGGTCGTCGCGCGATACGCGGGGAATGGGACGTATGCTCCTGCGGTGACTCAGACTCCGGTGACCGTCTCCTCAGTGCCGGGCAAGCTGGTGGTGGAGACCACAGACCAGTCCGGCAATCCGCTGCCACCCTTTACTGGGCAGGCGGTACCGTACGGGACGAATGTCCACTTCACCTTCTTTGTCAGCGATGCGAATGATCCCAATGATCCGGAATACGCAACCGGTTTCGTTACTTTGACCGACAACGGAACGCAGTTGGCGGTGCTGCCGCTGGATTCAGAGGGCTTCGCCAGCTTCAGCAGTACCCGGCTCGGCGCGGGCACGCACGCTTTCAATGCCACTTATAGCGGGGACTCCACCTTCACGGCGGCAAGTCTCACGGGCGGCGCGCCATCGGTGACGATTACCGGCGTTCCGACAACGACGACACTGATCTCTACAGATCCAAATCCAAATTCGGCGAACAACACCATGGTACTGGTGGCGACGGTGACGCCGGTTTCCTGCGTTGCTCCTTGCACTCCGACAACCTACGGAGGAGCACCGGCGGGCAAAGTGCAGTTCAAGGATGGCAGCAAGACGCTGGGGACGGTGACACTGGACCAGGGTGTGAACACCGGAACGACGCCTACTGCATCCGGGGCGCTGACGCTCTCGCAGGACACCTTCAACCTGAATACGTCACATTCGATCATCGCCACGTACATGCCGACCGGCGCCAATTACACCGGATCATCCTCGGCTCCGCTGGCCGTGACGGTGGGAGGGACGCATGGCGAGGTGAATACCAACCTTGTCCTTTCGACGACGCCGGCGAATGCTGTGAACTTCACGGACTCGTCGACGTTGACCTTCACCGCGACAGCGAGCAACGCGGTGGTGGGCGGATATGGAACGCCGACCGGCACGGTCACATTCTTCTCCAACGGGACGACGCTGGGCAACGGCACGCTGGTTTCACCGGGCGTCTGGAGCTTCACCATCGCGGACGATCCGAACAGCGGATTGCTGGCGCTGCCGCTGGGACAGAGCCGCATCGAGGCCCAGTACTACGGGGACGTGAGACACGCGCCATCGAGCTCGGTCTACACCATCAATGTGTATGACCAGAACTCGACGCCTGATTTTGCGATGCAGAGCAACGTAACAAGCCAGGTCGTCTCTTCCGGCAACGCGAACTTCACGCTGCAGTTCAGCTCGATGAACAACTTCTCGGCATTGAACATTCCGATCACGCTGAGCTACACGGCGCCTGCAGGGATCACCTGCGGCAGTGCGCCAGGCGCTCCGAACTTTGGAAACGCTCTGTACGCGACGGTGAACCTGAAGTGCCACGTCGGCGGCGGCACAACCGGACAACTGAAAATGCCGGCGCAACCCGGCGGAAATCCGCGCGGCTTGTGGATGGCGGAGGGAGGAGCGACGCTGGCATGCGTGCTGTTCTTCGGTCTGCCAGGACGGCGGCGCCGCTGGCAATCGCTGCTCGGCTCACTTGCGCTCTTCGTGGTAGCCTTCGGCTTCGCGGGTTGCGGAGGGATGGCGAGTCTGTCTCAACCTGCTAACCAGCTCAACAGCAACAGCGGCAACGCTACGCCCAATGCTCCTGTTGCTATCGCTCCCGGTACGTATACCGTGATCGTGACGGGCAGTGCCGACGTCTTCACCAGATCACAGGCGAACACCACGGTAGCGGTCGTGCACAATGTGGCCGTCCGGGTGGTAGTGCAGTAATCGACGGCTCACTCGCATAAAGGGGCAAGCTTCGGCTTGTCCCTTTACGTCTTTTTTACGGAATGGCCCGCCGCGAGTGGACTGGGATGCATCGCAGAGAAGATATTCTTCATTGATTGACGACAAAACGTCAGCGGGAAGGGAGCCGAACGATGGCCGTTCGTCTGAGACACCTTACAGCGATCGTATTGATTGGTGATGGCTTGCTGGCATTGCTCACACCGGAGCGAGATGCCCTTGCCTGGCGCATGGGGCCGGAGCCATTTCGCTCCCTGATGAGTTACATGGCGAGGCGTCCTGCGCTGACGCGCTGGGTGGGCGCGACGCAGATTGCGGTAGGGGTCTGGTGGGCTTTGCGGGAAGAGCCGCTAGCGCCGCCTAAGGTCTAAGCCCGGAATCGAACGTATTGATACCCGCAGTTCCTTGCAGGGCGAGTTCGTTTTGACATAGCGGTTCCGCTTCGACACGAGTGATGCGAGAGATACCCTCTGCTATCTCACAGTGCAGGGAAAATGCTCTATCATTGAGCGCAATCATGCTGAACCGGCGAAAGTTCCTGACTCTCTCGGCGGCTGCGTGGCCAGCGATGGCCTTCGGCGCCGGGAAGCACACTCCTCTCGGTGTGCAGCTCTATACGATTCGCAGTCTGGTGAAAGATAACAATCTCCTGCAGCTGCTGAAGCAGATCCGCGCTATCGGCTACGAAGAGGTGGAGCTCTACCCGAATGTTTACAAGCACAGCGAACGTGAACTTCAGAGCATCCTGCGCCGGTCGGGTTTGACGGCGGCTAGTGGTCACTTCAACTACGAGGACTTCGTTGCGAAGATTCCATACGCGCGCCGGCTGGGATTGAAGTGGATGGTGTGCCCGATGCTGCCCAAGGCGCAGTGGGGATCGCGGGAAAGTTTTCGCAAGGCGGCCGCGACATTCAATGACTGGGGCAAGCTGTGCCAGCAGCATGGGATGCGTTTTGCATACCACAATCACAACTACGAGTTCCAGGATCTGAAGGGAACCACCGGATACGACATCCTGCTGAAGGAGACGGATCCCGAGTTGGTGTGGCTGGAGATGGATACGTACTGGATCACGCAGGCGGGCCGCGACCCAGTGCTGCTGCTAAACCAGTTGGGCAAGCGGGTGCGGTTGCTGCATTTGAAAGACCGCAAAGCCGATGTGCCTACATCGCAGGTTCTGGATTCGTCAGCAGAACATTTCGTCGAGGTAGGCAACGGCACGATCCGGTGGCGAGCACTGCTGCTGCTGGCGCAGAAGCTTGGCATCGAACACTATTACGTCGAACAGGACGAGAGCGACAAGTCGCCGATGGATAGTCTGAAGATCAGTTACACGTATCTGCGGAAAGTTTTCGGCTAACGGCGCGGACTGAACACAACACGTGCGCGGATTCGAAGGGGAGAAGCGAAGCAGATCCCTCGGTTCCGCTTGGCTGCTGGCCCAATTTGCGAATACTACAATTTTGGCGCGGTGCTCCAGTCGCAGGCGATCGCTGCGCGTTTATCGCTGCTTTCACGCGCCCACTCGAGCAAACGCAGGACTCGCCATGCGTCGACCAGTGTGACTGCCTGTTCGGCTTTGCCAAGCAGCGTACCGCGCACATTAGCGTAGAAGCCGCGGTAGTCGCCCGGCAGCGTAGGGACAGTGGTGTGTTGTGTCGCGCCGTTCGGATCGAGCGTGGTGATGGCCCCCCATGCGCTCTCCGGGTCTGTGCCCCACGGAGTGCTTTTGAAGAGGTCGCCGGCGCGCATCGCGTCTTCCTGCGGATCGAGCTTGTCCTTGCGGTAGCTGCCGCGCGTGCCCTCGACCAGAAAGCGGACGGCGGGCAGCGGCGAGAGCGATGTCGAGCGCAGCCAGACGGTGATCTCCGGATAATAGAGCCGCAGATCGAAGGCGTCGTCGACATGTGAGCCGGCGCGCTCGGAGCGCACATCGCCCCACACCGCCATGGGCAGGCCGAAGAGGACGAGCGCCTGATCGCCCAGATGGGAGCCGAGATCGAGCAGGATGCCATTGCCGTGGCCTGCGGCTTCGCGCCATGCGCCCGGTTTGGGCGTCGGGCGGAAGCGATCGAAGTGCGACTCGAAGGTGCGAACGGAGCCGAGCTGATCGGATGCGAGGAGTTGCTGCACCGTGAGGAAGTCGCCGTCCCAGCGGCGATTGTGATAGACGAAGACGCGGCGGCCGGTCTCGCGCATGACAGAGAACAAGCGTGCGGCCTCGCTGGACGAAACGGCGACGGGCTTGTCGATCACGACGTGCTTGCCGGCTCGCAGGCACTGCTCGGCCATGGTCACGTGGGTATCGTTGGGCGTGGCGACGACGACTACATCGAGCGGTGCCTTCTCGAGCATTGCGTCCAGCGATGGGTAGACGGGGACCTGTGGATAGACGTTCTGCGCGGCATCACCGCTGCGCTGAGCTGAATTGCGTTGAACAATACCACTGAGCTCGAGGCCGGGAGTTGCATCGATGACAGCGGAATGAAAGATGCGGCCGGCCAGACCGAAGCCTATGACGCCACAGCGAATGGATTGAGCGGTCAAACCTTCTCCTCCGGTCCTGCTTCGTCGAGGTTCGTGTCGGGCGTGCACTCGGTTAGCAGCATCATGGAGCGTCCGGCGACGACGGCGCTGCCGTTTACTTTGCGGCGCTGGAATTCCTCATGCAGATCATCCGTGTTCATCATGCACTCCCAGTATCCCTCACAGGGGCATGGCGGAAGCTTGAACTCGACTCCTTCATGGTACGCATTGATGAGAATCAGGAACGAGTCGTCCATCACCGGGTTGCCGTGCGGGTCCTTGGTATTGAGCGTGCGGCCGTTCAGCATGAATCCGAGGCTGCGCATCCATGGTGCGCTCCATGCGCCCTCGTCTAGCTCAGAGCCATCGGTTCCATACCAGGCGATGTCGCGGACCGTAGAGTGGTGTATCGCTGCGCCCTGGAAGAATTTGCGACGTCGGAAGTTGTTGTGTTTCCTTCGGACATGGATCAGGTGGCTGGTGAAGTCAATGAGGAGTTGCTTGCGCTCACTGGGCCGCCAGTCATACCAACTGATCTCGTTGTCCTGGCAATAGGCATTGTTGTTTCCATATTGCGTGCGACCGCGCTCGTCGCCGCCGCAGATCATGGGAACGCCCTGCGACAGGATCAGCGTGGCGAGAAAATTGCGAATCTGCCGTTCGCGCGCGTGATTGATAGCCTCGTCGTTGGTGTCGCCTTCCACACCCATGTTCCAGGAGTAGTTGTCGTTGGCTCCATCTTTGGAGTCTTCCTTGTTTGCTTCGTTGTGTTTTTCGTTGTAGCTGACCAGGTCGCGCAGCGTGAAGCCATCGTGTGCGGTCACGAAGTTGATGCTGGCATAGGGACGCCGGCCATCGTGTTGATAGAGATCGCTGGAGCCGGTGAGGCGATAGCCAAGGTCGGAGAGCTGGCCTTCATCGCCTTTCCAGAACTTGCGCACCGTGTCGCGGTATTTGCCGTTCCACTCCGCCCAGATGACAGGGAAGTTGCCGACCTGATAGCCGCCGTCCCCAACATCCCAGGGCTCGGCGATCAGCTTGACATCGGCGAGCGTGGGGTCCTGGTTGATGATGTCGAAGAAGCCGGAGAGCCGATCGACATCGTGCAGCTCACGCGCGAGCGTAGCGGCGAGATCGAAGCGGAAGCCGTCGACATGCATCTCGGTCACCCAGTAGCGCAGCGAATCCATAATGAGTTTGAGCACCTGGGGATGGCGTACGTTGAGCGTGTTCCCGGTGCCGGTGTAGTCCATGTAGAAGCGAGGATTGTCGGGCAGCGTGCGGTAATAGACAGTGTTGTCGATGCCTTTGAAGTTGAGCATCGGACCCATCTGGTTGCCCTCGCAGGTGTGGTTGTAGACGACGTCGAGGATGACCTCGATGCCGGCCTTATGCAGCTCCTTCACCATCGTTTTGAACTCGCGCACGGAGCCGCCGGGCGATTTGTCGGAGCTGTAGCGCTCGGCCGGCGCAAAGTAGGCGAGGGTGTTGTAGCCCCAGTAGTTGGTGAGGCCCTCCTCAACCAGGTGTGCGTCGTTGATGAAGTGATGGACAGGCAGCAGCTCCACTGCGGTGATGCCAAGTTTTTTCAGATAGGCGATGTTCGCGGGGTGAGCAAGACCCGCATAGGTGCCGCGTAGCTCTTCAGGAATGGCGGGGTTGCTGATGGAGAAGCCGCGGACGTGGACCTCATAGATGATGGAGTCGGCGAGTGCGATGCGCAGCCGGCGATCGCCAGTCCAGTCGAATACCGGATCGACGACGATGGACTTCGGCATCCGCGGCCCGCTGTCCTCGTCGTTCTTGTGCAGGTCGGCGTCACTCTCGCCGAAGGTATAGGGGAAGACGGATTGATCCCACTGCACGAAGCCTTCGATGGCTTGCGCATAGGGATCGGCCAGCAGCTTATTCGCATTGAAGCGATGGCCCTTCGCGGGATCCCATGGACCATCGACGCGATATCCGTAGCGCTGACCCGGACGGATGCCGGGCATAAACCCGTGCCACACGAAGGCAGTGCATTCTTCCAGCCGCAGCGAATCGGTCTGATTGTTCTGCTCGTCGTATAGGCAGAGCTCCACGCCGGTCGCGTTTTCCGAGTAGATAGCGAAGTTTGTGCCTTTGCCATTCCATTTAGCGCCCAGCGGATAAGGCTTTCCGGGCAGTAGTGTTCGTGACATGTGTGATCTTCCTGAAATTCTTTCTTAACGGCTAGGGGGGCTGTTGGGACGGGTTCCTTCGACTCAGAAGCGCGTGAGGCGGAGGGCGTTGCTTTCGCCAGCCTTCAGCGTGCTGTGAGAGGCAGGCACAACCGACGACTGGAGCGGGAGGAAGATGCGGACGGTGCGCGCATGGCCTCCGCCGCGGTCTCTCTGTGGCGGGTCAGGAGGGCGGCGTCAGCCCCGTCATCTTCCACCGGCAGGACGGGTACTGGTGTTGCCGTTGCTGGCTGGCTCTCGAGCTGGTCCGGCTGATGTGGTGCGCGCATCGGGCGGTGTAATGGGCAGCGGGGCTGTTCCTTTGAAGATGAAAATTTAACGCAGCGGCACAGGCGGCGCTTCGTTCAGCGCGAGCCAGTACGTGCCGAGCTGGCGGGTCGCTTCTGCGAATTCCGAGAAGTTGACCGGCTTGCGAATATAGCTGTTGACGCCCAGCTTGTAGCTGCGCATCAGATCGCTCTCTTCGTCAGAGGAGGTGAGGACAACGACGGGAAGCACGCGGTGCAGTTCCGAGTCGCGGATGCGACGGAGCACTTCCAGGCCATTGACCTTGGGCAGCTTCAGATCCAGCAGAATGAGCTGAGGCAAGAATGGAGGCGTGCCATCGTCGTTGCCGAAGAGCATGTGGATGGCCTCTTCACCGTCATGAGCTACGCGGATGTTGTTCGCGATGTTGGCTTTTTTGAGCGCGCGGATGGTCAGCGCCTCGTGATCGGGATCATCTTCTACCAGCAGGATCATGCGTTCGTTAACCGTCATCAGGACGTATCGTACTCCTTGGAGTTATGGGGATGCAGTCTGCCGGAGACACGCTCAGAGAAGGGCACTCAGAAATTCATTTCAGACTTTTCAAATATCGGGTGAGACGGCGCCAGAAAAGTTCTGCGCAGACCGGATATTGATTCCACGCTGAGTGCGGCTCTAGCTTTCCAGGCGATATTTGGTTTCGGCGAGCTGGAACAGTGGACGCCAGACGAGGCGATTGATGGTGACGACCATGAGCGCCATGATGATGGTTGCCATCAAGAGTGTGGCGAACTGGCCATGGTCGGTAGCCCGGCTGATCTGCGCGCCGAGGCCGAGCGTGGAGAGCGTCTGGCCATGCAGGTGGAAATACTCGGCGATGATGCTGGCGTTCCACGCGCCGCCCGAGGCGGTGACCAGTCCGGTGATGAGGTAAGGAAAAATCCCAGGGAGGATCAGCGTCTTCCAGCGCTGGATGCTGCCAAAGCGGAAGAGGCCGGAGACTTCCTTGAGGTCAGACGGAATGGCGATCGCCCCGGCGATGACGTTGAAGAGGATGTACCACTGGGTGCCCAGCAGCATGAGCACGATGGAGCCGATGCCGAGTCCGCCGCCGGCGCGGACGAGCGCGATGAGCAGCACTGGGAAGAGCGCGGTCGCGGGGACGGAAGCGGCAATCTGCGCGAGTGGCTGCGCAATGCGCGCAAGCTTCGGATGAAAGCCGATGGCTACGCCTGCCGGAATGGTCCACAGCGCAGCGATGAGGAGCGAGGCATTCACGCGCAGGAAGGTGGCACCCGCACCTTTGAGCAGTTCAAGGATCTCCGCGCCATGCAATTGGCGCAGCAGCAGCACAGCATGGAAGGCGGCGAAGATCGCAGCGAGCAGAAGCGCGATGAAGATGGTGGTGTTGGTGATGAGCGAACGCTGACGCGAGGCGGCGCTGCGCTCCGGCTGCGCGAGAGCGCGGAGACGGCGCGCGGCGAGGCTGTGGTAGATGCGCTCGCCGAGCGGCACGACGGTGCGCTCGTGCAGCCAGCCGATGGCGTTGGAATTGCGCAGCGCGTACAGGATGGGCGAGGTGCTGCGCTTGGTGCTTTCGACCTGCTCGAATTTGAACTTATCGGCCCACGCGATCACGGGACGCCAGATGAACTGATCGGTGGCGACGATGATGGCGATCATCACGGCGAGGCCCCAGATCATGGCGCGGGTGTTGCCGTTGCTGGCCGCGGTCTGCAGGTAGGAGCCGAGGCCGGGCAGGCGGAAGTCGCGATCGCCGAGCACGAACATCTCACAGGCCATAAGGAAGAACCATCCGCCGGCAACGGAGACCATGGAGTTCCACACCAGGCCGATCATCGAGAAGGGCAGCTCCAGTTGCCAGAAGCGCTGCCACGCGGTGAAGCCGTAGATTTGTGAGGCTTCGCGCAGCTCGCGCGGGATGCTGCGGATGGAAGAGTAAAAGCTGAAGGCCATGTTCCAGACCTGGCCGGTGAAGATGAGCAGGATGGCGCCCATCTCCACACCAACCTGGCGCGTGGGCAAGAGCGAAACCATCACCAGCATGACGCCGGGGAGAAAGCTGAGCACCGGGATCGACTGCAGTATGTCCAGCACGGCGATCATGAAGGCTTCGACGCGCGGGTGATACGCGGCGTAGTAGCCGTAACCCACGGCGAAGATGAGGCTGAGCAGATAGGCCACGCCGATGCGGACGATGGAGTAAAAAGCGTAGAGCGGGAGGGCGCGGGCGGACTGCGAGATCTGCGCCGCGGGCACGGGATGGCTGAACCAGTAGCGGCCCAGCAGGACGACGCAGTAAAAGGTGGCGAGGCAGAAGGCCGCGACCGTCATGTCCAGCACGACGGGCCACGAACGCTCCAGGACCAAGGTGCGTGAAAGCGTGGGGATACGGGAGACCTTCATACGGCCTCCTGGGCAGCGAGGATCACTCGACGGTCTCCTCGACAGGAGTTTCGGCGGTCTCTTCCACCTCAGGCGTCATGAAGCGGCGTTTGCCGGCGTCGAAATCGAAGAGCTCAGCGTAGCGGCCCCAGTTGATGGCGGTTTCGAGCTGGCGCTGCGTCTCTTCCTGGGAGAACTGCTCATCGAGCATGTCGAGGAAGAAGTCTTCCGGAACGGTGTGGTCGGCTTTGGTATCGAGCGCGCGCGTGATCTGCCGCAGCAGCAGGACGTGCTCGAGTGCCGCCTCGCGGAAGAGTTCTTTCTGCTTCAGGATTTCGGCGTTGGCGAAGAGGCGCCCGCTCTCGGTGATGGCAACATCGCCCTCCTCCAGCTTGAGGTAGCCGAGCAGTTGCGCTGCTTCGACAATAGGGAAAAGGTCGTCGAGCTCGAAGGCGAGTTCGTCGGCGAGTTTGTAGACATCGTCTTTGCCGCCGCGGTCGATGAGGATTTCGAGCAGGCCGGCGATGCCACCGGGCCGCGCGTGGGGAAGCATCTGGTAATGCATCTGGCGCTGGTCGCGGATGGCGACGCGCTCCGGCACGTTGCTGGGCTGCACGTCGGGCCGGGTGAGCACGGTATAGATGTAATCGACGAGCTGAGTGAAGAGCGATGACTTGCGATCGCGAGGCTGTGAGAGGGTGACGCGGAAGTCGACCCGGACGTGGCCGGGATTGCGGCCGAGCACGATGATGCGATCGGCGAGCAGCACGGCCTCTTCGATGTTGTGCGTGACGATGAAGATGGCGCGCGTGGGGATGGTCTTCTTCTGCCACAACTCCAAAAGTTCACTGCGCAGGTTCTCCGCTGTGAGCACGTCGAGCGCAGAGAAGGGCTCGTCCATGAAGAGAACCTCCGGCTCGACCACCAGGGCGCGGGCGAAGCCGACTCGCTGCCGCATGCCGCCGGAAAGCTCTTTGGGGAAGGCGGCCTGGAATCCATCGAGACCGACCGTGTCGAGTATGCGGAGGCTGCGCTCGCGGCGCTCTTCCGCGTCCATGCCGCGAGCCTTCAGCGGTGCTTCGACGTTCTCGAGCACGGTGAGCCAGGGAAAGAGCGCGAAGCTCTGGAAGACAATCGAGACGTTCGGATTAGCGCGCGCGATCGGTGTCTGGTGCCAGTAGACCTCGCCAGCTGAGGGTTTGCTGAGGCCGGTGAGCATGCGCAGGAGCGTGGATTTGCCGGAGCCGGATGGGCCGAGCAGCGCGACGATTTCGCCGGGCACAATCGACAGGTCGGTGGGCGCGATGACCTGGATGCGGTTCTCGCTGGGCTGCGCGTAATACTTTTCGACCTTCTCGGCGCGAATAATCGTTTCGGTCGTCTCAGTCGTCGTCTCAGTCATAGAAGCATCCAAAGCACGAGGCATCCCCATTGGCGGCCGGAGTGCACCGCATCTGCGGCGTTTCCACATCAGCCAGGCAAAGGACGGCGGGAACACAGGCTCCGTCGGGTACCTGACTGTCATGTCTACTGTAAGCGTCGTTTGTTTGCGGGCAGATGAAGCATCTCCCCATGGGCAGCGTATCATCTAGGGGATAGAGCATTTTCCCCCTCAGGTGGTCGGTCAGCCGGTGACGGAGTTGTGGTGTCTCGGAAGGGAGCCGCGGCGAGTGTCCTTTCCCGGCTTACGGAGTGGGAGAATACTCGAACAAGCGAGTCTGAAGCGCTGGTGGCGGAGCCTCCGGTGGGGGCAGAGATTAACCGCGGCCAGCGCCGCGAACCAAAGGGAGCGAATGTCCGAATCACAGGGAAAGCGTAAAGTCCTGGTAGCCGATGACGAACGCGTGATCGCCGATACCTTATCCATCATCCTGAACCAAGCGGGCTTTGAAGCGACGGCGGTCTATAGCGGGGAAAAGGCGGTGGAGACGGCGAGGACGCTGAAACCCGACATGCTGATCTCCGATGTGATCATGACGGACATGAACGGCATCGACGCGGCCATCAAAATTCGCGGGATGTTGCCGAGCTGCAAGATTCTGCTGTTTTCCGGACAGGCGGCAACTGCTGACCTGCTGGATCGCGCGCGGGTGCAGGGGCATGAGTTTGAAATTCTGGCGAAGCCGGTACATCCGCAGGACTTGCTGGCCCGGTTGCGGAGTTAAAGTAAAACTTTAAATTAGCTATCAATGAAGCAAGCGCTCGGCGGCACGCCGGGCGTTTGCATTTCTGGTCGGCTAGACCTCGCGCCGTCCTTCGAGCGCGCGGGTCATCGTGACCTCATCCGCGTATTCGATGTCGCTGCCGGCGGGGACGCCGGTGGCGATGCGGGTGATGCGCACCGGGTAGGGCTTGAGCAGATCGGCGAGCAGCGACGCAGTGGCTTCGCCTTCGAGGGTGGGGCTGGTGGCGAGGATAGTCTCGTCGATCTCGCCCCGCTCGGCGCGCGCCGCAAGCGAACCGGTGCGCAGGTGCTCCGGGCCGACGCCGTGCAGCGGCGAAAGCGTGCCGTGAAGCACGTGGTAGACGCCGTTGTAATGGGTGCGCTCGATGACCGAGATGCTGGTCGGCTCCTCGACCACGCAGACCTGACGCTGATTGCGTGTCGGGCTCGAACAGTAGACACAGGGATCGATGTCGGTGATGTTGTTGCAGATGGAGCAAAGGCGCAGCTTCGCTTTGAGCTCGCGCACCGCGTCGGAGAGTGCGTCGGCATCCGCGGTGCTGGAGCGCAGGATGTGGAAGGCGAGGCGCTGGGCGCTCTTGGCGCCGACGCCGGGAAGTTTGCGCAGCTCCTCGATGAGGCGCGCCATGGGCTCTGCGAATCTGGACATGCCGGTGTGCGCTAGAAACCGGGCAGGTTAAGACCGCCCAGCATGCCGGAGAGGCCGGACTGCAGGCTCTCGTCGGCGCGGCGGCCGGCTTCGTTGAGTGCGGCGACGATGAGATCTTCAAGCATCTCGATATCGGCAGCATTGGTGCCCAGTCCCGCAGCAGCCGTGGGATCAATCTTGAGCGAGAGCACCTGCTTTTTGCCGTTCATCTTTACGGTGACCGCGCCGCCACCGGATGTCGCCTCGACGACGGTGCCCGCGAGGCGCTGCTCCATCTGCTGCTGCATCTCCTGCGCCTGGCCGAGCATTTTCTGAATGTCTTGGGGGTTCAATCGATGTCCTTTCCTTAGACTTTCACTGTTGCTATGTCCCAGCCAGTTTTACGAAGTGTGGCGCTCTGGCATACACCTACAGTAAAACGCTCTAGCGCCTGCTGCGCAGGTCGAGTACGTCGCGGACTTCAGCGCGGAAGAGTTCCTGGGCCTGCTTGACTAATGGATTTTCGAGCGCGTGCGCCTGAAGGCTGCCTTTGGCAACAGGCGCGGCAGGTGGCACAGGTGAAGCTGTCCCGTCACCCGGCACGACCAGGAGTTTCAGGTTGCTGCCCGCCTGCTGCAGCGCCGTGCGGGCGATGCGCTCCGCCTCAGAGTTCATGGTCACGGAGAGCATGAACTTCCCGATCGCCACCTCGGCGGTGATGGTGGTATCGGAAACGCTCCACTTGCCTGCACGCAAAACGGTGCTGGCGGTCTCGTGTCCCTTGTCGTAGAGCGCCTGGGTGACGGCGTCGCGCAGCTTGTCGGCCAGGCTTATAAATTCGCCGGATGCGGGAGGCTCGGGGAGATCGTCGGACGCGATCTCTTCTTCCAGATCGGCGACGTGGCGCTCCACCTCGGATGAGGCGTGGCCGCGAATCTGCGGATCGGGCGGCTCGTGATGGAGCTCGGAAGCTTCCTCTGCTTCGGGCACGGCTGCTTCGTCCACGGCGACCGCGACCCCGATCGCAACCGGAGCGGCATCGGATGGCGTCGCCTTACGCGACGACTCGGTCGGTGACGGCTCGGCCGGAAACGACGCTGCTGTTGTTGCGGAGCCAGATGGTCCGGACTTGCGCCGCGTATCGGACTCGAATGGCGAGAAAGTGGGCTGTGCTGGTGGCGTGGACGACGCGGCCGAACCGCCGCGAGCGGCTTCGGTGCTGATGACGCTGCGGGATGGAGCGGCTTGAGGCGCGGCAGTTCGCTGGAGAGGTGCAGGTGAAGCCGACGGACCTGCAGCCGTGGCGGAACGTACCGGCGCCGATCCCGCTCGCGAGACGTTGCCTTCGCCGCCGGGTAGCTGGCTGAGGACCTGCTCCAGCGGGATGAGCCGCTGGGTATGGACGAGCTTGAGCAGGCCGAGTTCGAGATGGAAACGCGGCTCCTGGCGATAGTTCATCTCGTCAAAGCTGCGCAGCATGATCTGGAGGAAGCGCGTGAGATCCTCTTCGGCGAAGAGCATCGCGGTGCGCGCGACACGGGCGCGCTCATCATCGGAGATCTGAAGCAACTCGGTGGACTCGCCGCCAAGCTTGGCCATGACCGCATTGCGCAGATAGCGGACCATCTGCCGTGCGAGCTGCGAAGGGCTGTTGCCGGCGTTGAGCAGGGTATCGATTTCCGTCATCACGGCGGCGCTGTTGTTTTCGCCGACCCACTCCAGCAGGCGCTCAAAGACCGTGTTCGGAACAGTGCCCATGAGCTCGCGAATCTGCGTGGCTTCCAGATGCGGCCGGCCATTCGCCACCGGAGCGCTGGCAATGGCCTGGTCCATGATGGAGAGTGCATCGCGCATGGAGCCGTCGCCGGCCTCGGCCAGCAGTGCAAGCGCGGCGTCATCGGCCTGGAGCTTTTCCTGGTCGGCAATGGAGCGCAACTGCGCGAGGATGTCGTCGAAGCGCACGGCGTGAAAAGCGTAGTGCTGCGAGCGCGAGCGGATGGTCTGCGGAATGTCTTCGGGCTGCGTCGTCGCCATCATGAAGACGACGTGATCGGGCGGCTCTTCGAGCGTCTTGAGCAGCGCGTTGAAAGCCGCATCGGTGATCTGGTGCGCCTCGTCGAGGATGTAGATCTTATAGCGATCGCGCGCGGGGCGATAACGGGCGGCGTCGCGCAGCTCCCGGATTTCGTCGATGCCGCGGTTGGTGGCGGCGTCAATCTCAATGACATCCACGGCGGACCCGGAACGGATTTCGGTGCAGGCGTCGCAGGTGCCGCAGGGTTCGGAAGTGGGGCGTTCGGAGGAGCTGATGGCGCGCTGGCAGTTCAGCGCCATCGCGAGGATGCGGGCAATGGTGGTTTTGCCGATACCGCGATGGCCGCTGAAGATGTAGCCATGGGCGATGCGGCCTTGCTCGAGCGCGTTCAGAAGCGTGCGGGTGACGTGCTCCTGACCGACCACGTCACGGAAGAATTGGGGACGGTATTTGCGGGCGAGAACCTGGTAGGCCATCTGTCGGATCGATGCTGCGGGTCTGCTTCGATTGTAGTCCCCAGAGGCGTGGGAAGACGTGTGGGGAACTGGATGGAACGCCGACCAGCGGCATCGAGCTCTTGCATCCCTGGACCCCTGAGGAAATTACTTTTTCTTGCGCTTTGCGGGGCGGGCGCGGCGGGTGATCTCTTCCGGGGAATACATCGTCTTGCGGCAACCTGGTGCGCCGCAGTTGCAGGTGGCCTCGTCCTCGTCTCCGTCGTACAGGTTGTAGTCGTAGGTGAGCTCCTCGCCGGGAGCGATGTCACGGATGGCCAAAATCCAGACGCGCTCGCCGATCTCGTCGGTCTCGCAATTGGGATCGCAGGAGTGATTGAGGAACATGGCTGCTCCGTGGCCGTCGATGACGATGGAGCGCGAGCCGATGCCAAACAGATAGGTGATAGGCGAATCATCATAAAGGCGGTCTGCCTCCGATTTACGGAGGCGCGGGCCGGTGTACTCAACGACGCGGGTGCCCTTGCGGATGGCGGCGGTCGTGTAGCAGCCGGCGGCGTGAATGGCGGAGGAGCGGATCATCAGGCCCATCGGGTCCCTCGGAAGGAAAAGATGCCCTGAGTATAGAGCCCTGCGCTGAGTCGGGCGCGTCTTATACCCCGTCTTATACTTGTAGAGAAGATGAAGCGGGTGTGGACAAAGACCGTTGCGGCGACATCGGCGCGTTCGCTGACGCTCTGCGGAGCAATGCTCGTGTTGAGCGGCGTGCCGGCGGTTTCTGGAATGGCACAGCAGTCGGGTACGCAGGATTCTGGTGGTGGGCAGCCTTCCTCTTCTTCACAGAGCAAGCAGCAGAGTCAGCAGAAGCCGGCTGCGCATAAGAGTGCCGCGCAGGAGAATCCATTCCCATCGGATGTCTCGAAGCGAGCCGCCCAGCAGCAGAGCCATCCAGCCGATATACCATCCGCCCCGGACGGCGGCCAGCCGGATGCGAACCAGCAGCAGCAACAGAAGCCGGGAAATACGGCAGCGCAGGAGAATCCGTTTCCCGAAGACGTGTCAAAGAGCGCCGCGGCGGCGAAGAACAACGAGGCGGCCGGCTCTTCAGGCAGCTCCAGCAGCAGCTCGAGCAGCAGTTCCAATCCCGGTGGTGATGCGGCGAGTGGTGACACCGATCCCAATGCCGATTTGCCGCGGGATACCGGCCGGCGCCGGCTCAAGAAGCCGAGTGAGTCCGATATCCAGAGCGGCTCGCTTGCGGGCGCAGGAAAGGCGGAGGACGATCTGCGAATCGGGCGATTCTATCTTTCCGATGGGAATTACAACGGAGCCTATGGACGTTTTTCCGAGGCAAGCCGGCTCGATCCGACCAACGTGGACGTGATCTATGGATTGGCGGCCGCCGCAGCGGGCCTACACCATAGGGACGAGGCGCTGACCAACTACAAGCTCTATCTCCAGATCGCGCCCGACGGGAATGACGCTAAATCCGCCCGAAAGGCGATCCGCGAGCTGTCGAAGTAACCCAAACGGGGGATCAAGCTCAGCAAATCTGCCACTTTTTCGTACTTGCCCTGCTTTGTGGGCACGTTCTATGGTGTCGTGCAGTTACCCGAAAAACGATTCCAGAAAAACGAGTCCGGGAAAAGAGTCCAGGCACAGCGATGCATGCTGTCTTCCAGTCCGAGTTTCGCGATTTCGCGGCAGAGCTCAGCTCGTTCGACGCGACGTCGGCGAATGTGCATCCCTGCGGAAGGCCGCATTGCTGGTCGGCACACCAGATCGTCGAGCATCTGGTGCTCTCCATGGAGAGCACGCAGATCGCGCTCGAAGAGCGGCTCATGAAGGGTCGGCCGGAGCGAAACTCGCACCGTTCGCGGACGGAATGGGCGCTTCAGTTGATGATTCTGAGTGCGGGCCATATGCCGAAGGGCGTAGGGGCGCCGGAACAGACGACGCCGAAAGCAAACCTGGCCATGACTGGCGTCCGGGAACTGACGGACCAGCTGGAGACGGCGATCGAATCGCTGGACGCTACTCTGGATGAGTGCCGGCAGCGCTTCGGCATGGAACGCGTGGGACGGCATTTTCTGCTGGGCCCATTGCGTATGGACCAGTGGCGCCGCTACCACGTTTTGCATCTGAGGCATCATTTGAGGCAGGTATTCGACTTGCGCGAGAGCATGTCGGTCGAAGTGGCTCACCAGCCGGAGATGGCGCGAATATAGAGGCATTGAAACGGCGGAAGCGGCGGCAGGCCCGAGCGAGATGCTTTCGGGCCATTTCTATTTTCGACGCCGCGCTCCTACGCGCTCATGTCGAAATGCCTCAGTGGAAGAAGTTCAGATACCACTCCAGGGTCTCGATTCCGAGGAACGAGCAATAGATACCTGCGAGCGCGAGGAAGGTGCCGAAAGGAACAGCGAGCGGCCCCTCTGCTTTCGATCTCTTCCGGCCGCGGAACGCCAGCACGAGCAGTGCGGTGAGTGCGCCGGTGACCACAGCAAGGAAGAAGACGACACACATCTGGCGTGCGCCGAGCCATGCCGCGATGCCTGCGGCGAGCTTGACGTCGCCCAGACCGAGTCCCTGGCGCCGGCGCACCAGCGCGTACACCCAGCGCAGCAGCAGTAGAGCCACTGCCGTCGCGGCTGCGGAGATGGAGCCTCGCAGCCCCAGAATGAGCGCAGAGTGCCAGGCATACGCGGCGCCGTGGGGCATCCCTCCGGTAATGGCATCGCTGGCGCGATAGAGGATGCCGATGCCGAGCAGCGGCAGCGTCAAGGTGTCGGGTAACTGCATCGTCTCCGCATCGCACACAGCCAGCGCCAGCAGCAATGCGCAGAAGAGGCTGAGGGCGATGCTGTCCACATTGATGCCGCCGACATACAGGACATTGCCCACGGTGAGAGCCGCGATGGCCGCCTCTACAAATGGATACCGCCACGCAATGCGCTTCTGGCAGTTGCGGCAGCGGCCGCGCAGCAGAAAAAAGCTGACGAGCGGGATGTTGTCGCGGGCGGCGATGGGCTTGTCGCAATGTGGGCAGTGCGATGGCGGCCGCACGATGGACTTATGGCGCGGCAGGCGGCTGATGCAGACGTTTAGAAAACTGCCGAAGGCGAGCCCGAAGAGCGAAGCGAAGACGATCTCGATGGTCAGCATCCCTCGGAAGGCGCTCCTCTGCGCTGCTGGCGAGTATAGCGGGCACGGTGCACTGGATGCGGGGCAGGCGAGCGTTCGGTTCCGAACCTCGGTTAAAGTGGTGGCATGAGCCAGCAGAACGGCAGCCCGTCCCCTGACGCCGGCGCACTGTTTCAGGAGAGTGTGGCGATCATGGCACGGCTACGTGGACCGCGTGGGTGCCCCTGGGACCGCGAGCAAACCTTTGCAAGCATCCGCAAGTACACGCTGGAAGAAACCTACGAGGTGCTGGACGCGATCGAGCGTGAGCACTGGGCCGACCTGGGCGAAGAACTCGGCGATCTGCTGTTGCAGGTGCTGTTTTATGCGCAGATGGGCGATGAGGCCGGCTACTTCTCCATCCTCGACGTGCTCAGACATTTGAACCGCAAGCTGATCCGGCGGCATCCGCATGTCTTTGGCGAGGAGGCGAGCGCGGCCGCGGGAAATCGTGCTCAGGTCGATGTGGCAACTGCATCCGAAGCCCCTGGCGTGCTGGCGAATTGGGAAGCGATCAAAAAGGCCGAAAAAGCGAAAGATGGATCGTCGGCCTCACTGCTGGACGAGGTCCCTCGCAGCTTCCCGGCGTTGCTGGAGGCGGCGAAGCTGGGCGGCAAAGCGGCGAAGGTGGGCTTCGACTGGCCCGATCCATCGGGGCTGCTGGCGAAAGTGGAAGAAGAGTGCCGGGAGATTGAGGCTGAGGTCCGGGCCGGAGCAGCGCCCGAGGCCGTAGAGGGCGAGGTGGGCGACCTGCTGTTCACGGTGGTGAACCTGGCGCGGCATTTGAAAGTGGACCCGGAGTTGGCGCTGCGCAGCTCCAACGGGAAATTCCGCAGGCGCTGTGCTGCGATGGAGCAGGCAAGCGATCGTGATTTGATCGATCGCACCCCCGATGATCTAGAGGCACTTTGGTCGCAAGTCAAGCAGCGTGAGGCGATTGCACGAGAATGATCATGGAAGAGGCGAAGCATCCGGTGGAAGCTCATCCGGGAACTGAATTCGATGTACGCTCCTGCCGCGGATCCGAGGAACTGGAAGCGTGCGTCGCGTTGCAGATCGCCATCTGGGGTTATGACGAGATGGATGTGATCCCGCGGCGGATGTTTACCGTGGCGCAGCGGATTGGCGGGCAGGTGATGGGCGCATTCACTGCCGAGGACACGCTGGCTGGGTTTGCCATGGCGATTCCCGGCATTCGCGACGGCGCGCCGTACCTGCACTCGCATATGCTGGCGGTGGAGCCGAAATTCCGCAATGCGGGCCTGGGCCGTCGCCTGAAACTGGCGCAGCGAGAAGATGCACTGAAACGGGGCATCCGGCTGATGGAGTGGACGTTCGATCCGCTGGAAATCAAAAACTCTTTTTTTAACATCAAAAAGCTAGGAGCGATCACCCGCAGCTATACACCCAATTTTTATGGTGTATC
This sequence comes from Acidobacteriaceae bacterium, assembly GCA_036378335.1. Lineage (GTDB taxonomy): Bacteria > Acidobacteriota > Terriglobia > Terriglobales > Acidobacteriaceae > KBS-83. The sequence continues at coordinate 2,621 of DASUWP010000058.1, read as the reverse complement.
CTCTGCTCGGATTCAGGGTGGCCGACCCACGGACCGGCTGCATGCCGAATGGTGGCTGGACAGCGAACGCGTGAACGAGACGCTGGCAGGCAGGCGTGCGCCGCAAGGCGAGGTCGAAATGCGCATCGAACTGCCGCATGAGGTGATGCAGTGGAAGGAGTCCGCAGAGGGCGCAGAGCAGGCAATGGCACTGCAGAAAGCGAACCAGGCGCGATTTGAAGAGGCTTTTGCGCGCGGGCTGGCGGTAACGGGATTTTCGCGGGACCAAGAGGGCAACGGGTGGTTTGAATTGAGTCGCTGGACACAAACAGAAGACACAAACAGAATTAGATAAGCCGCAGGCGCTATCCGATAAGGCGCTGCCGGGGTTCTCCAGCGGGCTCGAAATGACACGCCACGGGCGAAATATTACAGATTGACTTCACCACTGGATGAGAGACACAGGCCGGGTAACAGGAAAGAGTCTATGAGAATCGATGCAATCGTTCTGCGCGAGATCCGCATGCCACTGGTGGAGCCGTTCGTAACCAGCTTCGGCGAGACCAGAGACCGCCGTGTGCTACTGGCGCAGATCCATGCAGAAGGATTGGTAGGGTGGGGCGAGTGCGTTGCGGGCGAACATCCGTATTTCTCGTCAGAGTCGATTGATACCGCGTGGGTGGTGCTGCTGCAGGAACTGGGGCCGGCGCTTGCGTCGAGCCAGGTAGAGCACGGCGGCGACTGCCCGAAGATATTCAAGAAGGTTCGCGGCAATCCGATGGCGAAGGCGGCATTGGAGAACGCCGTCTGGGACCTGGAGGCGCAGATCGAAAATGCGCCGCTATATGAATTGCTGGGCGGCACCAAGAAGCGCATCGCGTGCGGCGTGTCCATCGGGATGCAGCCGACGATGGAACAGCAACTGCGCAAGGTGGAGCGCGAGGTGAATGCGGGTTATCAGCGCATCAAGCTGAAGTGCCAGCCGGGCTGGGATGTGGAGATGCTGGAGGCGGTGCGCAAGCGCTGGCCGAAGATCATGCTGAGCGTGGACGCGAACTCCGCGTACCGCATGCGCGATTTCGATCACCTGGTTGATTTCGATCAATTCGACCTGCTGATGATCGAGCAGCCGCTCTGGGCCGATGATTTCTATTACCACTCCATGCTGCAGAAGCGGCTGGAGACGGCCATATGCCTGGACGAGTCGATTCGCAACCGGCGCGATGCGCTGGCGGCAATCGATATGGAGTCATGCCGCATCATCAACATCAAGAATGGGCGCGTGGGTGGCTTCTCGGAAGCCATCGCGGTGCACAATGCGGCGATGGAGCGCGGCATTCCGGTGTGGTGCGGCGGCATGCTGGAGACGGGCATCGGCCGCGCGCACAACATTGCGCTCTCCACACTGCCTGGATTTACGCTGCCGGGAGATGTGTCGGCGTCGAAACGCTACTGGGCGGAAGACATCATCGAGCCTGAAGTGGAAGTTTCAAACAAGGGCGAGATCGCGGTGCCGACTGCGGCCGGGCGCGGCTTCGAGGTGAAGACCAATCTGGTCGAGAAGCTGACGGTGCGCAAAGAAGAGATTCGGGCGCTGCAGACGGTCGCCTGAGCGTTTGAAGTTTATTCAGTCACAATGGAAATAGAAGAGGTTCCCATCCAGATCCTCTACGGTGAACTGCCGCAATCCCCAGGGCTTTTTCTCCAGAGGATCCACGATGTTCGCACCTGACGACTTCAGTTCCAGATACCACGCGTCAATATCTTCAGCAAACACCCAGTGAACGGCAGGTTCGAACGGCGGCACCCTCTTCCGAAAGAAGATTACCGCTTTATCGCGTGACACAGCCCCAATCTCTTTGCCTGGGTAAAGCCAGCCAATCTCAAAACCGAGTGCATCTCTGTAATGCTCTTGTGCGCGTTCGACATCAGCGACCGGCAACTCGGGCACTGGCGGGCCGATGGAGGTCAGCTTCTTTTTCGTTTCCATGGACGCATCCGTGTATGCAGCAAAACCAACCATGCGTCAAATCGGGAGATTGCCAACTGCGAGTGCGCCGGGTGCTTGACCGGAACACGGATTCGTTTCTAATCTCGCGCGACATGTCTCTGGCGGAATACACCCTGCTCGCGGCGAGTTCGCTGTTTGTGATCGTGGACCCGCTGGCGGTGGTGCCGGCGTTCATCGCCATGACGGTCAGCGACGAGCCGGAACATCGCGTGCGAATGGCGCGGCTGGCGTCGTTCGTCGTGGCGGGCGTGCTGCTGTTTTTTGCGCTGACGGGGGAATTGATTTTCAAAATCCTTGGCATCACCATGCCCGCGTTTCAAATCGCCGCAAGCGTGGTGTTGCTGCTGATCGCCGTTGACATGTTGCGGGCGCAACGTTCGCGTGTCCAGCAAACGCATGAGGAGACCGCCGCGGGTGTGGAAAAGAATGACATCGCGGTGACGCCGCTGGCCGTGCCGATGCTCGCCGGGCCGGGCGCGATTTCCACAGTGGTGCTTTTGCAGAACGAGGCGCGGGGTGTGGCGCAACATCTGGCGCTTTATGCCTGCATCGGGGGCGTGGCGGTGGCGACGTATTTCACGTTGAAGATTTCATCGCGCGGGGCGAAGTGGCTCAACCCCATCATCATGAA